>JAOAIV010000060.1:0-7391 GCA_026414525.1 Candidatus Bathyarchaeota archaeon | reverse complement strand
TTTGCTCTTTTAGCCATAGGAGCAGTAGCCGGCGCATACTTACGCTATAAAATCGTTGAATCACCAGTTACCATTGGAAACTTGCCAGTTAACATTTTAATCGTCAACGTTCTAGGGAGTTTTATTCTAGGGTTCTTCTCAGTAATGAGCACCGCGCTTAATTTAGATCAGAAATATACGCTTCTGGTAGCTGTCGGCTTCTGCGGTTCGTTCACAACCATGTCGTCTTTTGAACTTGAAACAGTCAACCTAATAGATACACAAGGGCTAAGGCTTGCAGCGCTGGAAATAGTGGCCAATGTGGGATTATCTTTTATAGCCGTGGTGGCTGGTAGAATATTAGGGTACGCCATACTGGGGCTGATGCTTTAATGAAAATGAAAATGTGGGAGATAACCATTAGAATAAAGAAAAACGATGAGCTTGACGGCAAACGGTTACATGCACTTGTTATGGACTTGCTGATCAAAGCAGGCGTGGCAGGCGCAACCATCTGGACTGGCGTGAATGGTTTCGGCAAACGCGGCAAATCCACTTTGCACTTGGAAGGCTTAACCGTCAACATGCCTCTTATAATAGAAGTCATAGATACTCAATCAAAGCTTGAGCCGCTACTGCCTGAGCTAAAAAGAATAGTAGGCGACAATGGAATAGTGAGCATTCAAGAAGTTTACGTGGTGTAATACAAAGTGAATAACTATTCTTGCCATGCGCCCTCTATAAACTTAATCAACATTTGTTTTGTCGGATGCTCTCCATCTGGCGAAGTCAGATAGTAGGCGGCCACAGCGTTCGCCAATGCAAGGCGGCACTCGTCTGAGACTCCGGCGGCGTCACCTATGATGTTGCCTGCATTCCAAGCGTCGCCTGCGCCGGTTGCCCTTAATGTTTGGACGTTTAAGGCGGGAACCATTATTTTCTTCTTTTTGGCGATTGAAGCGGCTAGAGCGGTGGTATGCAGGTCAACTCTGGCAGATAGATGCTCAGCTAATGTTCCTGCGGCTTTGATGGCTAAAGCCTCAAAGCCCAGGTTTTGCTTGTTTCGTTTTATTTCTTCGCTAAACAGTGAGGCATAGCAGATGGCTTCGTTTTCGTTTAAACTTAAAATATCCACTTTCGCCGTCTTCAGAACTTTTTGGATTAACTCTGGGATTTTCTCTTTATTCGGTGTTGGATCTGCTGTATCATAGTAAGTCTTGCCTTTCCCTTTCGTCTTTGTCCTGTCAAAAACGGCTTCAGCCAATTGCGTGCCGTATTGTCTGGTTCCAGCCCAGTTGAATATGCAGACATAATCAGCGTTTTCAATGATTCTGTAATCATTTTCAGATAAATTAGATGGGCCAAAATCAGCGAGGGAGCCCAAATCTCGAAGCATGACGTTGGATTTACCATGCCTTGCGCTTAACTCAAGCGCTGTTGTTAAAGAAGCCTTATCTGCGATTTTAACATGCGAAAGGTCAATGTTACATTTTCCAAGAGACAATTTCAATCGCTGAAAACCAATTTGGCTGGTGCAGACTATCAGCACAACTTCAGCGCCTAACGCTGCTAAAGCGGAAGCAGTGTTAACAGCGTTTCCACCCCGCAAGTCTGTCTGGGTGATTCCGTCGATGCTGCCACCTTTGCGGTTGGCTACATTTGCAATCAACTGAGTGAAATGGGTAACATCGAAGGGTATATCGATCAGGCGATCTTGGAAATAGTCAGGCATCACTACTACACGTGGCCGGACATTTTTGTCGCTTTTGAGGAAGCTAACTAATTCTTTCTTGAAGTGTGTATCCGTCATATACTGCGCCTGCATGGTTATTTTTCCGTAAAGCTAAAATAACATTTCCGCTATACCAGTAGGGTTTGCTGGAAAACTTCGGAAAAACAGGTTTAGAGATGAGAGGGAGCATGAAGTTTAAGGCTGAAATGTGCTTGCTAGTGTTGGCGCTTGTGCTGTTCGGCGTAAGCGCTTTCCTATACTCTTACCAATCATCCAATAGCGAACTAGCTGCAAGCGCAGCTTTGGCAACCTATCCATACAGAAGCTACGCGTTAACGTTTGTGGGTTTTGGCTCGCTTTTGACTTTGATTGCGTCAGTCTCCTTCTCTAAGCGTAGCAGAAACATAGAGCACAGACATCGCCAAGTTTAGCCCACGAGAAAGGTGATAATCAGCCATAGTATGTCGCCGAACAATAAAGCAGCTATTAAGGCGGCAGTCACGAAAATAAGCATTGGAAGGCCGGGAGTTGCCCAAACATCAGCGCTTATTTTACCTGTTTCCACGGCTTTGGCTAGACGTTCAACAATCTGGTTGCGGTGCTCGTCGTTTGGGATTATTACAAGCTTTCTTTTCGGCGAGGCTTCTTCATCTTCGACATCCTCCATTGGATAGAGATGCCATGTCTTCTGCAGTTTATCGATAGGAAACTTGTGGCCTGTTATCAACACCGCAAACTTTTTCCATAAGCTTTCAGCGGCAAGATTGTCCTCGAAAAGCCTATGGCGGGTTCTTATGCGCCAAGCGACGTTGCGAAGAAGCATGTAGACGCCGCTGGCCGCAGCGAACAGCACGGAGTTGTTGAAGATTGTTAGCGGAAAGAGATTTTGCGCTAGCGGCGAAATCACGGTAGCTATAATTGGCGTAAGCAGCCCTTCGGGGTAAAAGGGCAGCGCCAACGCTATGCACATAAACGCCTTAGAGTCGGCGCCGCCGAATGCGCCAGTATAGAATAGCAGCAAGGCGAGGGCGGCAGTGACAGCGAAGCTTATAAAGTATGGCAAGAGCTTCGCTGCATCGTATAGACATATTTCAGTTAGCATCAGCAGAAGTGCAACAGGCGCATAAACAGCCCATGCGCGATTTGTGACCTCCCGGGTTTTGTAGTCGCTCCATGACGCGTAAACCAGGATGGCAAGGGAGAGGGTGATTCTTGCGGCAGATAATACTTGAAAGAGTTCCAAGTTTCTTTTGCACCATCTTGCTGTATTTGAGGGGGTTAAATAAAAAGGTGTGTTTGATAGCTAAGCGGGTTGCTGGGAAAATAAGGAACCTCGGCTGATGCGCTGTTAAGGCGCCTGCTCAGTAAATGAAAGCGTTGCGCCGCTACTGGGCACTATTTTGAAATAGTAGGTTTGTTTAGATTGCCAATTGAAGTTTACTGTGAAACTGACAACGGTGTTTGGCTCAATTGTTATGGTTGCTGGACTGGTTTCGTATGCTTGTGTGGTTGTAGGCGAGTCGCCTATGTAGACTTTGACTATCTGGCCTGCGGAGGTTCCAGAGTTTCCGATGTCTATAGCTATCTGTTTTGATGGCGTATCGATGAAGTTTACGTTTGCCTTGTAGGGTATGAAACTGGCCTGGTTGGCTGTGCTCCCCATATATGTAGTTATCCACGCGTATGTGATTACGGTGGCTGCCACAGCGATTACTATAAGCAGCAGCGTGGCAAGTATAGGGGAAATAGCACTTTCCTTCCTGAATCTCTTATGGTTATTCATGTTTTCTCAGCCTTTCCTATTTACTTATGGAGAATATGAATATTGTATTTAACCTGTATGAAGCGTGAATATACATTAGAGATAATTCGGAAAACGAAGAGGCTACCACATGCAGTAGACCCAGCTGCCTAAGGAAACCCATTGCTCTTCCTGTACGGGAGAAAAGTGAAGGTTTGACTGTTATTATTAAAATTAGCTTGCTGTTGTAACAGTCACTGTTGGCGGGTACTCGACAAGAATCCAAAGTCCGCTTTCGTCGCTACTGCGGTATATAGGCGTTGTTCCGTCAAAGGTGACTACGGCGCCATGCCAAGTAATATCCAGCGCGTAGGTGAAGCTAACGGAGCCGCTTGCAACTGGGAGTAGCGCTATAGTTCTTGAGGAGCTGTCAATTTTAATTGCGCCTACATTGCTTCCAGCGATGGCGTTAAAGACGTATAGTTGCCGATTTGCGATGTCGGTAAACATTATTCCCGCACCTCTTGAACCGGAGATTAGTTGGCTCCAATGATGGGGTGTCCAGCCGCCGACGGTGAAGTTGTAGAATGTTCCAGTGCCGTTTGTAACTATCGGGAAGCCATTTAATGTTCCGTTTTCAGTCATCGCAGTTGGCGAGCTAGGTGAAACAGTAATGCTAATTGGACGTAATTCAGTGATATTTCTAGATTGGGAGGACGAAATGAACATTAACCGCAGATCATAGGTATAGTAAGTTACAGAAGCAGGTAACGTAATCACAATATTCGCGTAAAGGTTTGGACAATTATCAGCGCCACTGTTCCATTCAGCTTCTTGTTGTATAATATCTCTAACCACGCCATGATGTATTACATAGGCTGCTCCAGCACCATAAACACTATCTTCGCCGTTTATGCGCATGAAATTTGCTGAGCTGGAGGTGCTTGTTCCAATAACTGTTGAGGTTACGCTGAAGCTTCCAATTTGAAGCTGTATTTTGCCATTGCTTAATCTATTATTATTTGGGTCATCATTAGTGAAATACAAGTTAGTATAAGCCTTTGATGTTTGAAGTGCTTCATCGCTTCCATTCCACCATATAGTGATTTTGGACACAGTTGCATTCACAAGAAATACTAACATTTGTCGGTTGCTGAACACCGTGGCATTGTTCGTTAATCCTTGTGGAATCCTATATTCTGACGCCCAATCCTCAACTTGGAAGGGCACTTCCACATCAACACCGTTTATTGTTTGGTTCACGCGAAGGGCCTTCACCGGGATCGGGGGAATGGGCAGTGTCTGAGTTATGTTTCGCAGTGCTTGACCAAGCCAGCGCATAGTGCCGTTCTGTAAAAGTTCCACGACAATAGTGGATTCAGGTAATGTAAGGAGAAAGCTGGGTGGAGTTTTGATCGTCAGTAAGACGGCATCGATCTCCCAATTGTCAAGTATTGGATCGGTTACATCGTCGGTGCCTTTGAAGCGAATTGTAAAGGATGAGGAGATATACTGCGTTACAGAAATGTTGTTCCATTTATTTGGTTGCAGGGCGCTTATAACTGACACCCAGGCAGAACCACTGCGAACCTCAACTTTTAAGTTCTCAGTGCCCAATGATCCAGTTTTAATACATAATTCGTAACGTCCAATTATGTTTGGGCTGATCCACTGCTCCTCCAGTTCAAGCGCGTAATTAGGAACCACAGGGCTAAATCGTAATAGGTCAAGTTTAAGGTTAAACTGCGTTGATGTCGCCTTCACAGCTATAACTTTAATTTGCCAGTGACCGGTACTGTTTCGAAAATCTGCAGGTTTTACTGTGATGTTTTGGGTCTTTGTTATATCTGTTGTTCCAAAAGTAGCGCTCATATAACCTTCTCCGCTAGTTGGATACTGCCCTGCAGTGTAATTGTAAAGCTGAAATGTTACACTAATATCGGTGAGGTTAGCTGATCCGTCTATTGTCCAAGTTATCGAATCCCAGCTGAATGTATCAGAGGAACCAACGAACTCTGCTGCACAGGTATATTCTGTGGGAAGCCGTGTAGGTTGTAAAAGAACGGCGATAGCAACCCAACTGGCAGACTGTGAAATTGTCCAAGACAAGGCAGATGAACCGTTAGTTACCGATTTATCACTGGCCCTACCTTTATACTGCTGACTTGTTTGACTCCAGCGACTTGTTTGTCCACTTTCATTAATAGTATAGCTTGAAGTTCGATACGTTGCCAGATGGCCGTAAAGCATTTTGCTGTTTGTGCCCGAAGAGGTTACGCTGACACTTGCGCTTATTCCCGAAGCCGACGTAACATTATATGTCAACACCGGATTTGTCTGGTTAACATTAGTATATGTAACGGAGCCACCAACGGCAAAGGTAGAAGACGCAAAGTTCACATTGATTAATTTCGTTCCTGGTGCGGGATTAGTTAGAATGAAAACGTAACTACGAACCTGCGGGTTTAAAGACCATAGCGCAGTAGCTACTTGACTCAATGCCACGCCATCATACGTGATGCTTGTCACGGTTGTAGGCGTTCCATCCTTGTTGAATACGTCTACTGCCACAATTAGAAGTCGATTCGATCCAAACCCGGTTGTATGCCACCAAGATAGCGAAGTAACCGAACTTGAAGATGAAGTGCTATTTGCACTGTCATATTCTATAGTGCTATATTCAGTTGGCGAATACGCTGTAGGGTAACTTAGTAATTGCATATACACGCCATTGTCAGTTTCCAATGATGTTAAATTTCCAGAGAAGCATGTTGTGGAGCTTATGGGTCTCCAAATAGTTGAGTTATAGATCAGCGTTACTTTTCCTGAAGCCATTTCGGTCAGTGTATCAAATATACCATCTGGACCATACTGCTGTGCAGTAAAGTTACTATGAACACCTTTATCTGGGACTTCATCAACATCTGAGATAAGATCAACGTACTTATTAGTTTGGGTTGCATACCATTCCAAATCAATGGTATAACGGCTGAATGACGAGGCCACGACGATGATGCCTCGCGAGTCCTCGATGCTGATCACATACGAATCAGGGGCTATTCCCGATGGAACAGGAATTTCGTATATGCCATCGGCATAGATTGTGGGTTCACCGCTTGGAATTACATGTTCCCATGTCAAATTTGAATAGATGTAACGGTAGAATTTCAAGCTCTGCTTTCCCAAATTGACGACGGGTTCACCACCATCCTTAGTCACTCGTATACGCGCTTGATTTCCGGAAGAAGTCAAAACTTCCACATACAGACTACATGAAGTTGAGTAAGTCATATCGTAAACGCCTAAACCATTCAAGTCATAGCTTACGGTGAAGTTGCCTGCGCTGTAACTGACATTAGTAAACCAGTATGTACGTAAATCAAAACTGCGAATATCAAATGATGGCCCCCATTCAGGCCTAATATCGCCAATATTTACTAAACCACTCTTTAGATAATTTAAGGCAAGCTGTTTTGCGTAAGTGGTGTTGCCAGTAACTTGCAAAACTGAACCATAATAGCCGACCGTAAAGCCTAAAACATGTTTCAGCGCCAAGTTAATTTCATCCACCGCGCTTAAAACGCGGGGTTGATCCTCAAGCTGTGCATAACGTATGGCAGAGTAGGTGGTCATGACAGCGGCTATTAGAACAATAGCTACAAGCATAGAAGCAATAATCGTAAATTGGCCCTTTTTATTTAACTTTAAACGACTCATTCCTAGACACCCCCCACTAAACCTAGTTGAAGAACAACAAGCCGCGATGTACCATAAGCAGTATATTCGGAACGATAAAGTCGAGGTTTATAGTCAGTCAAGATCCCAAGAGCAGCAATTCTGATGTCAGGTGTTCGTGTTAAGCCAATGGCGTAAAATGCACCTTGATACGTGCCATTTGCGCCCATGTGCCTATACACCTGTCTCTTATACACATCTCCG
>JAOAIV010000005.1 GCA_026414525.1 Candidatus Bathyarchaeota archaeon | reverse complement strand
CTTGCGCACATGTGGTTAAGGACTTCGAGTTGAAAACTGGTCCGTACAAGGGTCAGAAGGTATTCGTCACTGGCCCAGAGTATGAGACGGCTGCGGCTGTGGGCAGCAACTGCGGCATCTTCGATGTAGATCACGTTATCGAAATGAACTTCTACTGCGACATTTACGGCTTGGACACCATTAGCGTGGGCACCGCCACAGCATTCGCCATGGAATGCTATGAAATGGGCTTGATCAGCAAGGAAGCCACAGGCGGCTTAGATTTGCGGTTCGGCAACAAGGCTGCGGCGCTTGAGCTTGTGCATCAGATGGCGCGTGGCGAAGGCTTCGGCATCATCGTTGGGCAGGGCATAAGGCGGATGAAGAAGATTTTCGCGGAGAAATACAGCGCCGATCCCGCAGTTATGAACGACATAGGCATGGAAGCAAAGGGCTTAGAGTTTTCAGAATACGTTACGAAGGAGTCGCTGGCGCAGCAGGGCGGCTACGGGCTGGCGCTTAAGGGCCCCCAGCACGACGAGGCGTGGCTGATCTTCCTAGACATGGTTCACAACTTAATGCCCACGTTCGAGCAGAAAGCCGAAAGCCTGCATTGGTTCCCCATGTGGCGCACATGGTTCGGGCTTAACGGCCTATGCAAACTGCCCTGGAACGATGTCGTGCCGGAAAACAATAAACAGACGAAGGAGCCAGCCAAAGTCATGGCGCACGTGGAGAACTACGCCAAACTATTCTATGCGGTAACAGGCAAGAAAGTGACTGTGGACGATTTAATACTTATGAACGAGCGGGTTGACAATTTCCAGCGCAGCTTCACCCTGCGCATGGGCTACGGCACACGTGAGCACGACACCATACCTTACCGCGCAGTTGGCCCAGTCACGAAGGAGGAATATGAAAGCCGCAGAGAACGCTATGATAAGCAGCTTAAGGAAAAGCTTGGCATAGACCCGGTGGGTAAGTCAACAGAGGAGAAAATTGCCTTGCTGAGGAAGCACCGCGAGGCGGAGTATGAGAAGCTGAAGGATGCAGTTTACAAACGACGTGGCTGGACACCCAACGGCGTACCTACCCTAGAAAAGGTAAAAGCGCTTGGCATAGACTTTCCAGACGTAATAGCACTACTCAAGAACAATACTTGAAAAGGTATTCCATTGTAATTTGGGTGTCCGCAGTAAATTAGCTGTCCGATAGGCAAAGACGACTCCGACAACTGCGCCACATTGCCATATTATACATAGTGTTTGACTCCGAGGTACAGGAAGTCTACGGCTGCATGATATGTATTACTCTCCCAATTCCAGCATCTACACAATAGCCGCATTCCAAGCACGCATATTTCCCGAATGTGTGGAATCAGAATAACTTAAACTACACACAAGTAGCCGTGGGCAATTAAAAAATCAAAGTCTCCCTTAAGTACGGCACTTCAGAATGCAAAATTCAAATAGCTGAATAATGCGCTTTAGTTTGACGGCGCATTCTGCCTTATATATAAGAGGGCCATAGTTTGTACCGTGCATCCCGCACTTAAAGATTTAAAGGCGATTGCGGCCTAATCTATTATTGGCGATTACTTGTGAAGATTACTTTTTGGCTCCTGGACATTAACTCCGAGGTGCGAGATGGCGTAGCGGAACTGTGGCTCTGGGGAATTACGGAAAACGACGAAAGAGTGCTTATTATCGACCGGAACTTTGTTTGTTACTTTTACGCGGTCATTAAAGAGGGCTTTGAGCCGGCGAAAGTTGCCGAGGAAATCAGCAAAGCGCATAACTTATCAATAGTGAAGTTAGAGGCTGCGCCGCGTAGGTTCTTCGGTAAACCCGTGCAGACCATAAAGGTTTACTGCAGAAGCCCCAATGAAGCGGCAAGGCTTGCAAAAGCAGTTCGGGAAATCGAAGGTGTAGAAATGTGCCTCGAAGATGACGTTCGCTTCACCATGCAATACCTCGTCAGCAACAACGTTGTTCCATGCAGCTGGCACGAAGTAGACGCTGTGGAAGCAGAAAACACTATCGGTGTTCGCGCAGACAAAATCTACACGGCAACGTCAACGCCTAAACTGCTGAATAGGCATGACCTGCCAGCACTACGCATTCTCAGCTTCTCGATGATCTGTTACAGCCGCGAAGGCTCACCGAAACCCGATAGAAATCCAATCGTGATACTCTCTGCAGCAACAAGTAGTGGCGAAGACAAACAGTTTCTTGCAGGCGAGGACAAAGACGACAAGCCCTTGCTGGAGCAATTCCTAAGCTACGTCAAGAAATTCAACCCCGACATTATTGCTGGCTACGCTACAAACACCGTCGGTTGGTCTTACCTGAAGGAGCGAAGTAGCAAACTTGGGATAAAACTCTGCATTGACCGTGCATGCGCCGAGCCGCACACCAGCGTTTACGGCCACACATCGCTGACAGGAATCGCCAATCTGGATCTCGCAGACTTTGCAGATGAATTCCCAGACATTAAAGTAAAAACCCTCCAGAACCTCGCAGACTATTTGGGCATCATGAAAACCACGCAGCACCCGATAATAGACGATGTAGACTTCGCAGATTACTGGGACAGCAAGCAAAAACGAGAAGCCCTTAAAACATTCGCCAAAGAAAACGCGCTTAGGATAAAAGGTGCCACAGTAGCGCTTTTGGATTTTGCTATCCAACTCTCAAGCCTCGTAGGCTTACCGCTAGATCATGTGATGACCGCCGCGGTAGGCTTCCGCGTAGAATGGTTCTTCATAAAACACGCGCAGAAAATCAGCGAGCTCGTACCAAAACGTGTGGAGCAGCCATACAAGCCTTATGCTGGTGGAATCGTGCTCAAACCAAAAGCAGGTCTTCACACTAATATCGCAGTCTTGGACTTCAAATCCATGTATCCCAACATAATGATTACATACAACCTTTCTCCAGACACTTATATCCCACCATCAGAACCGGCACCGCCAAGCGGCATATTCGAAGCGCCTGAAGTCAAGCATAAATTCCGAAGACAACCAGCAGGCTTCTACAAGGAAGTCTTATCCTACCTAATCGATACGCGGAATGAAGTTCGCGCCAAAATGAAAACATTAGACCCGAAGAGCACCGAATACCAAGTCTTGGATGCCAGACAAAAAGCGGTTAAAGTCATCACAAACGCCGCCTATGGATACGCTGGCTGGACAGGCGCAAGATGGTACCGTAAGCCAGTAGCCGAAGCCGCATCCGCATGGGGCAGACACACAATTCTCGCTGCTATCAAAATGGCTGAACAGAAGGGCTTAAGAGTCATCTACGGCGACACCGACAGCTTATTCGTAGCTTACGAGGAAAAGCAAATCCAAGAGCTCGAAAAGCAAATCAAGCAGGAATTAGGTTTAGAAATCGAACGAGACAAGCTTTACACGCGCATTTTCTTCACTGAAGCCAAAAAACGCTACGCAGGGCTGCTACCAGATGGTAGCATAGACATCGTCGGCTTAGAAGTTATCCGCGGAGACTGGGCAGAAGTCGCCAAAAAAGTGCAAGAGCAAGTTTTAGAAATAATCCTAAAAGAACAGGCCCCCAGTAAAGCCGCTGAGTATGTACGTAATGTCATCGCGGATTTAAGACAAAGGAAAGTGCCGTTCCGCGACCTCATCATCTGGAAAACTCTCACAAAACCCGTGGAGGAATACAAAATAAAAGCCTCGCACGTGGAAGCCGCGAAAGCACTAAGCCGCAAAGGCTGGAAAATGAGTGTAGGCGACAAAGTAGGCTATGTGGTCTTGACTGGCGAAGGACGCCTTTACGATAGGGTAAAACCCTACGTCTTCGCTGCTTATGGCGAAGTGGACACTGAATATTACGTGACCAAGCAGGTTGCGCCCGCCGCTGCCCGTGTACTTGAGTTTTTCGGCATAACTGAAGAAGACCTACTGAAGGCTCAGAAAAAAGAAGGCGCTGCGAGAAGTCTAATGGACTTCATGCGTGACTAACCCGGAAGAACATCCTTAAAGGTTAAGAGCTCCACGTTTAACGCCGGCTTCACTGCCTCTGAAAGGCGAGAGGCAACTATGCGCTTAATGTTCTTTTCGCTAGCCATATCCACAATTCGTTGAGTAATAATACCATCGAAAACTACTGTATCCACGTTGGCTACTTGCTGCAACCTTTCGGCTAATTGGCTCACAGGCAACCGTTCAATCTGCTCGAGCTTCTCATTTAAAAGAACTGCCTCAAGCGTGCCCTGCAACTCCTTTGCTGTTTTCACAATTTCCTCGGGTACTTCAAGTTTAGGCCGCTCTTTCTTAGGCTTCAAAAGCTCTGAAACAGGAACGCGTGCCGCTAAGGCTTCATAGATTTCTTTGCAATTGCATTCCTCAATTTCTTTGCCTCTAGGCGCACGGCTAACATAGCGAATATTCGTAACCTGCAACAGTTCTTTGAGAATCAAATCGCCGCCTCTGTCTCCGTCCAAAAGCGCTGTTGCCTCTTTTTCCCGTGTAAGCTTTTTAATCGATTCTGGAACCTTCGCGCCCTCAAGCGCTACAGTATTCATAATTCCGCAGCGCATTAGGTTTATTACGTCTGCGCGGCCTTCAACAATAATAATTTCCTTTGCATTCTCCAATTCTGGACCGGCAGGAAGCTCTTCTGGCCCATATTTCTCAACCCTACCAATTTTCATCGTGTCAGAAATCTGCTTGTAGACTTCATCTACGCTTGGCATCGACTCAATATTCCACTTATGCAGAATCTCCTTAGCGCGGTCGATGATTAATTTACGTCTTGCTTCACGCACGTCTTCAACGCGGTCTAGCACAACCTTGGCTGCACAAGGCCCGACGCGGTTTATACTTTCTATGCTCGCGGCAATTAATGCTGTGCTAACGCGATCTAAGCTTGTTGGCACCGTTATTGTGCCCGTGGTGCGGTCATTTTTCGAATGTAGCTCAATTTCAATTCTGCCTATTCTGCCAGTTTTCTGCAGTTCTCTAAGATCAAGTTCAGGCCCGAAAAGTCCTTCAGTTTGACCAAAAACTGCGCCTATAACATCAGGTTTCTCTACTACGCCTTCTATCTCAAATTTAGCATGTATAATATACTTTATGGTAAATGTCTGTGATGATCCCGTAAGCGTGCACCTCCAATGTGCAAGTTACATTCAGTTAAGGTTAATCGCATGACACGAATTATCATTCGCGTGACATGAGATTACTTGCTGTTATGCTATACGTGACTATAAAATGGGTGCGCTTGCTCTTTAATGTTTCTGCAGTCAACAGTTCGACTGCTTATATCTAAATAAAGCTTTGAAACCTTCTATGTAGTAAACCTGGAAATTGCATGTTTTCATTCGTATCCGCTGTTTTCAGACACACAAAAAAGTTATATTAAATGCCGCTGAAAGAGGGTAAGTTATTCACGGGGGCAATTCATGGTCAAGTATATTTTTGTCACCGGAGGCGTGTTAAGCTCTGTTGGGAAGGGTATTCTTACCTCTTCTATAGGCAAGATGCTTCAAGTGAGAGGAATAAAGCCCACGGTCATAAAGATCGATCCTTACGTGAATGTTGACGCGGGAACTATGAATCCTTACATGCATGGCGAAGTCTTCGTTACAGACGACGGCGGCGAAACCGACTTAGATTTAGGATGGTACGAGCGCTTTTTGGATTTAAGCCTAACACGGGAAAACAATATTACCACCGGTCTAGTGTACAAGACGATAATTGAGAAAGAAAGGCGCGGCGACTTTCTTGGTCGTTGTGTCCAAATAGTGCCGCATGTCACGAACGAAATTAAGCATCGCATAAGAAGCGTGGCGAAAAACTCTAACGTTGACATCGTTTTGACGGAGGTGGGTGGCACAGTAGGCGACATCGAAGGCTTGCCTTTCTTAGAAGCGATACGCCAGATGCGGTTAGAAGAGGGTTTTGAGAATACTTTGTATGTTCACGTTGCTTTGGTTCCAATTCTGGATGTTACTAACGAGATGAAGACGAAGCCACTGCAGCATAGTGTAAACGAGCTAAGACGCATTGGCATTCAACCCGACATAATAGTCGCTCGAAGCCCAAAAATGATAGATGTGGAAACCCTGCGGAAGATAGCGCTTTTCGGAACAATACCTGAAGATGCCGTTTTCTGCTCGTATAATGTTGAATCCGTCTATCAAGTGCCGCTTATTCTTGATAAACAGGGCATGGGCGACTTCATCTGCAAGAGGCTGGGCTATAATTGCACTGTTAACGACTTCCAAGAGTGGCAACAATTTGTAAATGCTTTGCTAAAACCTGAACACCAAGTTAACATAGCACTGATAGGCAAGTATGCTGGTTTAGCGGATAGTTATGTAAGCATGAATGAAGCACTACGCCACAGCGGAGCAGCATGCAAAACACGCGTATGTATCACGTATTTTGAGGCTGAAAAGTTTGAGCGAAATCCCGAATGTGTAAAAGATTTAGCAAATTTCGATGGTATATTTGTTCCTTATGGTTTCGGTCCAAGAGGCACAGAAGGGAAAATGGCTGCCATAAAATTTGCAAGAGAAAACAACATCCCCTTTCTCGGCATCTGTTACGGCTTCCAGTTGGCAGTTATAGAATTTGCTCGGAACATATGCGGCTTAAAAGATGCGAACAGCGTGGAGATTAATCCTGAATCACCCCATCCGGTTATTGCACTTATGCCTGAACAGCGTGATGTGAAGGATAAAGGTGCTACCATGCGATTAGGTGCCCATAAAGTAATACTAGAACCAGGCACGTTGGCATATAGCTTATACAAGCGCCGAGAAATTTTTGAACGACATAGACATAGATATGAAGTTAACCTTGATTACCTGCAAGTTTTGAAGGAAAAAGGCTTATGCTTTTCTGGCAAAAGCGCTGACGGCAAAAGAATGGAAACACTGGAATTGCCTGATCGCTATTTCTTCTTTGCTTCTCAGTTCCATGGCGAATTCAAAAGCCGACCAGGTAAGCCTTCTCCTGAATACTACGGTTTCATCAGTGCCTGTTTAAACAGAAAACTTGGTAAGCCCAAACCCACTTTTGACTAGTTTTCTATTTTTTATAGTGTTGTTTAAAACTGCGTTTTGACATTACTATTGCTTACTGGTGAAATCCCTTGAATATGGATGATTCAATCGTAACAAAGTTTCGCAGTAGGCTTGACACCGCCAAGAGCTATTCTGAGGTTTGGCAAGTC
Source organism: Candidatus Bathyarchaeota archaeon (assembly GCA_026414525.1). Taxonomy (GTDB): domain Archaea; phylum Thermoproteota; class Bathyarchaeia; order Bathyarchaeales; family Bathycorpusculaceae; genus JAOAIV01. The sequence goes on along the minus strand of JAOAIV010000005.1, from coordinate 25,338 downwards.
GTCAAGGACGCTGTGGAGTTCTCTTTAGGCAAACGCGGGGGAAGTATGATGCTTTTCCTTGATGATTTGCCTCTTCAGTTGGGTGCTTATCACCCCGTTGGCACAAACAACATCGTGTTAAACAGAAGACTAGTTGAAATTGTGGAAGCTTCAATAAGTTCAAAGCCTGTGGTAAACGCTTTAGTCTACAATTTGCTACTTCACGAGTATCTTCATTCTCTAGGCGAATTATCTGAAACAATAGTGAGACGCGATGTCGTTAATATAACCCGTATATGCTTCGGCGAAAAACATATAGCAACGATCATAGCCCTCAAAACACCTTGGGTTCTTTTACAAAATATTCCTGTGCAAGCGCTCAATGCGCCGAAAAGAGTCATGCAAATTGTAAAGGATTTCGAAAAAGCAGGCAGCTACATAGTTTAAACATAGTTTAATAATGCACGCACCAATATCTTATGGATATAAACCAATCTCAAAAAGCTGCAATCAACCTTTGTGCCAGGCGAAATATCGGTGACTGTGCCTTCTACGAGGATTTTCTTGATAATTTACTTAAAGACTTGTAGCAAGCGGCACTTATGACAATAATTGATTGGGTTCTTGATTAAAGGTAAGAAATTATCCGCATAAATGGTTTTCAGGAGGGTTTGCTGGGGCTTTGGATAGGGAGATTAAAGGAGAATAGAAAAAACGCAACTTATAATTAAAGGCTGTTGCCAACATCTCCAGAGCCCACTCAGCCCCTTATTCCTCAATTTTTCTCCTTGATGTTTTAATCTTTTTTCGAGATTTAAACATATGGAGAAAGTTCGTCTTCTGACAAAAATTAAAAAACATTCATAAACTTCCACGAACATTTTCTAAATAAGCCCGTTGAGGCTTGTTCATGATTCAAGACAACGAGTATGTGCAATTACTAACGCAGTTAGGACTTACCTTTTTGCAAGCAAAAACCTATTTAGCTCTTGCCAAACTTGGAAAAGCGGATGTAAAAACAATTTCAAGAACTTCAAAAGTGGCAAGGCAAGATATTTATCGAATAATGCCGGCGCTTCAACGTATTGGTCTTGTAGAGAAAATTGTGGCTTCACCCACATTGTATAAGGTTACGCCAATAAAAGAAAGCCTTTGTGTTTTGCTTGAAAATAAAACAAGAGAATGCATGGAACTGCAGATGAAAATTAAGTTTTTGCTTAGCAACTTTAACGATAAAATCGAGGAAGTTACTTCACAAGAGGAGGAACAATTCAGTATTATCTCATCGAAAAGGTTGCTGCAAAAAAGGCTTTCTGAGAAAGATCAAGTTGCACAGAAAAGTATAGTTGCCATTGCAAACTGGAAAACTATACGGAGCACTTTTTTCAATAGATCCAACGATATTATAAATGCACTGAAAAGAGGTGTAAAGCTTAAGATAATAACTGAGATGCACGAAAAGGACAGGCATGTTGAAAAAATTATACAGGCTTTCATGAAATATCCGACATTTGAAATAAAATATAGTTCTACACCCATTCCAGTTAACGCGGTAATTCATGATGAGAAAGAGATAAACATGTGCATAGCAACGTTGCCTGATAATGAGGTTCCAAGTCTATGTTCGACTAATCAGAGATTTATAAGAGTCGTAGCGGCTTACTTTGAAGAATTGTGGGGTAACCTGCCTAACGAACCCAATCCTTCTGCAAGCAAATGTCAGTTGGTTGAAAAAAGAGCAGCAACTAAAAGTGCGGTAAACATGCCTCGTAACTAAAAGCATATAACAGCCGAAACCGCAATTTAGCGTTTACTTTACTGGGTGTAGACCTCAATGGGAACACGGAAGCCTAAAGTAACGCCTAGAACCTTGTTGTTTCCACTGATAGGGTTAATTGCCTTCTTTACGTATGTTTATCTCTTTCAAGTAGACGTCGTGACTATTATCGCTACAGCTCAACGCGTTGACCCCTTGCCTTACGCTTTGGCGGTAGGTTTTAGTTTAGCGGAAGTATTCTTTTTTTCTTTATCCTGGCGAATATTAACCAATTTTCTTGCCATCAAGCTGTCTGTGGTTAAATCTTATCTTTATGTGTGGTATGGCATATTCGTGGATGCCATAATCCCAGCGGAGTCCATAAGCGGCGAAGCCTTGCGAGTCTACTTGATCACTAAAGAGCATGGTAACAGTAAGTGCGGTCAAGCAGTTGCATCTCTTGTTATGCACCGAATTTTGGGCATGTGTCTTAACATCATAGTCCTTGTCGCCGGTATGTTTTTGCTTTTCGCTGAAACACAGGTTAATCCCTTAATTTTTAATTTAATCCTCTTTCTTGCAGCCGGCGTCGCTGTTACTCTCTTTTTAGTCATGCTTTTTTCCTTTAAGGTGCTATGGCTCATGAAAATAATCGATTGGCTGACGAGGCTGGGGAAGTTTCTCAGCCAAGGAAGGTGGCATATGTGGTTAACCAAATTTAAGGAAGAGGCTTGCAAAATAGCGGCGAATTTTCATGATTCAATGAAGGAGTTTCGGCATAAACCCAAAGCAATAGTTTTTTCTCTATTTTATCTTTCTTTTTCTTGGATTTTAAGTTTAAGCATACCTTTCTTGGTTTTTCTGTCGCTTCAGTTTCCTGTATCGTGGGGCGTGATTCTCGTGACTTCAACTATAGTTTTAGCCGTCAAATCTATGCCTGTAGGGGTACCCTTTGAAGTTGGACTACCTGAAATAGCGATGACGACGCTGTACACTTCGCTAGGTGTGCCTGCAGAAATAAGTGCCACGGCGACAATCTTGATTAGGCTTATAACACTTTGGTTGAAATTTGCCATAGGTTTTGTGGCACAGCAGTGGTTGGAGTTGAAGTCAGCTTTAGCACCAACGTTTGTGTAAAAAGCCTAAAATTGCTCTTCTATGCATTATTTTTTGGTAGCTATGGCGATAAAAATTGAAGATGCAACGCTGAGGTTTTTAGATAAGCTTTATGAGATTGAGAAGCAATGTTTCGAGCAAGAGGCATTTACGAAGCAGCAATTAGCCTACTTGTTAACCGATTACAATACTGTTGGTTTGATAGCGAGAGTTGATACTGAAATAGCCGGCTTTATAATAGCTCGCATAGATATTGAAAATGGGTCAATATTTGGTCATATATTGACGGTGAATGTGGCGCCGGCTTATCGCCGTAGAGGTATAGCGCAGCAACTCCTCGCTGAAATTGAATCGATGTTTCGAGATAAAGGCGTCAAGGAATGCCGCTTGGAAGTCCGGGAAGATAACATTGCTGGGTTGAATCTTTACCAGAAGCTAGGTTACAGGAAAGCAGGCAAACTTATGCAATACTATGGCGATGTTCATGGCCTATATCTCCAAAAAAATTTGGTTTAATTTTGCACTTGAAGTTCAATTTAAGGTTACCATAATTGCGTCTTTGGGAATAAACGTTTAAAAATGTTGATGAAAATAGACTATTACTGCGGGGGAGAGGGAAGCCTTGCGGAAACGCAAATCCAATGAACAAACTCTCATTCACACGATAGTTGTTTTAATGCGTAACACCACATGGCGCTGCGGTAAACTTGAAAAATCCATAGTCAAGCACCTTCATAATAGACATAAGAATTTGGGAAAGCCTTGCATGTCAATCAAGGACATCATGCAAAACTTGAACCTTGCTGACAAGAGAAAAGACGAATGCTTAGATGCCATTAAGCGTTTAGAGAAAAGAAATATAGTGAAGTTAATGCCCTGTAAACAGGGCAGTTTTTAATGATTACTTAACTAGCTCTCGTGCGTTATCAATCCATTTTTGAGCTATCTTTGAGGAAATCTGTAGTTTTCCTGCAATGTCTTCAGCAGACGCGTTAGCTAACTCGCTAACGTTGTTTATCCCTAAAGCCTTTAGTTGTGCTGCTCTCTTTGCTCCGATTCCTTTTACTTCTGTAAGTTCTAAAGTTAATGCAACGGGGGCGGGCGTTTCGGTTAATTGCACAGTCTGCTCTTGAATTGCCGCTTCCTGTGTTTTCGTGGTTACAGTTTCTTGAGGTGCTGCTGTTACTGTGTTTTCTTTTTCTTGCGATGCCACTGTTGCTGTTGGTTGGCATGCTTGCGCCACTGTTTTCGGTCTCTGGGAGTAGCCTAACCCAACTGATAAGAGCCCTAGCACGACGGTTGATACCACCCAGAGATTCCTTGTGTCTGACTCGAAGCCTTCTATCGTTATAACAAAGGGCACTGCCGTTATGATTAAAATTAACGCACCTAGAGCGTATAACGTGTAGTCTAAACGCATTTCAATCCCTGAGCTTATGTTTCATGGAATCTCTTAAATAATTTTCTCCCATTTTGGAAATCCTTTCGGAATTTTGCGGCAGTATTGGGATTCATTTTAGAAGTTTATCTTCAGGAGGCGCCTTCTTTATCAAGCCATGTTTCATAAGTAGCTCTGTTGCTTCTCTTGCATTCTGAATTATAGTGGATGCACGCTGATAAAGTTCTTGGCGACTCAGCTTCACTCTGGCAACGCCTTGCTCAATTGATTTAAGGGCACAAGCTACGGCTTCTCTGGGAAAAACCTCCCACTCATCCATTCGTGGCAATATATTCCGCTCATCCATGCCTCTTTCCTCGGCGAACTTCGCCAATTCCTGCGCCGCCGCAATGCACATGTCATCTGTAACAGTTCGCGCCTTAACGTCTAGCACTCCGCGGAAAATCGCTGGAAACCCCAAGCTATTATTTACTTGGTTAGGGAAGTCGCTTCTGCCCGTCGCCACAATCCGAGCGCCAGCCTCTTCTGCTTCCCACGGCCAAATTTCAGGAATAGGATTAGCGCATGCAAAAACTATCGCGTCGTCCGCCATAGTCTTAATCCATGCCTTTTTTATAGTGTCAGGCCCTGGCTTTGAGGCGGCAACTACGGCGTCTACGCCTTTGAAGGACTCCGCGAGGTCTCCTGTTCGGCCCTCAGCATTAGTTTTCTGAGCCAACTCGTATTTCCACGGGTCTTCTTCGCGGGTTATGTCGGTTCTGCCCGCGTGAACAATGCCTCTGGTGTCTACCATTATTATGTTGCCAGCCTTGACGCCCCACCTAATCAGCACATAAGCAGTGCGTATGTTGGCTGCGCCTGAGCCTACAAGGGTTATGAGGCATTCCTGTGGTTTCTTGCCCACAATTTTAAACGCGTTAATCAAGCCCGCAAGGATGACGGTGGCTGTTCCCTGCTGGTCGTCATGCCAAACAGGGATCTGAAGCCTTTCCCTAGCCTTTTCTAAAACATGGAAACATTTCGGCTTCTCTATATCTTCAAGGTTTATTCCGCCGAAGGAGGGCTCGAGAAGCTCGCAGGCGCGCACTATCTCGTCTGGATCTTTGGTTTTGAGACATATTGGGAAGGCGTCTACTCCGCCGAGATATTTGAACAGTAGCGCTTTGCCTTCCATTACGGGCATTGCTGCTTCAGGTCCGATGTCGCCTAGGCCGAGAACGCGTGTGCCGTCGGTAACTACGGCGACATAGTTCCAGCGGTTTGTAAGCTCGAAGGCTTTTTCTGGCTTCGCTTGAATCTCTTTGCATGCTGCGGCTACGCCGGGAGTGTACCAGATGGCAAAGTCGTCTATGCTTCTTATAGCGCATTTCGGCATAACCTGCACTTTGCCCTCATAGAATTGGTGCATGGAAGGCGCTATCAAAGCGGGTTTTTTGGCTTTAGCCAACAACTCCTCTACTGTGGGTTTTCCCTGTTTTTTCTCATTCACCATGCTGCTTCGCTCCTTCTTTGCAAAGGGATGGTTCACTGTTCTGTTTTAACTTTTTGCCATTAATGACCGCGAAAACGGATTTACATACACAAAATGCGTTTTAGTCCTCCAAGAATTTATTAACAAACCCTATGTAAAATTTTAGTTACGTGAAAAAAGGAAAATTTTTGAGGTTATGCTTTTCCTGAGCTTCCAAAGAGGCGCATTTTGCTTTTTGCTACTTCTTTCATGGCGTCTTTTGCGGGTCCCAAGATTTTCCGCGGGTCAAATTCTTTAGGCGAATTCGTTAATACTTCGCGAACTGTGGCCGTGAATGCTAAGCGCAAGTCTGTATCGATGTTGATTTTTGCGATGCCAAGTGCGATAGCTTGCTTTATCTGCTCTTCCGGTATACCCTTTGCGCCACTGAGCTCTGCGCCATACTTGTTGGCCTTTTCAACGATCCACTGCGGCACGTTCGAAGCGCCATGCAAAACAAGCGGAATAGCCACTTTCATGCTTATAGCTTTCAGCCGCTCTAAATCCAGTTTAGCTTCGCTTTTAAACTTGTAAGCGCCATGTGATGTGCCTATGGCAACTGCCAAAGCGTCCACGCCTGTTTTCTCGGCAAACTCGGCTGCTGCATCTGGATCTGTGAGGATGGCTTCTTTTTCTTCGACGCTGCGCTCTTCTACACCTGCAAGTTTGCCCAACTCAGCTTCGACTGAAACACCCTTCCGATGTGCAACATCCACCACGCGCTTCGTTAATGCAATGTTTTCCTCAAAACTCAGGAATGAGCCGTCAATCATGACTGAAGTGAAGCCGGCTTCGATGCATTTTGCAGCTGTTTCAAAGTCTTCTCCATGGTCAAGGTGTATGGCTATTGGCACGGGTGCTGATTGCGCAGCGGTTTTCACAATGCTGGTTATGTATGCCAAGCCTGCGTATTTGATGACGCTTGGCGTTATCTGCATTATTACTGGAGATTTCTCTTCTGTTGCCGCCTCAACGATGGCTAACGTGCTTTCGAGGTTTTGGACGTTAAAAGCGCCGATGGCATAGCCCTTTTTTCTCGCAGGAACCATCAAATCCTTGTTTGTAACAAGCACTTTGTTCACCACATGTTAACTTTTAAACATACATGGAGTGGGTGTAGCACGTTATATAAAATTTCTGTGCCCCAGTCAATTGCGAAGTTTACCAAAAAGAAAATAATACTCAAAAAAGGAGCTAGCAACACATAAAGTGAACGGCAATATTGAATACTGGAGGAAGCATAATACAAAAAAAATTGCTGCTTTTTTCCGATGGCGGTGCAAGAGGAAATCCTGGACCAGCAGCGGCAGCGTTCATAGCTATGCTGGATAATGGTCAAATCATAACTGTGAATTCACGTTACCTCGGCATACGAACCAATAATCAAGCTGAATATGAAGCGCTGATAGCAGCGTTGCAATTTGCAGTAAACAATAATGTCGAAGAAGTCATTTGTTATCTTGACAGTGAACTGGTAACCAAGCAGCTTACTGGAGAATACTCGGTGAAAAATTCTGCGCTGAAAAAACTTTGGAGCAAAGCCAAAGAATTAAGTCGCTGCTTCAAAAAAGCAAGTTTTGTTAGTGTGCCTCGAACTAACCATTACATCCAAAGGGCAGACGCTCTTGTCAATCAAACGCTAGATGAAGCAATGAGCAATTCTCTCTAAATTCCATTTTGGCACCGTTTGCTTTAAAGTCAAAACGTCTTTATACTACGCGCTCCACATATAAGTAAAAAGCGGTGTTTGTTTACACAAGCATCCGAACAAGCAACATGGAAAGATCTATCGATTTCTACCCTCGCTTTTTAGGGCTTAAACTTGTAAGCCGCCGAGAAATCCCGCAAAACAACGCCGAGATCGCTTTCCTCAGAGATCCTGAAGGCAAGGGGCGCAACGCTTAAATTAACCTTCTACCGCAACCAAAAGAAGTTTATCCAAGCAGACTATGAGCATCACGTGTTTGATAACATAGCCTTCGAAGCTAAAGACATGCAGCAAACAATTGGGGCTATGAGAAAAGCGGGAGTCACAATAACAGATGAGCCGTTTAGACTCGCCGCCACAGTTTCGTTAATAGCGTTTGTGGAAGACCCTGATGGAACACATTGAATTAATAGAGACGCCAGAGACCAAAAAGTGAAAGCGCCGCTATTCGCTATTTTCTTTTAACATTTCCACAATAGCGGTGCACAAAATATTTATGAATTATATATAAAGTCTGGATGGCTAAATAGAGTACTATTTGGGTTCGAGGGGAGAATAGAGCCCTGGCATCACAGTATAGAAACAATATATTAAATATACAAAATTGGAGGAGGAAAGCTGTTTCGCCGCAAAATCGGTAACATTCTAAACGTGATGTCGGCTAAGAAGCCAATAAAATACGCCATGTACCTTGCCGCAGTCGCAGTTTTCTTCGCATTAATCCTGCTGCCGCCTATAATTGGAATCTTCACAAAATTGAGCGCCATCCAAGAGGTCCTCGACCAACCAGCACTCATGCAGCGGGCACTGAATGCAGTAGTAAATTCCTTTGCGATTGCATTACTTGTTTCTGCATTAGATGTAGCAGCAGGAGTCCCATTAGCTTGGCTCATTACGCGCGGCAAGTCAAAATGGCTTAATGTTCTCGACACCTTCGCAGACATACCGTTTATAGTGCCAACCGCAGCGCTTGGCTATTCACTGCTACTATTCTGGAATGGGCCTGGGGGGTTATCTGCACTTTTCGGCGGTTCACTGATTTCGACAGGCTGGTTACTTGTTGCGCTTCTTCATTTCACGTTCTCCTATCCCATTGTAGTCCGCGTTTTTGTCGGCGCATTACTTGACTATAAGCGCGAATATGAGCAAGCATCCAGAACACTTGGCGCAGCACCTTTAATAGCAGCGCGAACAGTTACTTTTCCCATACTTAAACCTGCATTGATAGCCGCTTTTATTCTCTCGTTTGCAAGGTCCCTTTCAGAAACCGGCGCAACGTTTATCGTTGCCGGATTATTCGAGAATGGCCCAGTGTTTCTACAAAACATGAAAAATGCGTATTCCAGCGGTTTGGTTTCTCAAGCTACATATGAGGGCGCTACAGTGTTCGCAAGCCTAATACTGATAGTTACGTCTCTTTCGATTTTTGCTCTGATTCGCATTTTAGGTTCAAGGCTGAGATTACCATTCAACCGAGTCTGGCCGACCATGGAAAGAAAATTCAGTTACTCAAAGGCCACTGCGGCAAGGAACACTGTTACCCTACTTGTTTTTCTTGTGATAGTATTGCTTCCCTCTCTTTTTGTTGCATTGCCCGCTTTTCAAGCACTGTTCACAGACACTTTTTCAGCGGCGATTTCAAGTTCAGGTGTGTGGGTAAATTATTGGCAAAGCCTGTTTATTTCATACCTTTTGGGCGCAATTGTTACGCTTATCGGCTTTGTCGTTGGCTTGCCCATGGCGATATTGATTGCGCGGAAGAAATTTGGCGGCGCCATCTCAACTATACTGGATCTACTCATTAACGTGCCGTTGATAGTGCCGTCTATCGCTTTGGGTGTTTCCCTTAAATTTTTCTGGCAAAACTTTGCTTTCATACCTGAATTTATACTTCTAATCTTCGCTCACCTTGCAATCACTTATCCATACATTGTGAGGTCGATATCCGCGGCTTTTGAGAGGATAAGTATAGACATAGAAGACGCGGCAAGAACTCTAGGCGCTAAACCATTCGCCGTATTTCGAACAATAATGTTACCGCTAACCAAGTATTCAATTCTTTCAGGCGCTATAATGGTTTTCACCAGAAGCGTAAGTGAAACAGGCGCCACTTTGGCGGTTGTGACAAATTTGCAGACTGCGCCGGTCGTTATAGTTAATTGGGTAAGAGCACTACAGAATCCTGCTTTAAATACAAATATTACCCCTTCAGTTGTTGGATTGGGCTGTGGAATTCTAATAGTGTTTTCCTTCCTGATTCTCCTATTGCTAAGACTAGTTACTAAAGGAAAAGGTCGATATTGATATGAAAAAATTATAGCTCTCTGCATCAAGAGTGTAAGCTGGAAGGTGTGGATCAAAATGCCTGAAGTCCGTGTTGTAAACTTAACAAAAAAGTTTGGAAACATCGTCGCTTTGGATAATGTTAACCTCGTAATCCATGACAAGGAATATTTTTCGCTGTTGGGGCCAAGCGGATGCGGAAAAACCACCCTGCTACGCCTTATAGCCGGGCTAATTGAGCCAGACAGCGGCGAAATCTATATCGGCGGCAGACGCGTGGATAATGTCCCGCCTGAAGACCGGGAAATCGGGTTTGTTTTTCAAACTTTCGCGTTATTTCCCCACATGACTGTTTGGGAAAACGTGAATTATGGCCCTCGAGTAAAGAACTTCGACTTAAAGGCTGCTGGAACAATAGGGCATGAGGTGCTGGAGCTTGTTAAGCTTCATGAACGCTTAAATGCTTATCCAAATGAGCTAAGCGGCGGCATGATGCAACGGATAGCCGTTGCACGTGCGCTGGCCGCTGGCGCTAAGACCTTGCTTCTGGACGAGCCGCTCGGTCAATTAGATGCGAAAGTTAGAAATGAGATAAGATATGAAATGCGTAGAATGGCAAAAGACCTGAATTTGACCGCTATTCATGTTACCCATGATCAAGCGGAGGCCATGTCAATCTCGGATAGAATCGCGGTTATGAAAAAAGGGAAAATCGTGCAGGTTGGCACGCCACAAGAGCTTTACATGAAGCCTAACAGTCTTTTTGTCGCATATTTTATTGGAGAATCAAACTTTCTTGAAGGTTCGGTTATGGAAGTTAAAGACCGCGAGTTGTTAATAGAACTGCGTGGTGGAGACAAAGTCAAAGTTTTAGGAGAAGGCCTAAAGAAAGGCGAAAGGGCCGTTGTTGCAGTAAGACCTGAAGTTTTCATGACTAGACAAAAGACACAAAGCGAAAATGTACTTAAAGGCGTTGTTGAAAAAATCTCGTTTGAAGGCACATTCGTGAGATATGAGATTAAGCTGAAAAGCGACGATTCTCTAATTGTTATTCGGCCTTCTCTAACCGAGAATTGGTTTGATGTTGGCGCAAGCATCACATTAAGCTTTGAACCAGAAAAAGCGCATGTCTTTCCGTATCCGGAGACGTCTTTGGCAGAGGAACTATCCGTTTAATGTTTCTTTTTACGCTGCATCGTAAGAATGGCTAGCGCAGCAATCATCAGAATGACAACCAGAATTGTGAGTGTATAGAAAACTGTTGGTTCCACGCTGAATATTTGAGGTTGCCACATGTTGGTCTTTTCAGCTATCGAGTGAATAGTATATTCTGGGAACTCAGAGATACCTTCAACTAAAACACCTGTGGCTTGATCCCAATAATAGGTGCTTTGCGCTGCAGTTGCGGATATAACTTTGCGTACAGCGCCTGAGTAAGTTTTCTCCTCGATTTTACTGATAGTTACGTTACCATGATACTTATCAAAAAATGCGTCTCCTACATTCAAGTTCGAAGGAATTATAAACTCATCTCCAAGCTGGCCTGTCGCGAGATTCAGCGTGATCGTTTCATTCCATAATGTTCCATTAGAAAATTTTGTCGTAACCTGCAGGTTGATTACTGTCCCTTGAACATCGAGGACTTCTGTTCTTGCCCAAGTTACTTCATGTCCCGCAGGTGGTGTACCAGTGAAAGCCGCTCGATATTCTATCCAGTCGCCTTTTTTCACTCCAACCCGAATCTCAGCAACTGTAGTGTTCACCGCGAATGATAAAGTAAGCAGGGTAACTAAGAAGCAGAGTTTTATGTTCATATATGATTATAATTGGATGAGGCGGCATTTTTAAAATTTGTCATGGGGAAGCTAGGAAGCTAAATTGTAATCGAGGCTTTAATGACTGAGTTCTGATGTAGCTTTAAAAATGTATGGTGTGCTTTTTCTTTGCATATTCTTTTTCAAAATTTTCTATTATTCCTTCATTGTCGCCTACTGCGGTTATAGTTATGGTGTCGTCATTTTGTATGGCGGGCACTTCTTTTGCGATTTCACTGTTTTCGTCTATAACTGTGCTGCTTTTGTCTGTTGTTGATAATTGTTCTAGTTGTGTTTCTAATAGATTGATTTTGTATTGTAGTTGATTTATGGTTTCTTTTTTAGCGGCGTTTTTCTTTCTCAGTTCATGTATTGCTATTTTTTCGCTGAGCAGTTTTAAACGGATTTCTAACTGTTTTATTTCTTCGTCTAGGTCTCGCGCTTCCTCTTCTAAGCGTGTTTTTTCATTTTGTAATTGCTCTAATTCAATGTTCACGCTCATTTTTTCCTCACTATCTATGTGTTCTAGTCTTGTTTATAACGATGTTTTGTTCCAAGTAAATTTGGAATACTACAGTTTTAAAATTATTTAAATAGATTTTATGAAAGGAGAATACGTATTTAAAATTTGATAAAAACTCGGTTTTTTTGTTGTGGCCTGTGATGGTTGTTTCTATGGAATTTTTTGTTTGGTTTTTATGTGTTTTCTGCAAGTCAAGATTATACATAATAGTGTATCGTAATACATAATATTTTTATATTCTGATACCGAATAAAAAAAGAAGTGCATGCGAGGCAAGAACAATATGGGGACAGTCCTCGTAGTAGATGATGCCAAATTCATGAGAGCAGTACTCACAAAAATCATCATAGAATCCGGACACAAAGTAATCGCCGAAGCATCCAACGGCGACGAAGCCATACAGAAATTCCAGCAAACAAAACCTGACCTCGTTCTAATGGACATTGTCATGCCACCAGGAACAAAAGCAAAAGATGGTATCGAAGCCCTAAAACAAATAGTAGCGGCAAATCCCACAGCAAAAATCGTGATGGTAAGTTCATACGGTCAGCAAGCCCTAATAGCCGAAGCACTCAAAGCAGGCGCAAAAGATTTCATTGTGAAACCCTTTCAGCCTGAGAAAGTAATGGAAGCACTTGCGAAGTACTGCTGAGGAACAACTTTGGCACCCAATGTGGTAGATCCCCTAGAAGTAAAAGTAGAAACAACTGTACCGTTAAGCAGCATCAAAGAGCTGCAGAGATTGCCCGAGCAACCAATCACCCATGCACAGCCGGTATTACAACATTTAACAAGCCTTCAAATGCATCTTCCTATATCGGAAGTGCGTGTAGCAATGGCAGAGATAAAAATTGAAAATAAACCGGTTAAATTCGTCACCAATGTTGGGTCATGCGTAGCTATTTGCATGTATGATCCACTACACAAATGCGGTGGATTAGCGCATATTATGCTTCCAAACGTCATTAAGTCGCAAGATTACATTCCAGGAAAATTCGCCGATACTGCTGTACCAACTCTCGCGGAAGCTTTGCGGCAAATTAGCGGAAAAGACACCTTTCTTTATGCAAAAATAGCAGGTGGTGCTTGTATACTCCCAAATTTAAACAACAATGATCAGCACGTAGGCAAGAAGAATGTTGATGCAGTCAAAGCGGCATTGAAAGATCATCGGATTAAGCTGGTCGCAGAAGATGTTGGAGGTTCACTCGGGCGGAGAGTCGAATTTGACATTGGAAATGGAACTGTAACTGTTCGTCTTTCTAATGGAGAAATAAGGGAGCTATAAGAATGAAAGTTAAAAATAAATCAAGTAAAGCCTTGGAGAAGAAAAAATTAAAAATACTTCTTGAATTAGGCAATATCGGCGCGAAACATGCTGCCAACTCATTATCAAAGATTCTTAAGCAACCTGTGACGATTGATGTTCCTCGTGTTGGCATGATCCCGCCGGGTATGCTGCCGAAGTTTTATCACGGTCAGAACACGCCTGCAACTGCAGTTTACATTCATCTCACAGAAAACGTAGAATGCCACTTTCTGTTCATCTTCGAAATGCTTGAACTGAAAGAGATTACCACGCTTATGACAAGGAGTCTCTCTTATGTAGAGCATGAATCTTCTATTGAATTATCCGCTATTGAGGAACTTGGCAACATTCTAATAGGTTCATTCCTGACAGCAATTTCGGATTTCACAGGAATAAACCTGGTTTCAACTCCGCCGCTTTTAATCGGCGCGCCTTTCGACTCCATAATTAGCGACTTCGTTGGCAAATTGGCAAGAACAACTGGGGAAGCATTAGTCATAGACACCTGCTTCAAACGCAAAGGCGGTTATTATGCCCCTGCTCAACTCATGATATTCCCCAGTTATGAACTTCAGGAATTACTCATAAACAGTTCCAAAGTTTCTAGTAAAAAAGCTGGAAAGCGAAGTGATGTTGAATTGATTTTCGCCGGAGATCTGGCAATCGAAACGAAGGCTCAGGACAAGACTAGGCGAAAAAGTAAGGTGGCTGGTGAACTTTAATGAATGAATTGGTCTCTTCTAAAATAGATAACTTTGAATCACTTACAGATCGCGATATACTACTCGAAATTGGTAACATGGGCGCTGGCCATGCAACTACTGCACTTTCTCAAGTATTGCAAGAACCTATTGCAATCGAGTTGCCCCGTGTTCACATGACATCCCCCCACCTTGTTCCAAGCATCTACGGAAAACACGATACTATTGTCGCTGCTGTGTTCATGCAATTGAGAGGTGCAGCGGACTGCGATGTCATGCTGATTTTCGAGGAAAAGGAATGTGCGAGAATCGCTGAGTTAATGACCAATGGCATGGAGGTTACTCCAGAGATCCAGAGATCTGCCATAGAAGAAATGGGGTCGATAGTGCTGACATCTTTCCTTAGTGCCATGGCTAATTTCACATCAACCAAGCTTGTCATGACCCCGCCGCAATTAATTGTTGATTCTTTTGATGCGATCATCGACGGTCTCATAATCAAACAAGCGTTATGCTCCGATGTTGCAGTTATTTTTGATGCACGCTTTAAGCGATATAATACTTCAACCGAAGGGTTCCTCATAACTTTTCTCGGTGATGAACTTCAAAAAATACTGATACAAAAAGGCAAACGATGGTTAACAGGCGATTCTATAAATGAAGAACCCGCTGATCACGCTGTTGATGATATATTCGACTATGGGACAGTATGTTATACACAGGGGGGGAATGTGCGCGATGGCAACGGTTGAAACTAAAAATTTTCTTGAAGATATCGCTTACGAAAAAGTAAAAAACTTGTTGCATGAAACTATCGGTCTCAATTTTAGTTGTTACCGCGATGAATACCTAAAAAGAAGATTATCGATTCGTTTAAGAGCAACTGGTACATACACTTTCAGCAAATACCTGGGTTATCTAAAGAAAAACCCGATAGAATTCAATAATATTCTTAACGATTTAACAATCAATTTTACTACGTTTTTCAGAGATAGAGATGTTTATGATTATCTCGAAAAGAGAGTTCTTCCTGTTCTTTTTAATTCAAAGGAAGTCGCTATCTGGAGCGCGGGTTGCGCAACAGGAGAAGAACCATACTCCCTCGCAATTTTGGTTCACAAGGTGCTAGGTGACCAATTACCCAATTACAAAGTCACAATTTATGCCTCAGATATAGATGAGGACGCATTAACAAAAGCCCAAAAAGGTGAATACACCAAAAAACAATTATGCGACGTTGAAGACTCGCTAATTAAAGAATACTTCTCGCATGAGTACACAACGTACCGAATCAAAGATTTCGTAAAACAACTGGTACGCTTTGAAAAACATGATTTGATGAAACCTCCGTTGCATAATAATTTGGATTTAATATTATGCAGGAATGTTATGATATTCTTCGCGAGAGAAAGTCAACAGCATGTTCACATGCATTTTTACAATGCGCTACGAGAGGGCGGCTATTTAGTAACTGGAAAATCTGAAATACTTAGCGGTGAGCCGTGTGCGAAGTTTTTATGTATAGATGTTAACTGTCGTGTATACCAAAAGCCCTCCAAAGACTCCTCTCCAACGTCAGAGTACCGTTTAGGTGTAGCGCAAGTTGACACACTTAGTCTAAATAATCTAACAGGGGGACAAGGAACAATTGTACGTCGGTGAACTCTTCGCGCCCATACGAATAATGAAATACATAAAAATTCAAGGTTGGTGGTCTCTTGCCAACAGACTGTAACCAATACAGAGAAGTTTTCATTGAAGAGGCAAGGGAGCACATAGATACTCTCACACAATCACTGCTAAGTCTAGAAAAAGATCCGCAAAACATAGAACTCGTCAATGTGCTTTTCAGGGCAGCGCACACTCTAAAAGGGTGCTCAGGCATGATGGGCTATAAAGATATGCAAGAGCTGACGCATGCAATGGAAGATGTTTTCGATGACCTACGGAAGGGTCTTAAGCCCTCGAGTAATCTAATCAGCGTGCTTCTTGAATGTGCAGACGCTTTGTCTTCGAGATTAGAAAACATACAGAACATGAATGAAGAGGAAATTAAAGTTCCAATTTTGCTTCAAAGACTCCAAGAAGCAACAGAGTTGACTACGATTGAAGAAGTTAAAGAGATAAAGCAGGAGGTTTCACCTGTCGAAATCAAGAAGGAAGTTTTGCCTGTAGAAACAACTACGGTGTTCATAGAGCTCACTGAAACTGAAAAAGAGGCGATAATAAACGCTGAAGTATGCGGTGAGCATTGTTACTTTGTAGATTTGAAGTTTAGCAAAGATTGCGCTTTCAAAAGCGTTCGAGCGATCCTTGTTCTAAGCAAGATCTCAGAGTTAGCCGAAGTAATTAAGACCCATCCCGATCAAAAAGCGCTTGAAGCTTTTAAAGAAGATGAGCTTGATGCTGGCTTTAAGCTAGCGATTATCAGCAAATGTAGCGCTGAGGAAATTGAAAAATGCATCCGCCAAGTCTGTGAAATCGAGGATGTACATGTTGCGCATTACAATCCCGTGTTACCAGAAAAAGAGACTAAACCTGAAATTAAAACCGAGACACTGGTTCCATTTAAAACTGAGAATCAGATAGAAGCTAAACAAGCACTTAACACGTTTTGTGTAGCCCTTGAGCAGAATGTCGAAGGAACAAATCAGGTTTCTCTTGTTGAAACGTCAACAGTGACATCTGCAAAAACGGAGAACGCTCCTCTATCAGATAATGCATCTTCCTTAAGGCGTTGCATTGATGAACAAAGTAAACAAATAACAGAGGCAACGAAACTTTTTGCGGAGGTAAGAGCTACTCAAACTGTCCGTGTTAAATTTGAGCAACTCGACAAGATCATGAATTTAGTGGGTGAACTTGTCATTAACAAAATTGCCTTGCTTCAGTTAATTTCGGATAATAGAAGCAATGAGTTAAAAAGAATCGCTGAGAACATTGACCGGCTTACATCTGATCTACACGATCTCGTTATGCAAGTGCGAATGGTTCCAGTGAGTCAAATTTTTGACCGATTCCCGAGATTAGTTCGAGATCTTTCGCTAAAGAGAAAAAAGTTAATTGAGCTTGTGATGGAAGGAAGAGACATAGA
Organism: Candidatus Bathyarchaeota archaeon; assembly: GCA_026414525.1. Taxonomy (GTDB): domain Archaea; phylum Thermoproteota; class Bathyarchaeia; order Bathyarchaeales; family Bathycorpusculaceae; genus JAOAIV01. The sequence goes on along the minus strand of JAOAIV010000005.1, from coordinate 8,146 downwards.
GATTGATCGAACAGTGTTAGATGAAATCGGAGAACCACTTATCCATCTATTAAGAAATAGCATTGATCATGGAATAGAGCCGCCTGAAGAAAGAAAGAAATTGAACAAGGATCCTGTTGGAAAAATAAGACTCGCAGCGCAGCGAAGCGGAGAACATGTCATCATAGAAGTGGAAGATGATGGTGCAGGAATTGATCCTGAAAAAATTAAAGCAGTGGCTATCCAAAAGGGCTTCATCAGCAAAGAGGAAGCTGAAAAAATGAGCCGAAATGAGTTGGTGGGCTTGATTTTTCTGCCTGGTTTCTCAACAAACAAAGAAGTTACTGAAACAAGCGGCAGGGGCGTAGGTATGGATGTTGTAAAAACTAAAATTGCGGCGCTTGGTGGCACTGTGCAGTTTGAAACACGTGTAGGCAAAGGAACAAAGATCATCCTAAAAGTGCCGTTGACATTAGCAATTATTAAGGCAATACTTGTAAGAGATTCAGGACAGACATTTACAATTCCTACAAGCCAAGTCTCAGAAATTATCCGTGCAAAGAAGAGCGACATAAAACTGCTGGGTAAAACAGATGCAATAGTTGTTAGGGGCAAGGTAATTCCGGTTGTTCACTTGCATAAACTGCTAGGCTATGAAGGTCCAGAAGAAGAAGAATTCGAACTATTAATAACCCACTTGGGCGACGAAAAGACAAAGATCGGCTTAATAGTAGATTCGGTTATAAGCCAACAGGACATTCTGGTGAAGCCTCTCAGCGAAACCTTAAAGGGAATTAAAGGAATCAGCGGCGCCACAATTCTAGGCGACGGCCAAGTGGTTCTGGTGCTGGATGTAGGTCAATTCGTAAACACAGCGCGGAAAAATGCTTGAGCCTCTTTTTTCTTTATAAAATGGCTTTCCACTATTTTGACGTGCCAGTCGGAATATATAATATTCCCGTAAATGGAAAAGCGCTTAATTTCCTCCTTCATTGCAGTTAACTAAGGGAAGTTGACTGCAAGTTGGGGGAGCACAGCGAAGTTAAATCTGAAAACGCACACAACGTCATCCTTAGCTATGGCAGCACGATATACTTTGTAAATCGCGTTAATGTTAAACTGCAAGAAGGCAGCGATATGCTCAAAGCGGTTTTTCATGCACGGAGAGCCAATGACGGGCAAATTCAAGACCTAGAAATTGAAATTACGCAAGATACCTATAACATGCTGGTTGAATATGCCAAACTTGACAGCGACGATTTAATACTGTTACTTCGTATCGATGGAAAAGAGTCAAAATGGTGTCTGATGAGTGAAAACTGGTTGAAAAAGCAAAGTGGCCAAAAAAGTAATGTTTTCTACATAGTTTGATAAATGCCTCCTAGGTATTCCGAGTAATTTGTCGCCATATTTGACTGACGGTAGCTAAGCGCTGCAGAATATGTCAATGAGATACCCTTTTATTAGCGCGAGTATTGTCGCGTCAAATCTTCCGCTTAAAACTTTCCCAGAATGGAGAAATCAATGAAAGCGCGGCTTAAGCTTTATGTAGTTGTTATGCAATTTGAAAAGCTATCCATGAATGGTGCCTAAAAAATGTTGCAAAAACGTAAAGCCCCAAGTCACCATTCCCCAAAACTTGAAAGAGCCTCTGAAGGTGCAAAATAAATGAATACAAACAAAAAACTGAAAATAGCCTTCTACTGGGCTGCAAGCTGTGGCGGCTGTGAAATAGCAGTTTTAGACATGAACGAGAAAATCCTTGACGTAGTGAAAATTGCTGACATCGTGTTCTGGCCTGTAGCTCTCGACGTCAAATATGCCGATGTTGAAGCAATGCCTGACAAGTACATTGACATCACATTCTTTAATGGTTCTATCCGTAACAGCGAACAAGAGTACATGGCCAAGCTTTTGCGGAAAAAGTCCAATCTGCTAGTGGCTTTCGGTTCATGCGCACACGAAGGATGCGTACCGGGATTAGCTAATCTGCATGACAGCAAAGAAATCCTTGAGCATGTTTATCTTAACGAGAAGTCTGTAGTTAACCCTGCAGGAGTTATACCTCAACCCGAGACCAAAGTGAAAGAAGGTGTCCTGGAGATCCCGGAATTCTATGATACCGTTAAAACCTTGGCGCAGACAGTTGACGTAGATTACTATCTGCCTGGTTGCCCACCGCCTGTTCCACTCATCGTTAACGCTGTCGATGCCATCGCGAAAAATGAGCTTCCACCAAAAGGCTCCGTGCTTGCGCCGCTAAAGGCTGTTTGCGACGAATGCCCGCGAAAAAGAGAAAACAAGAAAATCTCAAAGATTTATCGTGTGTACGAGAAGACTCCGGAGCCAGAGAAATGTTTGCTTGAGCAAGGAATACTCTGTATGGGTCTTGCTACCCGTAGCGGCTGCGGCGCACAGTGCTTAAAAGTGGACATGCCATGCACTGGCTGTGGTGGAGCTGCACCAAACATGCCCGAACTTGGCGCTGGAATGATAACCGCTTTAGCTTCCATACTTGGCTACGATGAGAAGTCTGCAGATCCAGAAAACATTGAGAAAATAATGGCCCAAGTGAAGGATCCTGTTGGCACGTTCTATATGTATTCTCTTCCAGCTTCAATTCTCCGAAGAAAGGTGATAAAGAAATGAAAGAAATAAGTATAAACCCAGTAACTCGCCTCGAAGGCCATGGTAGCATATCCATATTCCTCAACGATAAGGGCGAAGTGGAAAATGCTTACCTGAAAGTTCCCGAACTGAGAGGCTTCGAGAAATTCTGTGAAGGAAGACGCGCTGAACTCCTGCCCATCTTGACAACAAGAATCTGTGGAGTCTGCCCTGTCGCCCACCACTTTGCCTCAGTCAAAGCCTTAGACTCCGCTTTCAAAGTTGAACCACCGTCAGCTGCCAAGAAACTCAGAGAACTCATGTATGTAGCATACTACATATACGATCACACACTGCACTTCTACTACTTAGGCGGACCAGACTTCATTGTCGGTCCAGATGCGCCACCAGAGAAGCGCAACATCTTAGGCGTCATAGAAAAAGCAGGCCTAGACATAGGCAAAGAGGTCATAAAGCACAGAGCCTACGGACAGAAGATAACAGAGATTCTCGGCGGTAAAGCTACACATCCAGTGTGCGGCTTACCCGGCGGTGTCTCTAAACCCTTAAGCGAGGAGAAGAGGCAAGAAATCGAGAAGATGGCTGCTTCATCCGTTGAATTCGCGAAGCTCACCTTGAAACTTTTCCACGACATAGTTTTAGGCAACAGCGCTTACGTTGACATGATAAAAAGCGACGCGTACACAATGAAGACCTACTACATGGGCCTTGTGGATGACAAGAACAGAGTCAACTTCTATGATGGAAAAATCCGCGTAACAGACCCAAATGGCCGTGAATTCTTAAAGTTCGAACCCAAAGATTACCTCCAGCACATCGGCGAGCACGTGGAGCCATGGACATACTCCAAGTTTCCATTCTTAAAGAAAGTCGGATGGAAAGGTTTAATCTACGGCGCCGACAGCGGCATCTACCGCGTAGGCCCGCTTGGGCGCCTAAACGCGGCTGATGGCATGGCTACCCCGCTTGCACAAGCCGAATACGAACTGATGTACAAGACCTTAGGCGGCAAACCAGTGCACGGCACTTTAGCTTTCCACTGGGCAAGGCTGATTGAGCTGCTTTATGCTGCTGAGCGTGCGCTCGAGTTGGCAAAAGACCCTGAAATCACAAGCACAAACGTGCGCAATAAGCCTGGTGAGCCAAGTGAAGGTGTGGGAGTTGTTGAGGCTGCAAGGGGCACGCTTTATCATCACTACGTGCTTGACAAAGACGCGCTCGTCAAGGACGTAAACTTGATCGTGGCCACCACCAACAATTACCCGGCAATATGCATATCCATCCGCGACGCCGCAAAGGGCTTGATACGCAACGGCAAAGTTGACCAGGGCGTGCTGAATAAGGTGGAGATGGCATTCAGGGCTTACGACCCATGCTTTGCATGCGCAACACACTACGCGGTTGGGCAGATGCCCCTGACCATAGAAGTTTATGACAGACAAAAGCAGCTTATACAGATAATTCAGCGCTAAACCTTTTTTATTTCCTCTTTCCCCTCTCTAGCTGGAATACAATTTGGTTAATAAAGCCGTTTCTATTCGTGATGCTCTACACAAGTGGTTTGCCTATGCGGACAAAGTTGTAGTTGCGGGCATTGGAAACCCCATTCGAAGAGATGACTTCGTAGGCATGAAAATAGTCCAAGACCTTAAAGGTAAAGCACCCGCAAACATATGTTTGATTGAATGCGAAACAGTCCCTGAAAGCTTCATACAAGACATAGTTGATTTCAAACCAAGTCATGTGCTGATAATCGACGCTGCATTTCTTGGGCTCCAACCGGGCGCCGTCCGCCTTGTTTCCCCCGAGCAAGTGGCAAATTTTGCTGCTGTAACCACACATGTGCTGCCACTGCGCATTTTCTGCGAATACATCAAAAAAATGACCACCGCTAAAATTGCTTTGTTGCTAATTGAGCCTGAAAACACCGAGTTCGGAGAAGGCTTAACACCAAGAGTTCAAACAACCGCAGAAGAAATCATGAAAATACTGATTGAATTATTCTCAGTGTAATATTGCTTTCAAGTCAATAGCTGCGTAATAGCAAGATTAATAACTCCCTCTTTCTGCACAATTAGCACGCTAATTTATTATTATAAGATATAACTTTGTTGTCTGCACCAAATATAACGGCGATGCATCAAGATTCACCTAAACTTTGCATGTATCTGCGTTTTCATATGCGCGGAGAACTTTTGCAAATTTGTTGGCATGCTTTTCGGTGCCCTTGCGCTGCTTGTCAATGGGTTGCGTGCGCAAGTGATTATAAAACTTAATGTAAAATAACAAAAGGATTCCTCAGAGTGTCGCTGTTAAGTAATGCAATTGTTTTATTTTTAGCCGTATAACAAGCTAAAATTTTCTTTTTGCACCCTTTGGCAAGCCACCTTCAGCTTCGGAGTGCTTATTCCACAGGCATTGGCAAGATGCTCAAGAGCTTCTTCTGCTTTCCCATTCAGAATAAGCCAGACAATCAGCGGCTTGAAGTTAGCCTGCAATCTGCTTGCGCCAAAGCAGATAAGTAATCTTTTGTTTAATAAATGTTCGCGTTTTCTATGCGTTAAATGGCAGCAGCGCTTACAACCACAAATAGATTGTTCAAAACTGCTGCTAGTAGAAGCAAAGTGGCTGCAATGTATGCGCCTCTCAATGTGAAGCGTGTAAGCTTGAACGCGCAGCTGTTCTTATCCTGAGTCTTTAGGAGCATTTTCTCTGCGTTATAAAAAAGTAAGCTCACAATGAGTGTTGTGGAGAGTTTTATTGCTGTAAATGCCGGCAAACTTGTTCTCGTTATTTCAGCCAAGAACGGGTTGCCCTCTACAGCTCCAAAATACGCTATGCCTATAATTGTCGTCAGCCAATCCATGGAGCCCATCAGAATAAGCGATAAGCAAGGAACTCTCAGGCCCTTAAGCAATGCTTGTCCTCTCCTTTCTCAACTTCCATATATGGCGCGTTGCGTATTTAAGTATTGAATTACTATTCGCGATATATGTCCTAAATTAAACTAATTGCTGGCGTCTTCTCAATGGTTCACTTATCAGTAACTGTTATGCACATGTAACCGGCGCAACGTGAAAATCTGTGCGCTGACATATCAAAAGGGCAGATCTGGAATAGCTTTTATATAGTTCTACTGGTATTTTATGAGGTTCGTGCGTTGTAGCACAAGAAATAAGGAGAGAATCGGGAGAATGAAGTTGATCAAATGCAAGACCTATGCCGCAATTGCACTTCTAACATTTGCAATGGCACTATCACTTGTTGCTTTACCGGCCATAGCACAACCCGGCGTAACCTTAGCATCGTTCCCCATCCTTGACGTCGTTCCTAACCCTGTTGGCGTAGGCGAAACCGCAATCATACGCTTCGGTGTAATGCAGCAGCTACCAAGCGTATACGATGGCTACGAAGGATTAACCCTTACAATCACAAAGCCCGATGGAACCACCGAATCCTTCGGTCCGTTCAAGACTGACTCTACTGGAGCGACATTCATGAACTATGTTCCCACGCGAACAGGCACGTACAAGGTGAAAATGAATTTCCCTGAGCAAATCTGGAAGTGGGGCAACTTCTACAACGTTGAAGGCGGCAACTGGATATACAATGGAACAACCATAAAAGGCAGCACGCTTGAAATGGAGTTCCAAGTGGTCGAGGAGAAACGTGCAACTTACCCAGGCCACCCGCTGCCAACAGAATACTGGAGCCGACCCATCGATCCACAATTACGCGAATGGGCAGTAGTTTCAGGCAATTGGCTTGAGCGTCCTGCTAACTCGCTGGCGCTTTATAATGACGATGCGCCTGAAACTGCTCACGTATTGTGGGTTAGACAGCTAACCACGGGCGGCTTGAACGGCGGATACTGGGGCGATGCACAGCTACCTGTTGGAGCTGAAACAGGCGACCCATATGAAGGCAAATTCACTAACACAGTAGTAATGAATGGTATTCTCTATTACAACAGAGACTCCGCAACTGTCTCTAACAACACTGGAATTGTTGCTGTTGACCTACATACGGGCGAATTCCTCTGGGAAAAATTAGGCGTCTCTCTATCCTTTGGCCAAATTCTCTACTTCAACGGCTGGAACATGGACGGCTCCTACAATTACCTTTGGTCCGTATCAGGCACCACTTGGCATGCATATGATCCATTCAACGGCGCATGGATTTACACAATGACCAACGTCCCCTCAGGCACGAGAACACGTGGACCAAGCGGAGAAATCCTCATCCTCCAGTTGGATGTTGCTAACCGCTGGATGGCCATGTGGAACTCAACCGCAGCAGGCCAAGCCAACCCCAACTTCAGAGATCCAGGCAACTATGGCAGCTGGGCTGCTTACATGCGCCCACTTGTCCACGGAGCAACCTTCGCTGCTAACACAACCGGCGCATACTCATGGAACGTAACCATACCTGCCGGCTTACAAGTTTCAACATCCTTTGGCGCAAGCACCCTAAAAATATATGATGACCGCGTTGTAGGTGTATTTTACAACCGCACACTTGTCCGAGTCTGGGCTCTAAACACTAAGGGCCTGAGCAAAACTTCCACGTCAACATACACATTATTCGACAAAACATGGACGCCACCTGCCATCTGGGCTGACGGCGCTGTCACACTGCACTATACTGGTGCATCAAATGAAGTCAAAGACGGCGTAATCGCAGTCTGGTGCAAAGAACTGCGAAAACACTATGGTTTCAGCGTTGAAAACGGCAACTATCTATGGGAAACAGAATCTGAGCACTTCCTAGACGCTTACGGCTGGGGTAACGTTGAACACACATGGTACTTCGCTTACGGGAAACTCTACTCGGTCGGCGTAGGCGGCATCTTGTACGTCTATGATCTGAAAACTGGCAAAACTGTGTGGACTTACACGTTAAACGATCCATATAGCGAGTCTGTTACAGGCCAAAACTGGTGGGGCTGGATTGCCTTAATCGCTGATGGCAAAGTATACCTAGGCCACTGTGAGCACAGCGCTGAGCAACCTCTGCCTCGTGGCGCACCCTTCGTGTGCTTGGATGCAGAGACTGGCGATGTCATCTGGCGCGTTAACGGCATGTTCCGTGGCACCCGCTGGGGTGGTAATGCCGTTATTGGCGACAGCATAATCGCGACAATGGACACCTACGACCAGCGAATCTACGCCATCGGCAAGGGACCCAGCAAAACAACTGTAACTGCATCGCCGAAAGTTTCTACTCATGGCAGCAAAATCCTCGTAGAAGGCACAGTCACCGATATTTCACCGGGAACTGACGACATAGTCCTGCGGAAGCGGTTCCCGAACGGCGTTCCGGCAGTCGCTGACGAATCCATGAGCGAATGGATGCTATATGTTTACAAGCAATTCGAATGCCCTGCTAACGTTAAGGGTGTTGAAGTGGTCATTGAAGTGCTTGACCCCAACGGCAACTACTATGAAGTGGCGAGGACAACAAGCGACGCAAACGGCTTCTACAGCGCCACCTTCACGCCGCCAGTTCCAGGCAAATACACGGTAATCGCGAGGTTCGA
>JAOAIV010000059.1 GCA_026414525.1 Candidatus Bathyarchaeota archaeon | reverse complement strand
TGGCAGGCTCAATCAGAGATGACGGGCCGTTGCCGGACGTTATAACAGACACGGTGATTGCGCAGCAGAAGTATAAGGAACACCTGAAGGATGTTACCATGGTTTTGATGCTGGCGTCAACGCTGCATGCCATCGCCGTCGGCAACATGCTTCCCTCTACTGTTAAGCTTGTGTGTCTAGATATCAACCCAGCAGCTGTGACCAAGCTGTTGGATAGAGGCTCAACCCAAGCAGTAGGCGTAATCACAGATATTGGCACATTCTTGCCGTTGCTTGCGGAAGAAATCAGAAAAATAAACAAATAACCTGCTAAAGGTTTCCGCAGAACATGAAATGCGTCAAGCAGCATTTTTAGCTTGCGAAATGGCAAGATACAAAAATGAGAAAAACAGAAGTTATACTAAAGCATAGTGTGAAAACTGGGAACAATTTTTTGTTCTCTGCATACGGAAGCCCTAATAATTGTATCGCCATATCTTTTCTTGGTTTTTAGCTTTTGCCCGAATGCGCCACGAAGATCGGGCAAATAATTTTTTAGCTGCTTTTTTATTGTTTGGCTTTTTCTGTTTCAAATGCTGCTTAATTAAATCTCGAGAAATAGGTGAAAAATTATTTCCACGTAAAATGAAATTTACAGAATTATACGAGAAATAAATAGGCTCCATCGAGTTCAATGCCGAGGACCCATGGATGTGCCTTAAACAAAGTAGCAATAGAGTTATTTGGTATCTCAAGTATGGTTTTCAAGGGACCGCGATAAAAAGGTTGGCAGAACATAAATTTGCCTTATATAGAGGTTCAATTGCGTGGTTATTTGCCTGTAAAGAGCTTGCGTGCATACTCAGATACCGTCATGTTCTGCTTTCTTGCTATTTTTTTAAGCGCAGCATTTACGCCTGTAGAGTATTGCACTGCCTTCTTGGGTTTTGTTGTTACTGATATGGGCAAACCCATGTTCTCAGCTGCTCTCCGGAGCACCAGCTTCCGCAGCGAATCTGCCTTTCGCTCAAACTTCAATTCTATGGGCAGTGCTATGGCGAACTCTGCAAGTTCATAGGAGGCGAAGGGGAGTCGTAGCTCTATGCCATGAAAACTGCAAATCTTCATGTCTCGCTCAAGGTTACTCTCATGAAGCCCAGCAACATCATTAAACATCATTTGCTGTGCTTTCTCCTCGCCATATGCCAAGTAAGCCTGAACATATCTCTGGTAACCGCCGAAAAGTTCATCTGCGCCCTGCCCCGCCAGCAGCACCTTAAACCCTGCAGCCGCCGCCTCCGATGCTGCCCAGTAGAATGGGATACCAATGCTTACTTTAACCGGGTCCGCCTCCTCGACAAGCGCCGTAACCGCAGCCGCTGCCTCTTCCACATCTGATTCGCCAAACAAGTGCACCTGCAAAGGTAAGCCCAAGGCTTGGGCCGCCTTCTGCGCTTCAAGGGTTTCCGTTTGATTCTCCAAGCTCACATGGATCAGGGTAACTTGCACATGGCACTTGCTCGCAAGAAATGCGACGACGCTGCTGTCTAAGCCGCCTGAAAACGCAACCGCAACCTTGCTCAAGCTTGAAACACGCTTGTGAACCTCCTCCCAAAGGAGGTGCTTCAGCGACACAGCAGCCTCAGACATCATTACCTGCTTAGGTGCCGAGTAAACCAGAGCTTTAACAGATTTGAACTTGAAGCCGCTACTACTGGCGAATGCACAATGTCCTGGAGGAAACGACTTCGCCTCGGCTATGCCAAGCGCCCATAACGCTTTCTTACGCGTGGCAAGCGCCGCGGCATCCGCGTTTTCACCGTAGTATAGTGGTTGAACACCTATAGCATCCCTTGCCGCAACAAGCTGCCCATGTTCGGCAATTACAAATGCGAAGTCGCCATCTGCTTCCCGCAGAAACGCTTCTGCCGCCTTAACGCTGCCTTCCTGCTGAAGCCGCTTAGCCAATGCCTCAGCGCCTGAGACTGCCCACTGAGGCAAGTAAACTCTGCCCTCAAAGATAACAGTCGCATCGTCTGCGTGTGCGCAGCGGTGATTACTTGCTAAGCTAATTGTTGTTTTGCCACTATGCTTATCCAGCACGACTACCGTTGACATAACTAAACAGTCCTTCAATTGTCTGCGTATTCTCTTATTGTTTGGTAAAACATTAATCTTTAATGTGCATACACATCTCACACGAGGGAAAAGTGATTTGCCAATCCTACCCATAGACACGGGCCGCTACGGAACTCCAGAAATGCTCAAAGTTTTTGAGGAAGAAACACGCATCCAAAGGCTACTTGATGTTGAAGCCGCTTTGGCGCTGGCGCACGCTGAAGTCGGCAACATCCCGCGGAAAGACGCGGAAAAAATCGCCGAGATGGCTACCACACGTCACGTAAAAGTCGAGCGTGTGAAGACAATTGAGAAAGAGATAAAGCATGACATTGCATCGCTTGTTCGCGCCTTAGCTGAAGTGTGCGGTGCAAGCGGCGCGTATGTGCATCTGGGCGCCACAAGCTACGATATCGTGGACACCGCTAACGCATTACAGCTGAAAGACGCCGTGGAAATCATCGAAAAGAAACTTGCAGCGTTGAGGAGCTTACTCCAAAAGCAAGCCGCGGCGCACAAGGAAACCGTGATGATCGGTAGAACCCACGGCCAACACGCGTTGCCTATCACTTTGGGCTTCAAATTCGCCGTCTGGGGCTACGAAATTCAACGCCACATCGAACGGCTGAACGAGTGTAAAAAGCGTGTTTTAGTCGGCAAAATGAGCGGCGCCGTCGGCACGCAAGCAGGTCTCGGCGAGCATGCCCCGCGCATCCAACAACTCGTCATGAAGCGGCTGGGGCTGCGCGCAGCAGAGATTTCCACGCAAATTGTGCAACGAGACCGCTACGCCGAGCTTATCTGCCTTTTAGCGCTTATAGCTTCGTCGCTGGAGAATTTCGCCACCGAAATCCGCGAGCTGCAACGCCCAGAAATCGGCGAGCTTTCCGAAGCTTTTGAGCGGTCGAAGCAGGTTGGCAGCTCCACTATGCCGCACAAGCGGAACCCAGAAACCTGCGAGCGCATCTGCGGCTTAGCCCGCATAGTCCGAAGCTTAGCGGTTCCAGCGCTTGAGAACGTTGTTACCTGGCATGAGCGAGACTTGACGCAGTCCTCGGCGGAGCGCTTCATTTTCCCCGAAGCCTGCGTCCTAGTTGATTATATGCTTGCGTTGATGAGCAATGTGGTGGCTAACTTGTGGGTTGACGCGCAGCGCATGAAGCGAAATCTCGAGCTAACTCAGGGGCGTGCCATGTCCGAAGCAGTGATGATGGCTTTGGCGAGGAAAGGCATGGACCGCCAGGAAGCGCATGAGCTACTACGGCAGTTGACCATAAAAAGCGAGGTGGAAAAGCGCCATTTCCGCGAAGTGCTTCTTGAAAACGAGGCTGTGCGCTGCCTGCTCAGCGTGGAAGAAATTGACGCAGCGCTGAACCCTAAGAATTATTTGGGCACTGCGGTTAAGCAGGCTGAAGTGTTCGCGAAGTTAGGCTAAAAATCAGCCAGTGATTTCTGCCGCCATTCCGCGTTTTTCCCAAGTTTCTCCCATGCTTCTTTCTTGATGAAACCGCCAACTTGCTCCTTAATCTTCTTTGCCAAACGTGGCCCAATCAGCGGTAGATTCGTTAAGTCATCGAGTGGCGCATGCTTTATGTCCTCAAGCGTTTTGTAGCCAGCATTGTAGAGGACGCGTCCGCGTACACGGCCAATTCCTTCCAGTTTAGTGATTGGCAGTAGTTCTTTCTTCACACCTTTAGCCACACGCTCTATTAACTCGTTGGTTAGTGGCCGGATTTCCGCGCGCCCCAGCAGCAGGCTTAGTTCATATGTGGCGTAGAGTAGCCATTTAGCGTTTTCTATGGTCTTGTAGAGGTCTCCTGGTTGAACACCGAAGCGTTCCAGCAGCGTTTCCTCGCTTGTTTCTTCAATCCAGCTGTATAGAACAAGCGCAGTTTTGATTTCGCCGAGAAAGTTTTCATAAGCCACGCGATCTTTCCATTCAGCTGGCGGTTCAATGAATAGTTCCTCTCGGTGTTTCTCCGCGTGGATTGCTATTTCGTCTATCTCGTGTGTGTGTGGACGCATTACGGGTTCCATGTCTGGTGTATGCGCAATTAGATGAAGCATGCTGAATTCGGTTAGGGTTTCTGGCGTATGCCTAAGTGCTTCGCGGATTACTACTGCGGATGCTGGATCAATGTAGAGTTCGCTTACTCGTTTTCCAAGTCGAGTGGCGTAGATTTCGTTGCCGTAGACTTCGAGCATCTCTTCGTTATAGAGGTATCTTAGGATTTTGGCTATAACGCTCTTGATGGCTTTCAAGTCATATTGATGCGCATAGAAGGTTCTTGCGAAGAAGTCGTAGATGCCGTTTTCCGTGTGCGCGAAGTCTGAGGCGATTGTTGCGAGCACATGGCTGCGGATTATGTGTTCCACCGCCAGCCTTGACCATATGCGCTCTGGATGCGCAAGCACGTAGCTGTTCATGAGATAGTCTGCTTCATCAGCAGTTTTTGCGATGAGTACAGCTTCGCCTGCCTTATCATATTTGGGTCTTCCTGCGCGCCCTGCCATCTGCTTGTATTCCAGCACGGTTATCGGGTAGTAGCCGTATCCGGGTTCCCAGCGGCGATAGTCTTGGATGATTACGGTTCGCGCGGGCAAGTTCACGCCGAAGGCTAAAGTTGGCGTGGCAGTAAGCGCTTTGATTTTTCCTTGGCGGAAGAGGCCTTCGATTATGCGTCTGTGGGCGCCTGCTAAACCAGCATGGTGAAACGCAGTGCCGCATTTGACGAGCGCGGCAAGTTGCTCGCTTATGCGTGTTCTTTCACTTGCTGCTAGGATTTTTTCTGCTTCATGCTCCAGTGCTCTCTTTAGCGGTTTGGAAAGCGCCTCAGCAGTGTAGTCGGCGATTTTTTTGGCCCATGTTACTGAGTTCTGTCTTGTGGAGGCGAAAACAAGCGCTTGGCCACCTGTTTTTATGGTGTTCAGCACAAGGTTGATGATGGGGTTTGCAGTTTTATTGTCGATTTTTCTTGCGTCTCCATCTTTGTATTGAATTTCATCGTGCAGCAGTATGCCTTCTTTGAGAGTGACGGGACGCCATTCAGTTATGACGTATTGAGCGTGGAGCCAGGCGGCGATTTCCTCCACGTTGTTTATGGTTGCGCTTAACGCCAAAATCTGTAGCTGCGGATTAATCTGCATTAGTCTTGCTAGCACCACTTCAAGTGTGGGGCCACGTTCTGCCTCGTTAAGGAGGTGTACCTCATCGGCGACTATCAGCGAGACGTCCTCTATCCATTTTGCGCGGTGCCGCAACAACGAATCAGCTTTTTCGTTTGTGGTTACAATTATGTCATATTTCTCAAGCCATGAATCGCTGCTATCAAAGTCGCCTGTGCTGATGCCGATGCTTACGCGTTTGCCGTTTGGCTTTCGGATACTAACGTATTTCTGGAATTCGTCAAATTTCTCATTTGCCAAAGCTCGAAGCGGCGTGAGATAAACAGCCTTGCCGTTTCTCTCCAGCACATGTTTGAGGCTGCAGAGCTCCGCTATCAATGTTTTCCCCGAGGCAGTCGGGCTTGCCAGAACAAGATTTTTACCGTCTAAAACTCCAGCTTGAATGGCTTCTGCCTGTGGAGGATAGAGCTTGCTGATTCCCGTGCGAAGGAGGATCTCCTTCACTTGCTCTGTTACTTGTAACTCTGTAACTTTCAAGTCTTTTTTGCCATCCAAGCTGTTTTGTTACTATGTGGAGTCTGTGCGGGTTATTAGTGTTTTTTAGTGCCTTAACGATTTCAATGTTCTCATGAAAAACAATTGGTATTTTTTGCTATTGCTTGTTGCCGGTTGAGGCCGTGTAGAATAAGGCATTATTATGCTTGACACGGTTCATAGCACCTTATTTAGGGGCAGAAACGTTAAGCGGATATGCTTAGTAAAGAAATCGGGACAAAACCATTTTAAAAACCAAACAAATACAATTACTCTTGGATGAATTAAACAAGGCGTGTTGCTTATGAAAAAGAAAGCGTTGTCGATTTTTCTTGTCGGATTCTTTATGCTGACTTTGATCATTCATCCTAACGTAAATGCAAAAGTTGTTCATCCAAGTCCTTCCTTCGTTTATTCGCCTCTTACACCAAATGTAAGTGATGTTGTTACCTTCGATGCATTATGATGGGAAAAATATTGGATTGAAAATTACGGATTCCGCACTTTTTCTTATAGTTGGAATTTTGGAGACAATACTTCTGCAACGAGTGCTACTGTGAACCACATTTTTACTAATCCGGGCACCTATACAGTTGCGCTTACTGTTCTCGATAATCTTGGATTTAGAGGCATCTTTGAACAGTCGATAGAGGTAAGGGAGCAAACACCTCTTATTGTTTATATCTCTTTAAGCAGTGCCTCAATCTACACAGGGTAAGAAGTCGCAATTAACGGAAACCTCACATACAAAGGTACAAGTGTTCCCTATGCTTGGGTTTTTCTTTCGAGCAAGACGTACCGTGAGGGAACCGTGTGGAATGAGATAGAATCGGTGAGAACTGATGAACATGGCAAATACTCAACTACTTGGAAGCCTTCGTATGGGTCTTATCAAGTTAAAGCTACGTGGCCAGGTAATTCTACCTGGACTGAGACAAGTATAAGCGTTAACCTTCAAGTATTATCATTTGGGGGTCTTGATCACCGAGTTTTCTTCAAATTCAACAATAACTGGATTTAACTTTAACTTAATTACCCGTATTCTCAGTTTCTTCGCTAAGGGCCTGAGCGGAATAGTGGGTTATGTCAAAGTTATCATGGAGAAAGAGCCTACATTTAATCCTCAAGGAATTAGCGTTCTCCTAAACGGCAAATCCCTTGAATATGCTGTGGAATCAACGAATCATTTCTTGGATTTTGATTTTTTACATATACACATAGCATTCATAATATAGTTGTAAACTTCACTGATGAAACACAAAATTCTACTTACCTCCCACATCCTGTTTCGCAAAAATAGTTTATGCAATGGCAGCTGCAGTAGCCGCTACTACTATTATTGTAGGCCTATTTGTTTACTTCAAAAAGCGTATAATAAAAAAGAGCAAGTTTACTAATATACAAAACATCACATAGGAAATCAGACTGGGGTATAAAGCATTTTGCGTCATTTTTCTAATTCAGCTTGATTATGGTTTATTGCAATGTATATAAGGGTGTTATGTTTTCTTTCTATGGCAGAGTTTGGTTTGTATGGTTGAAAACGTTAGGGAACTTCTCAAGGCGCATGAGGACATTACACGCGAGGTTTACTTAGACAATGAAAACTCCACTATGGTGCCGCAGTCGGTTGTCGATGCCATGCTGCCCTATTACAATCAACGTGCTTACGGCAATCCGACGCTTACGCATAAGCCGGGATGGGAAGCCTTTGAAACCATAATGACGGCGGCCCAGAAAATCAGCCGCACCGTAGGCGCCAAAATCCTTGAAGAAGTAACCTTCACGCCTGGAGAAACAGAAGCCAATAATTTGGCGCTTATGGGCGCGGCGATCGCCAACAAAAACCGCGGCAGAAAAATCGTGATATCCGCCATCGAACCCATAAACGTCCTACACGTGGCCGAGTTGCTACAGAAATTTGGCTTCTCAACTGCCAAGGTGCCCGTGGACAGCGAAGGATTCCTCAACCTTGAAAAGCTCAAGGAGAC
>JAOAIV010000058.1 GCA_026414525.1 Candidatus Bathyarchaeota archaeon | reverse complement strand
CTTGTGCACCTGGCAAAAGCAGGGAAGCTGAAGACTATTTCCACGCTATGGCTTGCGCAGTAAACTATGCCTTCGTGAATAGGCAAGCGATTATGCATTGGGTTAGGCAAAGTTTCCAGCAGGTTTTCCACGCTGACCCAGAGAAGTTCGGGTTGAAGCTTGTCTATGACGTGGCACATAACATTGCAAAAGTGGAGGCGCACCAAGTTGATGGCGGTCAGAGGAAGGTTTGGGTGCACAGAAAAGGGGCCACACGGGCGTTTCCGCCGGGGCATGCTGATGTGCCACAGGATTACCGTAGCGAAGGACAACCGGTGCTTATTCCAGGTAGTATGGGAACAAGCTCTTGGGTTCTGGTAGGCACCGAAAAGGCAATGGACTTAACTTTTGGTTCCACCGCGCATGGCGCGGGCAGGTTGCTAAGTCGTTCTGCGGCTAAACGGAAATATTGGGGGGGTGACGTGCGAACGGCTTTGGAGAAAAGTGGTATAGTTGTTAGAGCGGCAAGTCCAACTGTTTTAGCCGAAGAAGTTGACGCTGCGTATAAGAATGTGGATGTAGTTGCGGAAGTCAGCCACCAAGTTGGCATCGCCACCAAGGTTGCAAGGCTCTTGCCCATAGCTGTTGTCAAAGGTTAGAATTGAAGCTTTTTATCACAAGCGCCCCTCTTATTATCTTCCAAAGTAATTCCATGAACACTTTCTACGTGATTAAAATTGGTTAAGGATGAATGTGGAATCTGCGGTCGAGTTCTCAGCGTTGCTTACATGCGGAGATGCCAGAGATGCAAGCGACTCTTCTGCCGAGATTGCATGGTGCCCGACGTCTCCACTGGAGACCCAACAATTCTGTTTTGCCTACACTGTGCAAGACGCGTGGTTTCGCCGCCCTCACGATCGAAGTATAGTGGGCTTACGTCGCACTTGAAATTTCGCAGCGCCTTCACGAAGCTGGTGAAGCTTTCTTTTGCCCGAGTAGACAGCTTGATCGGCACCAATCTTCCTATGAGCGCATATAGGGATGAAGCTTGGTGGAGTAATTCTCCGCAAAAGGCGCATGCAAGAGCTTGGCTAGATGTAGGTTGGGAAGTACAGGAAGTTAATCTGAAAGAGGGTTACGTTGTGTTTAGGAAAGTCCGCGAGGTATCCTCAACAACCAGGCAAACTGAGGAGGATGAAGTTAAGCCTTTCACGCCTGCTCCGGCTCGAGCGCCACAGCGTAAGCGCCCTTCAAAGACTAAGATGTCAAAGCTTTACGCGCGAATTAAGAATTTGGAACGGCAACGTTCAGCCAATCGGGCCATACGTGGTTTTAAGCCACGTCCACCACATGAGAAGCAACTTTTTAAGCCAGATGAAAAACCTCAATAGGCCTTGAGTTCTAACTCGCTGTGAAGTGTTTATTGATATGGTTGAGCATAATGTTGACTTGGAAATTGAGGAGGCATACGCACTTTTAAAAGTTCTACTGCTCCATAACAATTGTAAGGTAATTGCAGAGAAAATGCCATCAGCTATTACCGTGCAGCATGGTTCACTTTGGGGGATTTCACCTAAAACAGCCAAGAAGATCGTGCGGTTCAGCCTTTCTCAAACTGATTCGGGCACCCGGATATCTTATTCTTCATCATTAGCTTCTGATTGGAAGAACCTAACGTTGATTGGTAGCGCACTTGCTGTGGTGGTGGCAGTCTTCTGCTGGTGGCTCTCTACGGACTTGGCAACATTTATTGACAGGCAAGGACATAGTTACTGGAGTTGGATAGGCACGATCAATGGTTATGTAGATTATTCAGCACTTCGGATGTTTCGGAATTTGGCGTTGGCGCTTGCTGTTTTTCTGGTGGTGATAATAGTGTTAGAGGCGGTGGTTACTGTTTATGTAAACTTAAGGGTAGGTGTATTTGCTGAAGAGAGTTTGAAGGAGTTGCGCGAGAGAAGCTTAAAATAGGCTTTTTTTATGAAACTAATGTTTGGCGGTCGTCGTCTAGTTGGTTTAGGACACAAGCCTTCCAAGCTTGCGATCCCGGGTTCAAATCCCGGCGACCGCACCATTCTGCTGCCTTCCAGTCCAGTTCTATAAGCGCTCCGTGGTATTCGAATCTTTGTTAGTAGCGTGGTTTTGTTTGGAATGTATTTTGGATTCTGATATTGAAGCTGAAGGGGGGTTTTCTATTTTTAAGCTTGAAAACCAATATTGAATCTTGCGACAGAATATATTTATAAGAAAAACAGAATGTGTAACGTTAAAGGTGAGAAAAAACAATGCGAAAACTATTGAAGAATCGTTGGGCTCTAAGCACCGTCGTAACCACACTAATTCTCCTCGTTATATCAGTGCTACTCGCAAGTGTCGTCACATACTTCGCAATAAACGTCGTCAGCACACGAGTACAAGAAGAAAGCCTACACCTAACAAAACAACACATATGGCACAACTCAACCGCCGCACCAGGCACACCCTCTTACTCGTTAGCGTCATTGATGGTCATTAACACTGGAGGTCGCGACATCGTAATCGACAAGCTCGCCGTTAGAGGCCAAGAATGCGCATGGAACGATACAACAACAGACAACAAAAAGTTTGTCCTCTTCTGCATAACGAATGACCCAGTGCCTGAAGACATGCCATACATACCTAATTTCAATTACACCTCAGGAGCGACAAACAAAGTGAAAATAGGCGACAAAGATCATACGTTCACAGTAGCTTCTAACGATCTGGTTCTTCCCTCAGGTTACACTATGCTCATCTACATAGTTAATCCAGACAGCATAACCATAAACGATATCGGCTTAACAGTTAGCATAACGCTCTACACAGCCCAAGCAATGTATTACAGAGAAGCCAACGTACAAGCAATAACCGAAGCCCAATAAAAACCCACGTAATCTTTTTATACGCGTTTTTTATAGAAAACCCCTCTCTTTCTTTGAAAATTCTTCTACGTGTGTAGCTCTGTTCTACACACAAATTTACTTATCCAAAATTGGCGTTACTTGTGGTCAGGCGAACAAAAATGAAGAACATATTGAAGAATCGTTGGGCTCTAAGCACCGTCGTAACCACACTGATCATACTCGTCGTTTCAGTGCTACTCGCAGGCGTCGTCACATACTTCGCAATAAACGTAACAAGCACACGAGTACAAGAAGAAAGCCTACACCTAACAAAACAACACGTCTGGTATGGGCAAAACGGTACACAGTGGATTGCACAAGGAGCTATTATGATAATTAACACCGGCGGTCGAGACGTGGTTATCGACAAGATAACAGTCAGAGGCCAAGAATGTTCATGGGAAAAC
Source organism: Candidatus Bathyarchaeota archaeon (assembly GCA_026414525.1). Taxonomy (GTDB): domain Archaea; phylum Thermoproteota; class Bathyarchaeia; order Bathyarchaeales; family Bathycorpusculaceae; genus JAOAIV01. Next base: position 4,628 of record JAOAIV010000058.1, on the reverse strand, counting down.
GTGTACTACAACATTACAACGAAATCGATAGCAGATGACTTAACCTTCCAAAAGACACTAAAAGACAACGGCGAAATAGAGATTGGTAACAGCGGCTCCTTTAATTTCGTGAAAGCAGGTGGCGATTTGACGCTACAATCAGGTAAAACAATGATAATATACATACACCAGCCAGACAGCATCACGGTCAACGACATTGGCTTAACAGTTGCGATGACAATCTTCACGTCGCAAGCTATGTACTATAAAGAGACCAACGTTCAAGCAGTCGCTTAAAAATAAAAGCAAACCCTACCCCCACAATATTTCCTTTTTCTTTCTTTTTCTAGAATAAAACCATTAAAATAAGAACAAGATTTGGTATTTTACAACTGGCTCAGCATTGTGATGTGTATCTGTTTTTACACACAAATGGCTTAATCCCTTTTTAGCACACACTACTGAAGAGGCAAACGTAGTATGCCAAAAACCTTTAAACGCGAGTTACTCCTCTCAAAAAGAGCACTGAGTATCCCCGTCACTTTCTTAACGTTATTTGCTGCTACGCTGGGCATAATTTCTGTCACCTATTACTTCGCGATTGAGCAGGTTAACTCGCGTAGTGGCATGCTGAAAGTAGCTACTGCACGGCAGGACATGCTGGCTTTAAACGAAAATATATTGCAAATAATAGGGCAGACAGGTTCAGCGCGGACATTTGAGGTCAGCGATTCAGGCGGCAGAATAAACATTCAACCTGTCTCAAACATCTTAACTCTAAGCATCAATGACGGAGAAGAGATTGAATATACAATTTTCAACGAGACCGTTGGGCAAATAATCTACGCGCTGCCGTTTTCTGAAACTGCTGACACAGGAGTTTTCCTTAAAGGCGATAGCCGAACAATAGTCAGCCAAAGCGGCGCCACAATGGCCCAATTAGCCATCACAAGAGGCAAGCAGAACACGGAAATCCTGCTACGCTATCGGCCCAAAGTTTCCTATGTCGCTACGGGTGTGGAAAACGCCAAGCCGATCAACAACATACGCATTTATATCATTAACTTGAATGCATCCGAGTCGATTGAGTTATATGGTAAAGTGCCGCTCCGAATATCATGCTCAGCAACGGCTGCAAAAGCCTTCACGTATGAGCTTTCGTATGAGCCGGAAACTTTGATTATAAACTCAATTCTCGGCGGCGAAAGCGGTAGCGTTAGCATTCCCATTGCAAACACTACCAGCGGCGCAATCATAAACATCGAGCTTGTAATTTGCGATATAACAATTCAAAGGTGGGTAAGGTAAAACATGCCTTCTATAGTCCCAAGCTACATTTACACTTTGTTCGCAACTATAATTGTTGGCGCCCTAATTATTGGTGCGTGCAGCCTTTCAGCTCTGAGTATTCGCGTCGAAGCCGAAGAACAGCGACTGCAAAGTTTGGCAAGATACGTTGCAACAGAATGCATGACATTGATTACTTATGCAAAAGTAAGTAATGCGACGGCTCGGCTTTCGCTTAATGTTCCTACCTTCATAGGCGAAAAACAGTATTGGATTAAACTCGCAAATGGCTTCGCGGCAGCATGGGTAGAAGTAGGCTTCGGCACATACATCCAGCAGGGTCTGTATGTATTCCATATTCCCGCAGAAGTAGCAGCCTCAGGCACATACATAAGTGGTTCCGGCCCTGCCGTGCTGGAGTGCCGTATAGCTTCGGATAGCGTATATCTTACGCTTACTGGAGGATTATAAAAGTGTTGTTTGGAAAGAAAAAGAAGGAAGAAGAGGAAGAAAAACCAAAAATTCATGATGAAGAATTGCTTGGATACCTAGGGATCCAAGGCGCGCGCATACCTGAAGGATATGTACAAATAGAAAGTTATCCTCTTAAGCCGCCCTTTGCGTATGCATGGGTTTTCCAAGAGGAGACTGAAGGAAGCTTCTTTTACGTTGTCGATGAACTTGCCATGTCCATTGAGGAGCGCGAAGCGTATAAGCGGTTAAAGAACATTCTGGAATACGAGTTAAGAGCACCACGAGCGGATGAAACTCTCGTTGAATCTTTTAAGAGGCAACTGCCTGGCATAATGGAGGAGCACTCAAAAGCCTTTGAGGATATCGATCAAATAGGCTTAAAGAAGATTCTCTATTACATAGAAAGAGATCTTGTCGGCTATGGCAAAATAGACCCATTAATATGCGACAATTATATTGAAGACATCAGCTGTTTAGGCATAAACAAACCTGTTTATCTGTGGCATAGAAAATACGAAAGCATGAGAACAAACATAGTTTTCAGCTCTGAAGAGGAACTTGATGACTTTGTGGCGCGGTTGGTTCACCGGGAAGGGAAACACGTCAGCATTGCGCATCCTATTGTGGACATAACGCTCCCTGGAAAACACAGGCTCGCGGTAGCTTATGGGAAAGAAACCACGCCTGCAGGCACCAGTTTCACAATCAGGAAGTTCAGAGAAGACCCGATAACTATTGTGGACTTGATAATGAATGAAACCATTAATGAATCAATTGGCGCCTACTTATGGCTACTGATGGAAAATAAAATGTCGATGATGATAGTCGGTGCAACTGGTGCCGGCAAAACCACTGCACTTAATGCAATTGCTTGTCTCGCGAGACCTGATTTTAAAATTATTTCCGTTGAAGAGGTGGCTGAGATTAACTTACCTCAGGAGAATTGGGTTTCAACAATCGCGCGCCCAGGCTTTGGCGGTGAGAGTGAAGGTGAAGTATCGCTTTATGATCTTATTAAATCAGCAGTGCGACATCGCCCAACATTAATTCTTGTAGGTGAGGTTAGAGGCGAAGAAGCCTACGTTCTGTTCCAAGCTTTAGCTACTGGTCACGGTGGACTCTGCACGTTGCATGCAGAGGATGTGGAGGCGGCAATTACAAGGTTAACTCAGCCTCCAATGAATATTCCGAGGGGAATTATACCTCTTATGAACTGCGTGATCGTTGTTAAGCAAGTGAGGATGCCGACTTTTGTGTCGTTGAACCGCAAGATGTCCAGTAGTAGGCGCTTCATTAGAATTTCAGAAATAGACCCTAACTGTGCAGTTAACGATGTATTTATGTGGAATCCGTCCACCGACATGTTCCAGCAGAATCTCGAAAAAAGCTATCTATTAAATAAAATAGCAAAGAATTTGGACATACCCTTCAGCGTTGTAGAACAGGAACTGGAGCGCCGAAAGAAGATATTGCTTATGCTGGTTGAGAAGGGACTTAGGGATTTCAGAAGCGTGCACAAAGCGCTGAACAGTTCTGCTAACACATTAGATTTAGACAAAACACTTAGGTAGGCTCATGCTATGATGGCTCAGCATTCCAGCGGTTTCGTTGGCAAGATTAAAGGGTTTCTGCAAAAAATTGCAAGTGAAGAAAGAGAGAAAATCGAACGTGAGCTGCCATTCGTAGTTATGATATTCACGCTTTTGGCTGCCAGCGGTGTTTCGCCTTATGACAGCTGGAAAAAAGTGCGGAAAATGAGCTTTTTCCCTATGTTCAAAAAAGAAGCAGAAGAAATAATACGGCAAGTGGAAGTTTTAGGGAAGAGCCTACTTCAAGCAATGGCGCAGAGGGCTGAAAGTACAAACTCAAAACTTTACCGGAATTTCATAAGCGGCTTTGCCGCGTCAATAAGAAGCGGTGGGAAAACAGTTGATTATATGAAAAGTGAGCTGCGCGCGATTTTCGAGCTTAGACATAATTCGATGACTCGTTCAGTTGAAAGAATAGCTACTTTAGTTGAGGCATACACGGTGATGCTAATTGTCGTGCTCTGCACATACATTCTTTTTGTTGTTTTCTCTTCTACCAATACGCTGGAGTTGTTGACTAATACGTCAATAACTATCTCCCCTATAATGTCTTATTTAGCGGCTTTTGTTCTTATGCCTGTATTGTCGCTGTTCTTCATACTGATCGCACACAACATGCAACAAAGCTCGTTTGAGCATCTGCAGGACTTATACAAAAAAGCAGCCATCATCCTTGTGGCGACAGGCATTGCTTTATCATCGTTCATTCTTTTCGCGCCATTAGCCGAGATGGCAAAGCCTGCGGGATTACCTGAAATCGTTACAGCGGCTTTGGTAGTTGCCTCAGCAATACCAGCTATTCAGTATTGGCGGATGGCAAAAATAAACTATGATGCTGAAGACGCTGTTCCAAGTCTTGTTAGAGAGATCACCGAAGCCCGAAAGATTGGTCTCTCACCAGAGAAAAGCATAATCCATGCAACAAAACGCAGATACCCCGGCTCGTTCGCTAAATATTTAGATTTGCTGCGAAGTCAAATAGAATGGGGCACCCCGTTAAGGAAGACATACGAGAACCTCCGCAGGCAAATAAGAAGCTGGTTTGTTACAGTTAATTTTGCAATGCTCATTGAGACAATCGAGATAGGCGGTAGCTCAACCCAATCGCTTGAAATACTCTCGGACTACAGCGAAAAAGAACGGGAACTACAAATCAACAAGCGCGCTTTGTTGAAGCCCTATATAATTCTTGCTTTCATCTGGAGCATCCTAATTGCCGTGACAACAACAATCGTGGCTTTAACCACTTACATGATGTCCAGCGTGGTAAGCATGAGCCTCGCGCCAGTAGCCTATATG
>JAOAIV010000057.1 GCA_026414525.1 Candidatus Bathyarchaeota archaeon | reverse complement strand
CTGCTTCCGGCGCAACATGCCCAATGCAGGGTCCTCTTGTCGCGCCTGAGAAGCGGCCATCAGTCACCAAAGCCACGGATTCGCTTAAACCCATACCGGAAATCGTGGCGGTCGGCACCAGCATCTCAGGCATGCCTGGCCCTCCTTTTGGTCCCTCGTAGCGGATGACCACGACGTCGCCGGGTTGGATTTCTCGCTTTTTCATGGATGCCACGGCTTCAGCTTCTGAATCGAAAACCCTTGCGGGTCCAGTGTGCTTAAGCATCTTGGGCGAAACTGCAACTGTCTTCACCACAGCGCCTTTCGGAGCAAGATTGCCGGATAGGATGGCTATTCCGCCGCCCTTGTGGACAGGTGCAGTTAATGGGTGAATGACGGTGGCGTTTGAGATCTTAGCTTCTTGAATGTTATCTTTAACGGTTTTGCCCGTTACTGTCAACGCGTCCAAATGAAGCAGGGGCGAAAGCTCCTTCATCAGCGCAGGTATGCCTCCAGCATTATGCAGCTCTTCCATATCGTGAGGACCGCTGGGCACCATATTGCACAAGTGCGGGACACGCCGGCTTATCTCGTCGAAGAGGCTTAGAGGCAGAGAAATTCCTGCTTCACGCGCTATAGCTGACAGGTGCAACACCGAGTTTGTGGAGCCGCCGAGCGCCATATCCACGGCGATAGCATTCTCGAAGGTTTCGCGCGTTAAAATTTTGGATGGCGTCAGTTTCCTGCGGAGAAGTTCAACAATTTTTTCTCCTGTCTCCTTGGCTATCCTCAGTTTCTGGGCGCTTGCAGCCAGAGCCGTGGCGCAGTAAGGCAGCGACATGCCTAAGGCCTCCGTTAGGCAAGCCATGGTGTTCGCGGTGAACATGCCGTTACAGCTGCCGCAGCCTGGGCACGCCGCGGTTTCCAGCTCTGCGAGTTCTTCAAGCGTCATTTTCTCAGCTATAACTTTGCCCATGCCCTCGAAGACCGTGTTTACGCCGACTTTCTCGCCCTTGAATATGCCTGATTCCATCGGGCCGCCCGTAACAACGATGGCTGGAATATCTAGGCGCGCAGCAGCCATAAGCATGCCGGGAGTGATTTTGTCGCAGTTTGTCACCAGAACCAGCGCGTCTAAGCGGTGTGCTTGCACCATGGACTCGACTGAGTCAGCGATTAGCTCGCGGCTTGGAAGGGAATAGCGCATTCCCTCATGGCCCATGGCTATGCCGTCGCAAATCGCGATGGTGTTAAACTCGAAGGGTGTGCCGCCAGCGGCGATTACACCTTCTTTCACGGCGTCAGCTATGCTTCGGAGGTGAATGTGTCCGGGAACAATGTTCGTGTAGCTGCTGGCTATGCCGATAAAGGGTTTCTCAATGTCCTTGTCTGTTAAGCCAAGGGCTTTTAGAAGCGCGCGATGGGGTGCGCGGTCTATTCCTTTTTTAATCTCGTCACTTCTCATGTCAACTCAACTTCGGTAAGCGTTGCTGAAGTGCTATATGCAAGGCGGGATTTAAGTTATTTCCGCTGCAACGCGAAACGCTGTTTCTTCTGCTGGATGCGCTTGCCTAGTTGTTTAGGCATTAAACGGCTTATTCATGAATGTTTTAGGCGGATAGGAAGCCGCCGTCCACAGCGATAAGCGCGCCGTGCACGTAACTTGAGAGGTCGCAGGCGAGCACGAGAGCCATGCGGGCGATTTCGTCTGGTTCGCCCAGTCGCCCAAGCGGCAGCCGCTGGCGATACTCCAAGCCCGTCTGGATTATGCCCACGTTGAATTTGAGGGCTTCCTTAACCAGCTTTTTTGTGCCCTCGGTGAAGACGCCGCCTGGTATGAGCGCGTTTATTCTGAAGCCGTGTCTGCCGTATTCCGCGGCCAGCGAGCGCGTGAGCATTATGACGCCGACTTTGCTTATGCCGTAGGGCACGAGGTCCTCTTTGACGGGCATCACGGCTTCGACAGAGCCAACGTTGATTATTACGCCGCCACGTTTCCCGCGGCTCTTAATCATTTTTTGGCACATCCACAAAACCGAGTTCAAATTTATGTCCAGAACCTTCTGCAGAAAGGCTTCATCCACCTCCAAAAAATCCCGCATCGGATAGACGCCCGCGTTATTCACAAGTATGTCAGGCTCCTTGCCCTCCAGCGCGCGCCACAACTGGTCGATTTCAGATTTACAGCTCAAATCCACTTTGTGAACGTTTATTTTCACGTTAAACTTTGCAAGCTCATCCCCCGTGGCTGCAAGCTTCCCCTCGTCTATGTCAACAAGCTCCAGGTCTGCCCCGGCCTCAGCGAAGCGGCAGGCCATTGCCCGACCGATGCCCGAAGCAGCGCCAGTGATCAGGGCGGTTTTGCCGCGTAAAGAAATGAGCTCCATCAAGGTTTTCGATTTCTTCTCATCAACACTTAACATGGCCAACCCTCCCAGCAGCACTCAGCGTAATTATTAGCAGCAACTGTATAGAAAAAGGTTGCCAACACGGTTACCTAACAAAAAAATAAGGGCCGAAAAATTCGGCTCAGTGCTTATGCCTTTTGAAGTAGATTAGCATGCCCAAGATGGCCACCGACGCTAAAGAGACAACAGCTACGAGTGTGCTTGGGGAAAGCGCTTCTGACGCTGGCGTTGGGTTCTGGACTGAGAAAACGATGGGCAATGTGGATTCGCTGAAATACAAGCTGTCGCCATGAACGTACAGGCTTGCGGTTATCACAATTTCATGGTAGCCATTTGTCAAATTAGCGATATTTACTAAATACGAAAATGACGGATTAATTGTGAAATTGCTTGTCGGAGTAGCGTAGACGCGGTCACTTGCAGTTTGATTGGGCGCGATGTTAACAGGCGGATTATCGTCTATGCGGTAGGCATATACGCCGTCTAATGATTCCTCGGGTCCAAGGATACGTGGAAAGGTAGTCCAGGTTATGTTGAACTTAAGCTGCATCGTACCCGAATAGGCTGTTTCATTGCTTGGACTATACATTACCAGAGTGAAGGCAGCAGGATTAACGCCGGAATCCCGCCCATAATAACTCACATTTTGCGCACAAGCCATTCCCCCAATTAAAAAGAATAGGCTAAGAATCAGGGCTACTGTGGCTTTCATGAATAACATCATCAAACAATAACTTGTAAGAGTATGTAATTAATATTTTTATCTAATGTATACATGCTAAAGTTATAAGCAATATCAGCAAAAACGTCTTTCCATTCCGACTGATGGCGGCATTTCCAGTTTTCAGCTAATTGAAGTTGTATAAACTTTATTGTGCTTGTTGGAAAACGTAAGGCGTTGTTTTTCGAAATTTGGTGTGCGATGATCATTTATCAGATCTGATAACCAATTCAAAAAAGAGAAAAAATGGGACTTAACATTCAGTTTAAGCTAAGTTCTAATATTAGGGTAGAATAAATCTATTTGTCGCAGTTCTGACGCAGGCACCAAATTGTTGTAAAGAAATCCGTCTTCATATTTGCCGAGTTCAACCGAAGCAAATGTTTTATAGGAAGTGTCTTTATAAACGGAAACTGAACCATTACTAATTGTTATGTACCCAATTCTGTAGACTGCAATTGATATTGCATCAGGTATTCCTGAGCTATATAACCCAGTGCCACTACTGGGAATGTTCGTATATCAACCTATCGAGCCGATAGTTTCACTTAAAATAGAGGTATTGGCAGTCCAGTTGAAGTTGAAGTTACCTATAATTCCACTATAGAGATTATGGTCAACTAGATTATGTACGTGTAAAATCAAAGCAGATTCGTCGGAATATGAGAAGGATGGATTGTAGTTAGTTCCCACAGAATAAGTATAGTATTCAGCTGCTCCTGTATTTGCGGCTATTTTGATACCGTAAACTTCAAGTTCAGCATCGCATCCTGCAATTTGAACACCTGGGGCTCGTGTAATATTCAGAAGAACTTTAGATGGGTATTGATAGGCACGATACATTGTAGCATTAAATTTCTCACTGTAGTATGAAGTATTAGATGGAGCAGGTCCAACGTATGCATAAGCTATATTGATATCAAACTGAGTTTGCGAAGACGCTACTTTCGCCGCTGGTGCAGGATAAATATCTGTGCCATCAGGCTTGGGAACAGGAGTAGTTGTGGAAGCTACATCGGATGTGGAAAACTCGGCCATTGCCAGAAAAGGCGAAATAGCGAGTACAGTTGCAATAAGAATAAACCCGAACATCATTAGATAACCTTTCTTTGTTTTAATTGCCAACTTGTTTGTCATAGTAAACACCTCTTCGGGCAGTCACCAATGTGCGGTCAAGAAAGACCACCCATTACCTTGCTTCCCTGGTGGGTTTTGAGTGTATGCCGAGAGAAAGTGTGTGTTGCTAGGATTGTCTACTTGGTAGAATTGCGCAGTGGTTACGCCTTCAGCTGAAGACACATCATTAAGACTGCCGCTAGCTTCCCTATAGACATATAAACAGTTAAACCAGGCTCCAGGCGGTTGACCCCATTGAGGGCTAGTATAGTCGCTGTAATAACAATATTGATTGCCATTAACGCAGGCCGTGCAATACAACGGTGTAAACATTCTGTAATAGTAGCCTATGGGACTCCCCTGGTTTCCTCCGGCTTCATCCTCAAAAATCCATTTTCCCCAATTGAAGGTAGGCGTCCCAGTGTGAGGGCGCTTATATTTGACGGTTATGCCAAGCCCTACTTCAGTATTATAATAATCACCAGGATAAGTTGTATGGTAACATTCAACGAAATAAGGGTCTTGGTAGTCGTAATATCCCCAGTCATCACCGGTAATGTGCACCGTTAAACCTAGCGTGCTATGTAATCCAATAGATAATGACAATATACCCATTACTGCAACCAATGTAATGCTCAATGTTCTTTTACCCATTTCTTTCGCCTTATGTTTTCTGTAAATTTTTCTTTTTCTGTTCTCTTTCTGCCCTTCCATTTGGGCTAGGCGGTGACACGCCTCTGAAGCGGTAAGCTCCAGATATGAAGCATGTTCCTCGTTGGTCTGAGATAAACGTGCTTCACAAGTATAACTCAACGGCTTAAGTATAAAAGGAAGACGAAAAGTTTCGGAAATAGGAAATTGCTTAAAAATGTCAATTTAGAAAGTGAGGATAAGAATGGCATTCATCCCCTTTTTACATTTTCTCCTCAAAAGGTAACATTAAATAAAAAACGCAGCTACAGAACAATTCAGGGTTGTTTTCAGCATGTTTTGATGCAAACAACTAAAAATGAACGATGCTGACGGCGTCTTTTTTACCATTTACTTGCATAACTATAAAATTTGAGAAGAGGATAAGTTAAATTTGATACTTCTTTCCCTTTATGTTGAACACCTAAATCGCAACTTTTATATGTGATCACTTGTTGTCATATTCCTAAATGAACCTAAAAGAATAAAGAAAATGACACCTGCACTCGTTAAAATTGGCCACTGCCCCAATAAGCCTTCCGCCAAGGCGAATCTTATGAACTAAAATTATCACGTAGAGGCTGTAAGAACCGTGAGGCAAAACAAGATTTTGGCGTCATCCTGCCGCCGAAAAATTTTGAAAGCGTTATCGGAGAAAAAAGAAGTCACCATCATGAAGCTGGTGCAGATGGTTAACAGCACGTACAATGAAGTTGACCGGAACCTGCGCGTTTTGGAGCACGAAGGAATCATAACCCAACGATGCAACACACACAAGCGCATTATTCGCTTGAATTATGAAAACGAAGAAACATTGGTTTTGCTTAAAATCCTCAAGATTCTAGAATGCGCGCATGACCACAGGCGGCTCCACAGAAGCCTAAAGCTTCTCATGGAAAACACCACAGAAAACGGCAAGCGCCTCTAATAAAAATAAGGTAGAATCAAGTCTGATTGAGGTAGTGCTCCGGCCGGGATTCGGACCCGGGTCTTCGGCTCGAAAGGCCGAAATACTTGACCGGACTATACTACCGGAGCGCGCTTTAGGCTGAAGCATCATGCAAATGTTTTTTCACTCGAATAAACCTTGCTCTCTTTTTCATCCAGAAATATTTCTAATTTACGCTGCGCAGCGCGGCTGAGTATGGCGGCGGTGTCAGTAGGATATCTTGGCGGTTTCAGGAATCTTGCCCAGAATCTTCGCTGTGGCGCGCTCAACCTTTTCGCGGTAAGCCGCCGTGGTGTAGACGCGCATGATGTTGATGAAGCCCTTCAAGTTATCGATGATCTTGGAGACGTCGCTTAGGCGATGCGGCGTTTTCCTTCCCGCTTGGCTTCTGCTGAACACGGGTATCTCCATGGACTCCATGAGCACGGCATGATGATAAGGCACCGATGGCACCGTGGGCACATCGATGACAACTGCCTCCGCCGCGACGCCTGCTTCCTTCGCGATTTCGCTCTGCATCTGCCGCCTATAAGCCTCGCGCCCAAAAATGTTTGATATCATAGTGTCCTTCTGGTAGAAGGTTCGCTCATAGGCGCATTTCAGCATTCTCCGGCGCTCTAAATCAGCAATTATCTCCCTGGAGGCTTTGCAGTTCTTCAGCGCAGCCCAAACCGTATAGTCATCCATGGCTAAATACTCCTCAGGCGTCTTAAACGCTGTCAAGCCAAGCTCAGCATTTGCCTTTTCCATGGCCATGGCAAGCATTATCTGCGCTGCGCGGCCAACACGATGAAAATAGATGCTCTTAAACGACTCGATGCGGGCGATTATGAATGCTTCCAGCGCTGAGAGCGCGCCAACCTCCACCGCCAAGTCCTCGCCCAAAACGTCCACCGCGTGAATCAGCCTGAACACGTCGATGAAGCCGTACTCCGCGCCAGTGTGAAACGTGTCGCGGACAATGAAGTCCTGCTTATCCACATCCACGGCGCTGCTAATTATCTGGTCAAGAAACGCTTTGCCAGGCTTGTGGAGCTTGCCCACAGCAAGCTTCGCCGCCTCCTCAGGCTTATAGCCCATCTTGGCGAGTTTGTCGCCTAACTCGCTTTTCTCAATTATCCACGAAGTGATGTCCTCATGAGTCTTCGCTAAATCCTTAATCAGCAGCTGCTCAAAAACATGAGAAAACGGGCCGTGCCCCACATCATGAAGCAAAGCAGCGATCCGGGCTAAATTCGCTTCTTCATCGCCGACAAGCCTAGAAATATTTGGGTTTTCAACAACTTTTCCTGCCAAATACATGGTGCCTAAACAATGCTCAAACCTTGTGTGGTTCGCGCCTGGATAAACATACTCGGAGCCAGCCAGCTGATGCAGTCGTCGCAGACGCTGCATCGGATACGAATCAATAAGCTCCTTCTCCGCCTCGGTGATGTAAACGTAACCATGTACGGGATCTTTGATTTCGCCCCAATATGCCTTAGGCATTCTCACATGTCCCCGCTGTTGTAAGTTATATTTAGGTGTCCCATTATAATGTGTAGCGCTACTTCAAGGTTGACGGGCAATGACTAAGAGAGGCGCATTCATCTGTCTCGAAGGCTTAGACGGCTCGGGAAAAACCACACAAGCAAAGATGCTTGCTGCAAAACTTAAAGCCGACTATAACGCGGTTTACACCGCGGAGCCAAGCCGCGGCAAAATCGGCATTTTCATTCGCAGGCACTGCCTTTACGGCGAAAAACGGCTTCCAAGCACTGTTGAGGCATTGCTCTTCGCGGCAGACCGCATGGAACATGTAGCAGCTGAAATTCTTCCTGCAATAGAGCAGGGGCGCCTCGTGATTTCTGACCGCTACCTCTACTCGTCCATAGCCTACCAAGGCGCGGCGGGCTTAAGCGTCGAATGGATAGAAAAGATAAATGAGTATGCGCTTAAACCAGACTTGGCAGTTTTCATAGACGTTGACCCCAAAATCGCCATGAAACGGCTGAAGCCCAGCAAGTCCGTGATGGAGAATTTAGCGACGCAGCAGAAGGTGCGTGAAATATACCTTAAATTTGTGGAGAGAGGCAGCCTCGTAAGAGTCAACGGCAACCAGCCCAAGAGCGCAGTAGCACGTGAACTCTACCTGTCTCTTATACACAT
>JAOAIV010000056.1 GCA_026414525.1 Candidatus Bathyarchaeota archaeon | reverse complement strand
CCCCATGGGTGGAACCTGCTTGAACCGAGGGTGCGTGCCCTCAAAAATGCTTATCTATCCTGCTGACGTCGCCGCCACCGTCAAGGAAGCGGCGAAGCTAGGCATAAACGCGGCAATCGAAGCCATAGACTTCAAAAAAATAATGGATCGGATGCGCAAACTTATCAGCGAAGACTCTGCCCTTCAAGCGCGAGCAGTAGAAAATACGCCCAACATCACATGGTTCAAAGATAAAGGCGAGTTCATTTCCGATTACACAATGAAAGTAGGCGAGCACGTTATAACCGCAGAGAAAATCTTTATCGTTTCAGGCGCTCGACCATCAATCCCGCCGATTAAAGGAATCAACAGCGTAGACTATTTAACAAGCGACACTGTGCTGACACTGAAGGAGCAGCCAAGCAGTATCATAATAATCGGCGGCGGCTACATAGGCACCGAATATGGACACTTCTTCGCGAGTCTCGGCACAAAAACCATGATAATTCAGCGTGAACCACGGATTCTTCCTGAAGAAGAACCCGAAATCTCTGATTTACTCAAGCACGAGCTGGAAAAAAGAATGGAAATTAACACTAGCTTAGAAGTTGTCGAAGTTAAACAACAGGGCAAAACTAAAACTGTGATCGCCAAGAGCTTTCAAGATGGCCGCATAAGCGAGTTTTCTGCGGAAGCATTGTTGGTTGCTGCGGGGAGACGTCCTAACTCGGATATTCTAAAACCCGAAAAAACTGGGGTAACATTGGATAAGCGGGGATACATAAAAGTGAACGAGTATCTTGAGACCGACAAAAAGAATATTTGGGCTCTCGGCGACGCCATCGGCAAACAAATGTTTAAGCATGTTGCAAATTACGCGGCTGAAGTCGCTTGGCACAATGCTTTCCATGACCATAAGGTTCCGATGGACTATTCTGCAGCGCCCCACGCTGTGTTCACTCATCCACAAATCGCGTCGGTGGGTTTGAAGGAGGCAGAGGCCAAACAGCAAGGATACAAAATAATGGTGGGCAAAGCCTTTTACCGCGATACCGCCATGGGCGCTGCCATGGGCGATCCGGAAGGCTTCGTGAAAGTAATCGTGGAACAGAAAACGGGGAAAATCTTGGGCGGCCACATAATAGGCCCTGAAGCCTCGATACTTATTCAGGAAATTGTTAACGCCATGGTTACCGAAGACAGAAGCCTCGCGCCGATAATAAGAGCCATGCACATTCACCCAGCATTATCCGAAGTTGTTCAGCAAGCGTTCGGAAACCTTAAACCTGCTTAGGCAGTTAATAACTACAAATGTGAGCATTCAGGGCACTCTTTTTCCAATAGCAAAAGCCAACTCAGTACTTCCTCTTTTTCCATAAGCTGATCAGCTTCCGTTGCTATCTCTTGCCTTCGCAACTCGCCAAAGCGGTCGCATATGAAAATTGATGGGAAGGGACTGTTTTTCTTTTCATCCCAGTAGGTAAACAATCTACTTGTCTCCCCAGTAGTGTCCGCAAGCATTGGAAACGGTATATCTACTTCCCGGGCTTGCTGCTTTAGTTGTGAAACAGGCTCCGAGGATATTGCTAGAACTTCTGCATTCAATTTCTGAACTTTATCGTAAATGCTGTCTATGTCTTTGAGGTATTTTCTGCAAATGTAACATTTACCGCCATGATGAAAAATTATCACTAAATGAAATCTCTGTTTGTAATCCCAGAGACTGATCTGCTTGCCTTTATTCGAGGGTAAACCGAAATAAGGGATGACCTCACGCAATCTTAATGGAAACGTGGTTTCCATAAAAACACAACTAGTTTTTTATCAATCGATCAATATAAAAGTTTCATAAAAGTTATATTAATGGAGAAGAAAGGAATAGCGAGTGGAAGTATGCCTTTTTCTAAAGTTTCAGGTAGGAATAATGCGCATAAGGTTGTGGTATACGCCCTAAGTACGTGCGTATGGTGCAAAATGACAAAGCAGTTCTTAAAAGACAACAATGTAGAATTCGAGTATATCGACGTGGATCTATGCGAGGAAAAAGAAAAAGCAAGAATTCGTGAGGAGTTGCAAAGCAGAAGCGGCGGCTTAAGCTATCCCACGACAATTGTGGACGACAAAATAGTAATTGTTGGCTTCAAAAAAGATAAACTGAAAGAGGCGCTAGGTATATGACGGAAATCACGATTGAAACAGTACTGAAACGGGCGGAAGCAGACGCTAGAACCTACGGATACTACTTAAATCCTGACCCCGAGCTTCTCCAAGGCCTTCTCGAAGGGTTGAAAGTTAATGAGGAACGCTATGGCTATCCTTCCTGCCCCTGCCGCTTGGCATCAGGCAAATTTGAACATGACCGGGATATAATTTGCCCATGCGACTATCGAGATCCAGATGTCGCTGAGTTTGGTGCATGTTACTGCCGGCTTTATGTAAGCAAAGAAGTTTTTGAAGGTAAAAAGGAACCGCCTACGGTTCCAGAGCGTAGACCGTTGGAAAAGCAAAGTAGGGCTTACCTGGCTACATCCGAGCTTAAAGCGGAGACGGTGGAGATGCAGAAGGTGCTTACGGGCAAGGATACTGCGAAAGTTGTGGAACCCAAGCCGAAGTTGTGGTATTGCAAACAGTGCGGCTACGTAGTTTTCAGGGATGAACCACCATATATTTGCCCTATCTGCAAAGCAAAAAGAGAAATGTTTGCTGAAATAAAAACACTGATCGAATTCGTTGTTTAACTATTGAGAAATTTCTATTTCTATTTTTTTCCAATCGTTTTTTACTCCTTTTAAAGAAGTTACGGCGCCAACTATTGTGCCGCTTAATATTTTTTCCACAAACTCGTTAAGCGGAATTTCTTTGCTGTCAACCTTAAGCTTTAAACCCATAACAGTCACCTCATATAATGCTGCTACATTTAGTAGTAAAAGTTTTTGTAGAGAGAAACTAAACCTATACCTTGAGGGAGAGGATCTGTTGGAAAAATCCGGAGTTTATCTTGAGCCTAAGGAGCGCGTTTTGAAAATCATCGAACTACTTGAAAGGGAACACGCAGACGCGAAAATCGCTTTAAATTACACTAATCCCTTGGAGCTGCTGGTGGCGACAATGCTTTCTGCGCAGTGCACTGACGAGCGCGTTAACATGGTAACGAAAACTTTGTTTAAAAAGTATAAGCGTGCAGAAGATTATGCACAGGCTGATTTAAAGGAGCTGGAGCAGGATATAAAATCCACCGGTTTTTACCGTAATAAAGCAAGAAACTTGAAGAAATGCTGCCAAATGCTTGTCGAAAAACATGATTCGCAAGTGCCCAAGACAATGGCTGAGCTGCTTGAGCTTCCTGGTGTGGCGCGGAAAACAGCTAACATCGTGTTGGCCAATGCTTTTGGCGTTGTGGAGGGCATCGCGGTGGATACGCATGTTCGGCGGCTTGCGCGACGGCTGGGCTTAAGTGGTAGTAATGATCCTGATAAGATTGAAAAGGATTTGATGAATATCGTTCCAAGGGACAAATGGGCGCGTATTACTGATTTGCTGATTTTTCATGGCAGACGTGTATGTACAGCAAAAAAGCCTAACTGCGGCGCATGCGTGCTCAACCAGCTGTGTCCATCAGCTTTTGTTTTCGGCTGAAGTCAGCAGAAATTTATAAGGCGAGAGCTGTTTAAGTGTCATATGAGGCTTTTGAATTGGCGGCTTCATTAAAGGTCGGCGATAAGGCTCCTAATTTCACATTGCCCGATACGGAATTACAGCCAGTAAGCCTAAACGATTTTCAGGGGCGTAGATTAGTTTTAGCTTTCTTCGTTAACGCCTTTACCTCCGCTTGCACCAAAGAAATGTGTGCCTTCCGAGATTCCATGGCTAGATTGACTAACTTAAAAGCGCAGGTTATAGGCATAAGCGTTAATGACCCGTTCTCGAATAAAGCTTTCGCAGAAAAGCACAAGCTTCCTTTTCCGATATTAAGCGATTACACTCGCGGGGTCATAAAAGCGTATGGTGTTGAGAAGTTCGATTTTGCAGGACTCAAGGGCTATACCACTGCTCAGCGCGCAATTTTTATTATAGACCAAAACGGCGTGATCCGTTACATTTGGATAACGGAAAACTCGGATGAAGAACCGAACTATACCGAGATAGAAACAGAGCTTGAAAAATTGAAATAGAAAGAAGCTGATTCTTCGGCGTCATTGGGAGGAGTTTATTTGAGGCTACTTTCGATCATTTATCAATTATAAGCGTAAATTTGCTGCTTTCCAATTTTTGATTAATTAGTGGATATTTTTCAAAAATGTTGGGCGGATGAACCGCATAAAAAGTTATTAACAGCACAAACCTAAATGTCAAATGTTTGTTGGTGAGTTGCTGAGTGGCCTTTGAAATCCAAGAATTACTTGACGTAATAAAAATAATTGTTTTGCTAAATCTTAGACGGGGGAGTCTTCAGAAATCAGCGCTTAAGCGGCGGCTTGATCGAGTCTGCGCCAGTTTCACCTGTATCGAGATGAGTGAGCTTGAAAAGGCTCTGAAGGAAATGGAATCAGAAAAATTGATTATTGAGCAAGATGATATGGTGCAGTTGACTTCGCAAGGTGCAAAACTAAGTAAAGAATGGGAAAGCCTCTTGCTGAAAAAGGAACCTATCCTCGAGGTTGTAGCCGGCCTCGTTGACGGTTCAATCACTGGGCTAGTGGTAATTTTATCGGCGTTCATAGCTGCATTGACAACTCGCATGGCGGTTTTTGCAGCTTTTCTGACTTTAAGCGCCGTAGCTATTACTAATTTTTCCAGTTTTCTTCTAGGTGGCATAACTGAGGATTTGGCCGATATACTTACTTTGCAGAATTTGATGAATTACAGTTTAAGCGATATTCCTGATAAAAAAGAGCGCGATAAGTCGCTGCTTCTGCTGAAGAAGCTTTTCACCGTGTTGAACAAGGAGATCCATCGTTCTAATCTTTACGCGGCTATAATCTGTGGAGTCACCACGTTTATAGCGGGCAGCATACCTATAGCCGCTTTCATTGTTCTACCTAGCCCTCTGGGGATTATTGCGTCTTTATCCATTGTTGCTTTTGTTGTAGGTATCTTTCTTGTGCGTTACCGCTCGAAACGGACTCGCGTTAACTGGAAAATAACCTTTTTTGAGACAATCGTCATAGTCTTGATAGCGACAGTTGCCTCGTTACTTCTTGGCGGCATAGCATAAAAAGCGGATTTAGCATTCAAAATACTTAGACGTGTTTCAGACTTTTGTCCTTGAGTCTGATAAGGTTTGAGGTTAGTTTTTATTGCGGTGCTACATTGATCGGCAGAAGGCGCAGGTTTCCACTGATGGCTGCGGGGTCTTTTTTCGGCAAGTTTTGCACATTAGGCCTTTTTCGCGGATTATTTTACATGTTTGGCAAAAGATTTCTAGGATTTCTTTTTGTTGTGCTTTTTCGTGTAAAAATATGTTTATCATTTGGTCTATGAGTGCTTGAACTTCTGGTATGTTTTCGATTGTTATGAGGTTTCCTCTATTTTTTGTTGTATATCTGCTTATTGCTGATTGTGTTAAGCCGAGAATTTGCGCTACTTGTTGTTCTTTCATGCCGTGTTTTTCTACGAAGTTTCGGGCTATGGCGGCTTTTATGGCGGGCAGAACTGTTTTTACGCCTATTTCGCATGGGAGCAGCATTTGTTCACCGTTTGGTCTAATTTCTGTTAGAAACATATATAAATATGACGTGCGTCATATTTTTTATGACGCGTGTCATGTCTGGGTCCGTCTCCTACAAATTTTTTGCACCCCAATCTCTCACTCCTTTACCCAGCGAGACACGCGTCAACTAACATGCCACGATGGGAGAATGCCGTGATAACCCATAACATTGACGGAGTGAATTGTGATCTGGCGGAGACGCTTAGAACTTTAGATAGCGAGTGCAGAAACTGCATGCCCCCAACCCCCATTGAGTGCATAGCACGCTGCAATGTATGGCGGTTGAAAAATGAATTTAGACAACTTCGCGAGGCTATGGACAAACCGAATTTCATGAAAGCCCTTCTTAATACACTAAAGAATGAAACGCGGTTGCAAGTTTTAAAGGCTATCGCGAATAGATGTTACTCTGCCGATCAGCTTGAACAAGCTTTTAGAGAAGCAGGTCGCAATTACAGTGCAGCAACTATTTCCGAGGAATATCTGCGCCCACTGGCTGCTGTTGGCCTGGCGACGGAAACCATGAATCATCAATTTTATGCAACGATTTTCGGACGCAAACTTGTTAAGCGGATTGATGGTTTCTCAGAGATAGTTCGCGTTTTACCCGCCCATTCAGAATGCTATGAAGAAACCGTGTTAACTGCATTACTCTCTGAATCTAAAACCTTTAAAGAGTTGGCAGCCATCATTTCAGCTAAGGTTGCAACACGCGTTTTAAAACGCTTGAAAACTGCGGGTCTGATAGAAACTCCTCGAGACAAGTACTACGTGTTCTTTTTCAAGACGAAACGTAACCCCGAGAAGGAGACGCTTTCATTAACTGAACGCAAAGTTTACGAAGCTATCCTTGAAGAAGGAATCTCCGCGAAGAAGCTTGCCGACAAAACCGGGCTATCCTTGCGCAGAACCTACGTGTGCTTGCGGCGGCTAAAAGGAAAAAAGCTCGTGTTCGTAAGAAGAACACCTAAAACCTATGGCTTAACAGCCGCAGGCGCAAAATTAGCGACTCTGCTACGTGACCTGCAGAACTTGGTTGAGGAAATTTGGAATACATCCACACAAGTCGTCAAAGGCGAAAACGCTTAATCATGGGGAAAACTTGCGCTGTTATGCTTAGAGCAGACTATCGCCACTTATACACGGTGTATTTTATTGAAATTGCTCTACATTCTATTTTTCATGCCGCACACTCGAATTAAAAGTGAAGTAAATGATGAGCCATTATTTTCTAATGTTGGTACTCGTGTTTTTCAGGCTTTTTTGAAGCGCATTTTTCAGGGTTTTTCTTGAATTCTTCTGCACAGTGCTGCGAGCAGAAGTAATAGGTTTTCCCCTTGTACTCGGTTTTGCCATAAGCCGTTGCTGGCTCAATTTCCATGCCACAAACAGGATCCTTCACCATGACAGGCGCTTCTGCCAAGGCTACACCTTTTGGCTCGTGCTTCCTTAGCGTTTGACTGTTAAGCGCAACAATCACCGTACTCAAGGACATGATTATTGCCCCTACAGCAGGAGGCAAAACCACGCCATAGCCGCTTAGCACGCCTGCGGCCAAGGGTACAGCTATGATGTTGTAGCCTGCTGCCCACCAAAGGTTCTGCGTCATCTTGCGATATGTTTTCTGTGAAAGGTCTCTTATCTTCGCCACGTCTCTTGGATCATTTTTCACGAGAATAATATCAGCGCTTTCAATTGCCACATCTGTTCCCGCGCCGATGGCGATGCCGACGTCCGCCGTAACCAATGCTGGAGCATCGTTTATTCCGTCGCCCACCATAGCCACCTTATAGCCCTTCGCCTTCAACGCCTTGATCACCTCAGACTTCTGGCCGGGTAAAACCTCAGCGAAATACTCTTCTATGCCGAGATCTTTGGCAACCCATTTGGCAACTGCGTCAGAATCGCCCGTAAGCATGTAAACTTTCAAGCCAAGTGCTTTCAACTTCGCCGTGGCTTCCGCAGATTCAGGCCTAATTTTGTCAGCTAATGCAAAGGCGCCGGCAAGTTTCCCGTCAACAACCGTGAAAATAACTGTTTTTCCATGTTCATGCAGAGCCCTAATGTCCTCGGCGTCCGCGGGTATTTTCATTTCTTGAAGTAGCGCTTGGCTACCAACATATACTCCGCTACGTGCAACCTTGCCATATGCGCCTTTGCCAGGTAATGCCCTGAAATCTTTCGATTTAGGAATTTTTGTACCCTTATTTTTAGCGTAATCTACTATGGCTTTAGCGATTATGTGCTCCGAGTTTAGCTCCACACTCGCGGTAAGCGCTAGGAACTGTTCCTCGGGAATGTAGGCAATAACGTCGGTTACGCCGAATTTGCCTTCCGTTAAAGTGCCAGTTTTGTCAAAAACAACTGCGTCAATATCCTTAACCATCTCGAAGGCTCTTCTATCTCTGATG
>JAOAIV010000055.1 GCA_026414525.1 Candidatus Bathyarchaeota archaeon | reverse complement strand
TTGCTAAGCTGTTAGTTAAGAAACCGCCAATAACCTCTATAATTGTGAAAGCAATGTTCAAGAACGCGGCAAATCGTACTCTCTCTTCCCGTTCAAGCATAATTTAAATAGATTTGATAATTGATAAAAACCTATCCCACGATCTGTAGGTTTTTAGTTATTGCGTATGTTAAAGCTACTCTTCCTTCATGATTATAATGTCCAATAGGTAATAAGCGCAAGTTGTTGCTGCGGAGAAATTGTGCTTCATCTGCGTTTTAGGATGGCAAGTAAGATTACGGCGCTTAAAGCTGCAGCCACTATTATGGCGCTGATTTCTGCTGCCATAGCGATATTGGGCTTTTCACTTTGCTTTACCGCGATACCCATTAAAGCCCAGATAATTACCAGACCATATGCTACGTCTTTTCTCGTGGCTATGACCAGTAGCGTTATCGCCAAAGCAATGATTATGATTAGAGTAGCCCATATTTCCGAATTTATTCCGAAACCATCCCAGTTCACCGAAACCAATGCGACAGCAACATNAGCAATCGAGGCGATGGTGATCCAGCCTAGATAAACGCTAAAAGGGAGATGAACCGCTAGACTTTCACGCAATGAAGCAGCTGACTTGCCTATATCAAGGCGTAAGTAAATCATAATTAAAGTTGCAAGCAGCATGAAAATAAGAGCGATAGATGGGATAAGTTGCTCAAATTGCCAAAGGAAAAGCCAAGCAATGTTCCATAGACTGCTTAGGACAAACAGCCCGCCTATTCTCTTGTGATAATTTTTTCCTTTTTCGCTTGGCAAAGCTTGAAAGACCACAAAGACGCCGAGCATGATGTAGATGACGCCCCATATGGAGACAGCACGTAACCTGCTGGAGTTATAAGAGTTGGATTGGCATCAGAAATTTGCGCTGTGTTTCTGCCGCCGATGATGGATGTGCTGCCTGCTAAGCCGTTTACTATAAGTGTTAACAAAAAAGCCAGGATGTTTGCCCATTTCAAAATTGCCGACCTCATAGTTGCCATCAAAAATCTCCATGAGCCTATTGCTTAGTTTAGATATATAAATGCGCCTAGATAGCAACTTTTGATGCTTAAACCGTTGTTCTACGTTTAAAAGCTACTGTGACAATGTAGAGCAGATACAAGCGATGCAGGTTTTTTGACATAAGAAATTTTAAATATTCGTGTTCCGTGGGTCTTAATGCTTAAGGTGTATAAATGCCGAAACAAGAAAAGGGAAAATCTCATTCAACAAGGCCTGTTAGCAAACGGCCTCCGAGCTGGTGCAAGTATCAACCGGAGGAAGTAGAAGCCTTTGTCATAAAGCTTGCGAAGGATGGGTATCCGCCCAGCAGGATAGGTACGATTCTTAGAGATCAGTATGCCATTCCCTTAGTGAAGCCCATCGTGGGGAAAAGCATAACAGAAATTCTAGAAAGTGCTGGTTTAGCCCCCTCGCTACCTGAGGATCTGGCTAATTTGATAAAAAGAGCACAGAACCTTGCGGTACATTTGGAGAACCATAAGAAAGATCTCCACAATAAACGTGCATTGCAAAATATTGAGGCTCGCATTCACAAACTTTCTCGATATTATAAGCGGCAAGGCGTTTTACCTGCAAAATGGAAGTACGAGACTAAAGTAGCCACAATATCTTAAAGCGCCCTCTTTCCTTTTCCGTATAATTTTTCGCGTGGAATGTAACGTCAGCTTTAAATTGCAAAGTACGTTTAGGCAAAGAGTGATTTCACATGACAAATACGCAGTCCCCAGTCGAAAGTTTTTTAGCGGCGGCAGCTCAAGCAGCAAAGGTTATTTTAGAAATTGTTGAGAAAGATGGTTTCATACATGTTTTTTCACATTTAGATGCAGATGGGGTGGCAGCTGCGGGCATAATGGGAAAAACCCTGCATCGACTTGATGCGCGCTTTAGAGTTAGAGTAACTCAGTGGGTTGATGAGAAAATCATAAATGTAATCACCGCAGACAAGCCGCAATTGTTAATTCTAACCGATTTCGGAAGCGGCTACCTTGATCTGCTAAGCGCAAAGGCAGCCGACCTCAAAGTTCTAATTCTTGATCATCATCAAGTAGCGGGCAAAGTTGTTGATGAAAGAAATTTTGTTCAAGTTAATCCGCATTTGCATGGTTTAGATGGAGCAACAGAGATTAGCGGCTCCGGCGTAGCCTACTTCGTGTCTAAGGCCGTCAGCTTGGAGAATAGGGAGGTGGGTCCTATAGCGCTTGTAGGGGCGCTCGGAGACTTGCAAGACAAGAATGAAGAACGGAAGCTGTGCGGTTTAAACCAGCTAATAGTTGAGGATGCAGTTAACGCTAAGCTGGTTACAGTGGAGAAGGACTTAACTTTTTTCGGCAGAGAAACAAGGCCCATTCATAAGGCGCTCGCCTCATCTACCAGCCCGTTTATTCCAGGCTTAAGCGGAGAAGAAGACAAATGTTTAGCTTTCCTGGCAAGTTTGGATATCAAGCTTAAAGAAGGAGAGCGGTGGCGGGCGCTTCGCGATCTCAAAGAGGACGAGAAGAAGCGGCTTTGCTCGGCGCTTGCAGATTACCTGATTTCACATGGCTTGCATACAGAAGTGGTCAATCTCATAGGAAATGTTTACGTTTTAATGCGTGAGGAGCCTTGGACGCCGCTTAGAGACGCTCGTGAATTCGCTTTAATGCTGAACTCTACAGGCCGTATGGATAGGCCCAGTCTCGGAATAGCTATCTGCATGGGCGACCGAGGTGCAGCGCTTGAAGAAGCCAACAAGGTCTTGGAGGACTATAAGAAGAACATTAACACTTATCTTGGCTGGGTTATGGAGAAGCCTGAAAGACTAAGGGAATTTGAGCATATCTACGTTATATATGGAGAATCTTTCATAAATGAAAAGATGATTGGTACCATTTCCTCTATACTGGTTTCAAGCCTCGAAAATCCTGAAAAGCCGCTGCTTGCCTTTGCAAACATCGAGAAAGAGAACGCAGCCAAGTTCTCGGCTAGAACAACCGAGACTGCGCTAAGCAAAGGCGTCAACCTCGGCGAGGTCATGCGCATAGCCTCCGAGACGTATGGCGGAAAAGGCGGAGGCCACAATGTGGCTGCTGGCGCGCAAGTTCCTATAGACCAAGTAGAGAACTTTATAAAAACTGTGAACAAACTTGTAGGCAAGCAGTTAAGAGGCGAGGACGTTGGAAGCGCAGATAACGCTTGAGTATAGTGATGAGCGGACTGCTGACGCTGTGGCTGAAGCTGTTTCCCCGGATAATTTTAAGGCTCCCCACGGCTTATTCATTACAACCGTTAGGCAGCACAAGCTTGTGGTAACCGAAATTAAAAGTGCGGGGAACTTTGCTACTTTTCTCGCTACAATCGACGATTTGCTTTTTTGCGTCTCCACCGCCGAAAAAGCTCTTCGCATAATAAAGCGCTAGAATCCTGCTAGTTGTGCTTTGATGTTCTTGCATTTGGCGAATGCTTTGCCATCATATGCTTATTTTAAGATATTGTTGGCCAAAGCGATTATACCGAGCAGTATCAGCGCTGCACCGCCTATTATGGCGAGTTTTCTTCTGAACAGTGGCGTTTTGTTGAGAAGCCATCCTGTGACGCCGCCCAGCAAGAGTATAGGCGAGATGGTGGTGCCTATGCCGAATAAAACGGGCAATATGCTGCTGTCAAAGGGTGAGCTGAAGGGTATGGTATAAAAAAGCAGCATTGCCAATGGCGGACATATGATTAAGCCTCGGCTGAAACCAAGTAAGAAAGCGTGTGCATCGATTTTTACCCGTTGTCTATCCCGATTGGTATTTTTAACTTCTAAAGTGCAGTTTTGCGACGCTTTTTTGCTTTTGAGAAGTATGTTTACGCCTATGGCGATTGATACGGCGGCTAGGGCATATGAAGCGTAGTGTTGAAGCATGGCGATTGTGTGTTCATTCACTGCAAATCGGAATATGCTGCTTAAAATGCCCGCGAGGCTTCCGATAACGGTGTATGCCGCGACGCGGCCTATGTTATAGGTTAAAGTGACAATTACTCCTTTACGGAAGTCAGCGCCGACACCAGCAATGTAGCTGGCTACGTATGGGAGGCACGAGGAAGTACAAAATACTAGACCATATAGTAGTCCAATGGCAAAGGCTTCGATATAAGGATTTGCCATTTCAACTCCTAGCAACATCTATCCTCCTTTTTTGTTCTTTTTCTTATACGATTAGGCTTTTCTCCTTCTATAGACGAGTACCGCAGTAACAGCAATTACCACTATCGCAGCAGCTACAATTTCTGTTTCAATAGGTATGCCCGCAGTTGGGGTTGGCGGTGTAGCGACGCCTCGCATCAGTGGATAGCGATCTTGATTCTGCTGGTCAATTATGTATGGTGTGTCGCCTATACCGTCGCCGTTTGCATCGATGCCATTGTAGTCACTCCAGTAGTTGCCTTCTTTACCGTTGTCCCATTTGTTTGGCAAATCTGCTGAGACGTGACCGGTGGGCATGTTATCTATGAAGCTGTTGTGGTAGAGGATGTTATTAGTGGATTGGTAGAGGAAAATGCCCATGTTGTTATTTTTTATGTAATTTTTGGTTATCGTGGTTTTGTTTGCGTATCGCATGTAGATGGTGTAGTTGGTGTGCAGCGTGAAAGTATTTTCGGAGATTGTGTTTTCTATGGATTCTTTCAGCCAGATGGCATACATTTTATTTTTTGTCAGATTGTTTCCGTAGATAATGTTGCCGTTTGAGGTTGCTTCTAGCCAGATGCCGCAGTGATTGTTTGTGAACGTGTTTTTATAAATTGTATTGTTGCATGCGGAACTTAGGTAGATGCCGTAATCGAAGTTTTGGATTTTGATGTTTGTTATTGTCACATTTTTTCTTCCGGTTAAGTCTATTCCTCTCGCGAGATATTCGCCGGTGCCGTTTAGAGTATAGCCGTTTCCGTCGATTATGATGTTGTCTTTCCCGACTATTATTTGGTTATAAATGTCTGCGGTGAACGTGTAACGGTTGTTTCCATCGTTGGCAATTGGCGCGTTGGATGGGTTAACTGCTCCGTCAGGCATGATGACTATGTATCCGCTTACAGGCGTTACCGGAGTTGTGCCGTCCGTCGGTGTCGTGGGTGTTGCTGTTAGCTGCCATAATCCGTAGATTCCCAGAATCACAATAAGCGCGATAGCCGCCAAAAGTATTTTGCCTTTTGGCCATTTCCGTGGTTTTCTCTTGGTTTCACGTTCCATCTGAATTTTGAATGCCTCTTCAGCGCGTTGCTGCCTTTTTTGCCTCTCGCGCTGTATTTCTCTCCAACTCTTCTTTTTTTCTTTTTCAGGCATAATTTTCTCTCTTACAGCTCTTCAAGCTGTACTATTTATGCCTTCACGATGATGACATTGCCTATTAAAGATTTTTCGAAATTAAGCCAACATCGCAAAAACCGTTGTAAACCTGCAATCGTGTGATTTATGCATCTCTAATATTTTTGGATTTGTAAGCCTCAAAGAAGCGGCATTACCGCTTACGGTTGCATCCCATTTATCTATATGAGGATTGGAAAGAACGCGCATATCACTTAGTCAAGAGCGCATTCCGCACTTATCCTTGCATTTTGTATCGAAGAATCGCTGCTATGCCGCCAAATGCGTTCTTGAGCATTTGCCCTTCTTCTGTCTCTGTTGAGATAATTTCTACTTCTGAGTTGGCTTGTTCTGCTAACTCTGCTAAATCGTCAATTATGTCCTGCTTATCCGCTATAAACAAGGATGGTGCTTGACACTTTGGACAAGCCTTGCCAATCAAGCCTTGCTCAAACTCTATTAGCGATTGTGTTTTAACGGTATGCTTTTCCTCGTATCCGCATGCATTGCACTTAACCTTAACGCGTAAAAGATCAACTTTCTCTGAAATCAAAACTGTTCGGACATTGCCAGCTGCGAGCGCATTGCGGACTTCTGCTTCGCCGTAGGTAATCATTCCAGTGTCATGGCCGACCTCGTAGAGGAACTGCTGCATAATCTGCTTCTCTTCGATATAGCGGACTTTCCGCATTATTTCGGGCGCTTTATCCACGACTTCTTTAACTCCTTGTTCTTCTACATAAGCCGTGTCAATTGTGTCGATAATCTTGTTCTTCAGCTGGTAATTTAGATAATCGCCCTTTACAAAATCGTATTTTGTAGGTCCAGGCCCGGCAATAATTATTCCCTTCAACGTATCTATTGGCAGAAAGACTTCATTGGCATGCTGACCTACACGCGTAAAATACTCGTTAAGCTGCATCTCTCGCAAGCGCTCATATCTTCTTGCTGATTGACCGCCCGCGCGTGTTTTCCCGCCTACGCCTGAATACATCTGCCGAACTATCTCCAGCCGTTTACCCTGAAGTGTGGCAATGGTAGCGCCTGTAGCATCAATGAGGAGAATTCCAAAAGTTTCTTTTTCCTTCAGCAACTCTTGCAAATGCTCGGTGTGAAAACGCGAGTCACAGCGGTATAGATAAATCCTAATAGGCTCGGGTGGTATTATAACATATGTCTCTATTTTTTCGCTTCCTGGTCCTCCGCCTTCCTGTGGAATGGCGCCGCAGAAAATAACCAGCCCATTCTCTCCGGAATCCTTAAAAAGCTTAAGTCGCTGTTGAACCTTAACAATGGCTTCTTGCACGTTCTTGCGCGTGGTAGTTGACTTAATATTTGATGCGGTACCGTACTCGTCGCGTAGCATGTTTATAACATCGCTTATCTGCTTTCCAGGCGGAATATAAAGCGTAATCAATTCTGTGTGGCTGCCCGTTTTGCTGGCTAATATATTTAGCATTTTCCGCAGTCTGAACAATTCCAGCGAGGATTTTTTTGCTGTGCTCACGCATTTTCACTTATCGTGCATTATAAGCTACAAATACGTTATTAATGGTTAAAATAAAAGTTGCTACCCTAAAAAAGGGTATAATTATGGAGCTTGAAGAACTTCCTTCAGAAAAGCCTTGTAAGGCCCGAGTTTTCCGCCGTAATTGCCTGCTGAAATCTTCACGACACCGTGTACGCTTGCTGCAGCCGTTATGCCATGCTTCATAGCATTTTTGACGGCATCAAGTGTTAGCCCATTGATGACGATTTCGTAAACGCAGTTTACGTTTTCTGGAACAACCGAGTCAGGCACCACGGCGCGCAATGTTGGACAGTAAAGATGATTTGTTGACGCCTTCATCTTGTATTTAAGCGAACCCGCTTTGCTGCCTGCACGGCATATGCCCCCTGGGAACGGCATAATAACATCAGGCGCGTTTGCGCGTATAGAATCAACCGCGGCTTCCGCCGCTTTGAGCCCATCAGCCTGTGTTTCAGCAAATATCATAAAGTTGCCGCCTGCAACTGCCTCTTGCGCGCCAAAGCCATCTTCAACTATAAAGTTTCCTTCCATAACCGGGATTTTCCAGCATCTGCGCTCGCCAACCACCGTTTTCTTCTGGAAACCATCACCAAAGTAGCGCAAGCTACTTCCAACTCTAAGGACACGTTTTGCAGTTGTTAAGCCATTAAACGCCGCGGTTGTTGGGCAAGTCATAACACATTGGCCTATTCGCTCCATCAGTTGATGCTTAAGCTCAAAGCGATCGCGATTGTATATTTGAACAAGTACGCCTGGTCGTTTATCTGGCGTCTGATTAGATGGCACAGCGCGCTCTATGGCGGCTTCTGCCGGCGCCATGATTACACTGGTAGCAAAACCTGTAGTCACATTAGCGGCTGTTAGTGCCCACTTATCATTTTCCGCTGTGATGAGTACACGGCTAGCCCATAAAGGAAACATCTCCGCAAAAGTGTCAACAATGGTGCAAGTGTGCTCTGTCTTAGTGGATCTCGCGGTGAATGTTTTTGTTTTCTCATCATAATTGATTATTTCTAGTTTATTTTCAGTTTTGGGAGTCATTTCCTGTTTCTTCCTTGTCAGCGAATATACGTTAAATTGTGATTCAGTTATTTCTCGCTCTAATTTAAGAGTTTTCGTGGTAAATCCGCCATTTTCCTGTGCACTCTGTATATTCACAAACTTAGCCTCTTATAAATTCCAAAAAAGAATATTTCTCATCTTATCAATGCTCAAGTTTAATTTGCTTTAGGAAAAAGTTATAGCGCAGACACACATTAAGCCTTCTTCACTAAGAGGGTTAAAATTTGCCGGAAATCCGCGTAGCACTCGTTGGCGTAGGCAATAGTGC
>JAOAIV010000054.1 GCA_026414525.1 Candidatus Bathyarchaeota archaeon | reverse complement strand
CTGCTAATCCTGACATACTGATAATCCCGGGAGTGGAAATCAGTACAAGCGAAGGCGATGTGCTAATCTTGGGAGCAACGGAGCTCCCGCCAAAACCTTGGACCACTGAATGCATAATAGACTTTGCACGAGAGAGAGGCTACGTTTGTGTCGCCGCGCATCCTTATCGCGAATACGGCATGGGTGACTTAGCGCGAAACTATCCGTTTGACGCTGTGGAGGTGCTTAACGGCGCGTCCTCTCCGTTCGCCAACAAACAAGCGCATGAGTTAGCCAAGCTGATGGGCGTGCCAGGGGTGGCTGGCAGCGACGCGCATAAACCAGACGAATTATGCAATGTATACACGGAAATTCAAGCAGGCCTAGACATTGATGAGATTCTTGATGCAGTCAAGAAGGGATTGGCAACTCCGTATTCGAAAATGAGGTCAATACATTTTTAAAATAGCATACTAGATTCATGATTACTTGAAAAGAACTTTAAAAACAAAAAGGATTGGTATAGTTGCAGATTGGATTTCTCGGCGGAACCCGCGAAGTTGGAAGAATAGGCATCGCTGTGAGATCTAGGAAAACTCAGGTTCTACTAGACTACGGTGTGATGCTTGACCACGAACCGGGCTTTCCCATGCATGTGCCGCCCAAAGAAGTGGACGCACTGATTCTTACTCACAGTCACCTTGACCATTCAGGAGCGCTTCCCATCTTTTATATACAAAACAAAATTCCATTATTCACTAACCGCCTCAATTTAGAATTGACCCAAATCCTGATTCAAGACTTTATCCGACTTTCCGGCTACTACTTGCCTTTTGAATACCTCGAATTGAAGACCATGATGCAATGCAATAGGCACCTGGACTTCGGCGTACAAGAAAAAGTAGGCGACATCAGTTTTCAGCTTTTCAACGCTGGGCACACTCCCGGAAGCGCCCAAGTGCTGATCGAAGCAGAGGGCAAACGGTTACTTTACACTGGAGACTTCAACATTGTTGACAGCAAGCTTTTGGCAGGCGCCACCATGGACTACCGCGACTTGGACGCTGTAATTATCGAAAGCACCTATGCGAACGAAGATCACGAAGATCGCGCGGCGCTCGAGAAGCGTTTTGTGGAATCCGCCACCGACGTAGTTGAACATGGAGGTACAGTCTTCGTTCCCGCCTTCGGCGTTGGCAGATCACAGGAGATCGCCTGCGTCTTTACTGCGCATCATTTTGAGTATCCTGTCTTTTTAGATGGCATGGCGCGTGAGGCGAGTAGGATAATTATGAATCATAAAGAGTTTCTGCGTGATCCCAAGCTCTTCATGAACGCTATGCACTCAGTTGAGTGGGTAGATGGATGGCGCGACCGCCGAAAAGCTGTGAAAACTCCTGGCGTGATTATTTCGACTGCTGGTATGCTCAAGGGCGGACCTGCAACCTTTTACATATCAAAAATTGGTAAAAAAGCCAGCAACGCCATTTTCCTGGTCAGCTATCAGCTTCCTGGAACGCCCGGAAGAGAGCTTCTGGAGAAAGGTGTATGCACAATTGATGGCAAGGTTCGCAAGGTTAAAGCGCATTACGAGCATTTCGACTTTTCCTCTCACTGCGGCGCAAGCCAACTTCGAGAGGCGCTGCAGCGGGTAGGCGGCAAACCCAAAGTTTTCGTTGTTCACGGCGAGGAAGAAAATTGTGAGCTTTTAGCGAGTTGGGCGAAATCCGAGCTTGGCTTAGACGCTGTAGCGCCACGAACAGGCGATGTCTTCGAGGTTTAAGCCGTGCCATGAAAGTTGGCATTTTACCCATATCTTATGTGGATTCAGCTATATTGATGGAAATCAGCAATGGGCTTCAGCATGCTTTTCCTAACACTACATGTATGATTTTACCTGAAAAACTCCCGCTTAAAACAGAATATTTCGATGAAAAACGCCAACAGTACCGTTCTCACGCGCTTCTAAGCGCAATTCAGAAGTTAGCCGCTAAAAAGCATGGTTTGCACCGTGTGCTGGGCGTTGTAGACGCTGACCTTTTTGTTCCTGACCTAAATTTTGTTTTCGGAGCAGCCCTTTGCCCAGGTAAAGCAGCGTTAATCTCACTTTGGCGTCTGCGGCCTGAATTCTACGGCGAAGAATCTTGCGCGCGGCTCTTTTATGCGCGTGCATTTAAGGAAGCAGTTCATGAACTTGGACATACGCTTGGGTTATCCCATTGTACTCGCACGTCATGTGTTATGTACTTCTCAAACTCCATCCTTGATACTGACCGAAAGCAAAGCTTATTCTGTGAACAATGCTATTTGCATGTTACAATAAGTATCATGCAGTTGGAGTGAAAAATCTTGGCTGAAAAATTCAAGCCCCACGTAATCTATCTATTGCCTGTACTTGCAAGCTTACTTTTCGGGCTCGGCTGCGGCGCTCTTTTCTTAACTCGTCCAGTACCTCCTATCACGGTTACGCCTTTCCCCGAGGAAACGACCGTCGGTTTGTTCGGCAACGCCGCCTACTTTGTTGTCCTCGTCGCAATAAGCGCAACCATATTTTACGTTCTGCTTAAGCGGCAAAATCTGAAAGTAATAACTTTAATTATAGCCTTAGCCTTAACAGCCGCTGCCTTCCTGCTATCAATAATTTACTTATCGTTACTTTTCGCCCTAGCTGCAGGCTCAGAATTTTTGGTTTGGCCTATATCCATAGTTACCACTGCCCTCTTTGACCTTGCTGTTTTCCATTTTGGCGGCAAAGCCCGCAACATCGCTGTCATCTGTTTGGGTGGCGCTGTGGGCGCGTTCTTCGGAAATTACGTGCCCTTCCTTAGCGCAACGCTAATTCTCATCTTCTTGGCAATTTACGACGTTTTCGCGGTTTACTATGGCCCCGTGGGTAAAATAGCCCATTTAGGCCTTCACCAACTTCACGGGTTAAGCTACTCCTTCAAGGACATGCAAATGGGCCTAGGCGACCTCGTCTTTTACTCCATGCTTGCGACAAGCATGCTCTTTAATTTCGGCGCTACTGCCTGCATAAGCTCTCTGGCAGGCATCATAGCTGGCGCCTACCTAACGCTCATGATTCTTGAAAAGAAGGGAATGTTCCCCGGCCTTCCCTTTCCAATACTGCTGGGTCTTATCAGCGGTTTGCTTACGTTTCTCTTATTATAGACTCCTTCCTTTGATGCTTAGAGTTGAAAAAGCGCATTTATGGCAAAGCTAAAAAGGTAAGCCTGCTTATTCTCACATCAAAAATTGATGTTTGGTGGAAAGCGCTTGTTTAACGCTAAAAAATTCGTTGAAAACTCATTAAAAGAAATCCAAAAAACCGTCGGCGACCACAAAGTAATTTCCGCTTGCTCAGGCGGCGTTGACAGCACCGTGACCACAGCCTTAGTGCACCGGGCAGTAGGCGACAAGCTGCTGGCGGTTTTCATAGATGATGGCTTAAGACGCGAAGGAGAACCCGAATTCGTTGTTGAGACGCTCAAAAAATTAGGCATCAAAACCAGATACATAGACGCTAAAGCCGAGTTTTTCGCGGCGCTAAAGGGAAAAACGGATGCTGAAGAAAAAAGGAAAGCTTTTCGCGATAAATTCTACAAGACCTTAGGCAAGGCTGCCACGGAAGAAAAGGTTGAGTTCATCGCGCAAGGAACCATTAAGGCTGATGTTGTGGAAACGGTGCAGGGAATTAAGTCTCAGCATAACGTGCTGGAGCAGATAGGCATAAACCCTGAGATTTACGGCTACAAAATCCTTGAGCCGCTCAAAGAGCTTTTCAAGCCTGAAGTCCGCCAAGTAGCTCGCGAACTCGGCCTGCCAAATGAAATCTCTGAGAGAATGCCCTTTCCAGGTCCAGCCCTGTCGCTAAGAGTTCTCGGCGAAGTAACGCCTGAAAGAGTTGCCATCGTTCGCAAAGCCACCCAAATCGTGGAAGAAGAAACCCGGAAGCTGGGGACATTCCAGAACTTTGCTGTGCTTCACAGTGATAAAGCAACAGGGATAAAGAATGGCAAAAGAGTTTACGGCGATATTATCACTATCAGAATTGTTGAATCAACCGATGCAGTAACCGCTAGAGCTCACGAAGTTTCCTACGCCATACTTAGACGCATTGCTCAACGGATAACTAGTGAAATTCCCAGCGTTGTCAGATGCCTATATGACATAACGGACAAGCCGCCTGCAACCATAGAATTCGAGTAATCTTCACCAATTTTCAATTTTTATATCTCTTGCGGCAAAAGAAAAATAAGGTTTGTTTTAGCGTTAGATTAGGGCCGTGCCTATTATGGCTATGCCCACGATTATTCCTATTATCACTGCTATCACTATCCAAATTAATATTGCCACTATAGCTATCGCGAGAGCCCGTAGCCAGCCCGTGTCAAAAAAGTGCTTCACAAGCGCCAGCCAAATAAACAGCACAATCAG
Source organism: Candidatus Bathyarchaeota archaeon (assembly GCA_026414525.1). Classification (GTDB taxonomy): domain Archaea; phylum Thermoproteota; class Bathyarchaeia; order Bathyarchaeales; family Bathycorpusculaceae; genus JAOAIV01. The sequence continues at coordinate 4,303 of JAOAIV010000054.1, read as the reverse complement.
GGATGCAATTAATCCTGAAAAGAAGTACTGGAAAGCGCCGCCGATTACTGTTCCGAGAACTACAATCCAGATGGCGTCAGTAAACTTCGCCTTATCCTTTCCCGCTAAAAGCCAGCCTGAAATCCACAGCACGGGAGACAAAATAATTATGTTAACTATCAGCTGTATTGCCAGCATATCCAGATTGATCGGCACATCTAAGCACCTTACACTTACATAATCACGTTTCTTCGCATTTAAAATCTTCGTTAAAGACGTCATAAGAAAAACGGCGTCATATGTTTAAAAGCTAAATCTGCCTTTCTTGTGCTTAATTTCCTCATTAAATTCTTCCGCCAACTGCTCCAGAAGAGCCCGCTGCCTAGGCGTCAGCTTTTCGGGGACCTTTATTCCAACACGCACTATAAGGTCTCCTCTCCCATAACCTCCAAAACGTGGCATACCCTTGCCTTTCAAGCGAATAATCTCGCCAGGCTGCGTGCCAGGTCGAATATGCACTGTTGCTGGCCCATCTAAAGTAGGCACTGTAACTTCTGCGCCGAGCGCGGCCTGCGGATACCCAATCATAAGCACATACCATAGGTCATCGCCCTCCCGCATAAACAGCTTATGCGGTGCAATGTGAACGAGCACGTAAAGGTCTCCTGGTTCTCCGCCGTTTGGCGCCATTTCTCCTTCTCCGCGGAGTCTCAACTGATAGCCTTCGTCTATACCAGCGGGAATTTTCACACTTATCTTTCGACGCCTCTTCACCAGCCCAGTGCCGTGACAGTTCTTGCAAGGTGAATCCACTATTGCACCTTTTCCGCGGCATGTGTCGCATGGCGTAACTTGCACGTACATGGCGAAGCTGTTCCGGCGCATGTGCTGCACCTTGCCAGTGCCGTTGCATCTGGGGCATGTACGTGGTGACGTGCCGGGGCTGGCGCCTGAACCGCCGCAGACATCGCATTTTTCGGTTCTCGGAACTAAAATTTCCTTCTCGGTGCCTTTCGCCGCTTCTTCCAGCGTTAGCTCCAGTTCGTAGACAAGGTCTTCTCCGCGGTTGATTCTCTCACCAAAGCCTCCTCCGCCAAAACCGCCGAAGAAAGTGCGGAAAAAGTCGCCGAAGCCAAAACCTAAATCGCGGAATATTGACTCGAAATCTACTCCGCGGAAAATGTCTTCTGTTGTGTAGCGCTGGTCAAATCCCGCGTGGCCAAGTAAGTCATACTGTCGTCTTTTCTCATCATCTGACAGAACTGCATATGCCTCAGAAATTTCCTTGAACTTTTCTTCCGCGTCAGGCGACTTGTTTCTGTCAGGATGATATTGCAACGCCAGTTTCCTGTAGGCATCCTTAATCTCCTCTTTAGTAGCGTTTCTAGAAACGCCTAGAATCTCGTAGTAATCTCTTTTTTCAGGCATTGCACTTTACCGCTGAATTCGAAATATAGCATGTTGCCGAAAACTCTTTCGGCGGCTACTTCACTTTGTAGTCATCAGAGTCCACAACTTTGCTCTTGCCTGATGCGTCTCCAGCGGCTTCAGCGCCTGCTTGTCCTGGCTGCGCTTTCTGTTTAGCGTATTCGGTAGCTGCTTGCTGGTAAATCACTGTGCCAACTTCTTGAAGCACCTTCTGCAGCTCCTCCGTCTTCGTCTTCACCTTCGCCATATCATTGCTGGCCAATGCGTCTTTCAATGCCGTGACAGCAGCGTCTATTTTTCCTATCTGTTCTTGAGTTAACTTATCTGCTAAGTCTTTCTTGGTTTTCTCTGCAGTGTAAAGGAGGCTATCCGCGTTGTTCCTCAACTCGGCTTCTTCACGTTTCTTCCTGTCCTGCTCAGCGAACTGCTCTGCCTCCTTGATGAGGCGCTCCTTTTCCTCTTTAGACAGCTTTGTGGAAGCCGTAATCGTGATTTTGGCTTCTTTTCCTGTTCCCAAGTCCTTAGCGGTCACGTTAAGTATGCCGTTCGCGTCGATGTCGAATGTTACCTCTATCTGTGGAACACCTCTAGGCGCCGGCGGAATTCCCGTCAAATGGAACATCCCCAGTGATATGTTGTCCGCTGCCATCGGCCGCTCGCCTTGCAGTACATGAATTGTAACGGTGGTTTGGAAGTCCGCTGCCGTGGTGAAAATCTGGCTGCGCCTAGTAGGAATGGTGGTGTTACGCTCGATTATCTTCGTGAACACGCCGCCCAGTGTTTCCACGCCCAGAGACAGCGGCGTAACATCCAGTAAGAGTAAGTCGGTTACTTCGCCCGTTAGAACCGCGCCCTGTATCGCTGCACCGACGGCTACACATTCCATCGGGTCAACACCGCGTTCCACAGGCTTGCCCATTATTTGCTCCACAAACCGCTGCACAAGCGGCATCCGCGTCATGCCCCCAATGAGAATTATTTTGTCGACGTCCTTAGGCGTTAATTTAGCGTCTTCCAGTGCCTTCATAATGGTCCTGCCCGTCTTCTCAATAATTGGTTGCGCTAGTGCCTCAAGCTTGGCGCGTGTAAGCGTAAGATGCAAGTGCTTTGGTCCAGTGCTGTCTGAGGCGATAAAGGGCAGATCGATGTCAGTGCTCATTAACGTGGATAATTCGATTTTTGCCTTCTCCGCTGCTTCCTTAAGTCTCGTCATAGCCATCTTGTCTCCTGATAAGTCAATGTTTGTCTGCCGCTTGAATTCCTCAATAATGTAGTTCATGATTGCTTTGTCCACGTCCATGCCGCCTATTTGAGTGTCTCCGCTGGTGCTGAGCACTTGGAACACGCCTTTGCCGAAATCCATCACGGTCACGTCATGAGTTCCGCCGCCAAAGCTGAAAACCAAAATCTTCATTTCCTTGTCAAGTTTATCTACGCCGTAAGCAAGGCACGCGGCAGTAGGTTCGTTAAGTATGCGCATCACTTCAAAACCCGCAATTTCTCCTGCGTCCTTTGTGGCTTGCCGCTGATTATCATCAAAGTGAGCTGGAACAGTTATGACGGCTTTCCGTATTGGTGTGCCAAGGTACGTTTCAGCGTCCCGCTTGATTTTCTGCAGTATAAACGCGGAAATCTGCTGCGGCGTGTACTCCTTTCCGAAAACATTCACTTTATAATTTGTTCCCATTTTACGTTTTATTTCGAAAATTGTTCCTTCCGGGTTAGCTGCTGCCTGCCTCTTCGCTGGTTCGCCGACAAGCAATTGTCCATCCTTTGTGAAGGCCACTACCGACGGAAACATTTTTCCCGCCATGGTTGGGCCTTCAGCGCTGGGAATAACAGTCGCGCGACCGCCCTCAAATATGGCGGCAGCGGAGTTCGTGGTGCCTAAATCTATGCCTAAAACTTTTTCAGTAGATTTAGTGCTGCTCACGCTCCTCAGCCTCCTTTTGTGATTTAAGTGATTTTGGTGACTTTGAAACTTTCACGATACTCGGTCTAATCACTTTTCCCTTCATCCTATACCCTCTCCTAACTTCCTCAACCACAACATTCTCTTCAACACCATCTTGCTCGATGGTTGCGATAACTTGATGACATGAGGGGTCGAAGACTTTGCCACTCTCGCACTCTATAGGACAAACGCCTTCTTGCTCAAGAACTTTTCTCAACTTCTTAAGCGTCATCTGCACGCCCTCAATAAGTGGCTGTGCAGAATCAGCCTGCTGCGCCGTTTTAAGCGCCATCTCCAACTCATCCTGCACATCCAAAAGCTGAACAACCAAACGTTCTGTACAGTAACTTTTTACTTCCTCAATCTGGCGGTCCATGCGCTTCTTCAAGTTCTCAAAGTCTGCCTGCAAATACTTCAGCCGCGTTAAGTAATCCTCTGAACGCTTTTTCTCCGCTTCCAAGAGTTTCTGAAGGTCAACTGTCTGCTCTTTAGATTCTTCCGCCATCAACGCACGCTCCAGCTGTTGAGTTTCCTAGAAAAAATTAGCTTATTACAAACAGAAATATAAGTTTCGCTTAGTTTTAAACGAAACTTTATCTCTTTAAACCGAATATAAGCCTATCCAAGCAAAGAGGAGAAAGCATTTGCGTAATAACCCGCTAAGCGTTAGCATCGCAGGCTTTCAGCTTGAAAATCCTACCATGTTGGCGTCTGGCATTCTCGGTTATACTCCTGCTTCGCTACAGAGCATCGCTGAAAATGGCGCTGGGGCCGTCGTAACAAAATCAATAGGATTAACACCGCGAGCTGGATACCCAAACCCGACTGTGGTTCAAACAAAATGTGGTCTCATAAACGCCATGGGCCTTCCTAATCCAGGGATAGAGGCTTACGTCAGCGAAATTCGCCATTCCAAAGCTGTTCTAGCCGTGCCACTGATTG
>JAOAIV010000053.1 GCA_026414525.1 Candidatus Bathyarchaeota archaeon | reverse complement strand
GGACTATATTGGTGGAGGCTAGAAGTGGCGCAAGCAACCTTCGAGGAAATCAGCGCATCTGACTTTTTCTACCGCAACCGCGACATCGCGGGCTTCACTAACCCGTCCAGAGCAATTTTTGTGGCAATCCGCGAGATTGTCGAGAACTCGTTGGATGCAGCTGAAAGCCAGAAGATACCGCCGGACATTTATGTGCGCCTCTCTTTCGAGGGAGAAGCCAGCAAAGACACGCAGATTTACAAGTTAAGAGTCGAAGATAACGGTTGTGGCATCCATCCGCGATATATACCTTCAGCTTTTGGGCAAGTGTTGTATGGCTCTAAATATAAGCTGAAGCAGATGAGAGGCACCTTCGGCTTAGGCGGCAAAATGGCGTTGCTCTACGGGCAGATCACGACGCATCAACCTGCTTATATCACTTCAAGCACCGGCCTGCCCAAGATTTACTCGTTTAAGCTGATGATTGATATTCAACGCAACCGCCCCATAATTCTCGACCGCAAAGTGCTCATCAACAAGGATCAGTGGCACGGCACAATCGTGGAGTTCACTCTTGAAGGCGACTATTTGCGTGCGAGGTCAAAGATTTTGGAGTATTTCAAGCAGACGGCCATGGTGAACCCCTATGCGAACTTGACTTTTGTTGATCCGAAGGGAAGGCTTTACAGGTTTACTAGAGTGACTACGGATATGCCTAACCCTCCGAGGGAAACCGAGCCTCATCCCTACGGTGTTGACGTGGAGCTTCTGCAACGGCTTATCCAGATAACACCACACAAGAATATGCTAGATTTTCTAAAGTATCATTTCCATAGAGTTGGCGATGTGACAGCGCAGAAATTCCTAGAATTCAGTGGCTTAAGCCCGTCAAAAAATCCTAAGAAGCTCGCCCATGAGGAAATTGTGCGGTTAATGCATAACTTGAAGAAGTTTAAGGATTTTCTGCCTCCGGACGCCAGCTGCCTCTCGCCTCTTGGCGAGGAACTTTTGAAGGCAGGTATCGCGAAGGAGCTTAAGCCCGAGTATCTTGTTGTGTATCAGCGAAAACCAGCAACCTACGCGGGTCACCCATTTATCGTGGAGTTGGGTATAGCCTACGGCGGCGAAGTTCCAAACAAGGGTAGCTTTACGATTTACCGCTTCGCCAACAGGATTCCGCTGCTTTATGACGAAGCAAGCGATGTCTCGTTTAAAGTAATAAACAACATGAACTGGCGTAGGTATAAGGTGTCCCCTGACATGCCCATTGCCATTGTGGTACACATCTGCAGCACCAAAGTGCCATATAAAACAGTTGGCAAAGAATTCATTGCAGACCGACCGGAGGTTAGAAGGGAAATAGCTAACGCGCTCCGTGAAGCAGCACGCCAACTACAGCACTTCCTATCCAGGCGTGAACATGTGGATAAAGAGCGCAAGCGACTCGGCATCTTCGCTAAGTATCTGCCTAAAATCGCCGAGTTTTCCGCTGCACTTGCTGGAAAGGAGAACATGCCAGATATAGAAAGACTGTTAAAGAGTGTGCAGAAGTATGGAGACGAAGCGTAAATCCAGTATAACCGAAAAGAAAAGCGAAGTCATAAACAGCCTAAAAAAGTTTGGTTCAAAAATTTATGAGCAGATGGAAAGGGGAGAGTTTCCATCCATATCCATGCCCAGCCGCTCCACACAAAACATTTATTACGACATGAATCTCCGCCAGTTCATTTTAGGCGATAAAAGCGTGCGCAGAAGCGCCAGGAATATTCGCCACGTTAAGCCCTTCACGCAGCTTGTTTGGGTTGCAAGATTCTCGCATGAGCTTACCACGCAGCGCAAAACATCCACGTTAAGAGACGTTTACTATTCCGCCCAAGCCTACGAAATGACCTTCAAGGATCAGCAGGAATCAGACAACATTATCACAGATTTGGAGACGGTTCTCGGCCTTTCACGAGAAGACTTCAACATTTTCCCCGAGGAACGCTCCGCAGTATTCGGCGACCTCACAATAGAGTACACGGTTCCAGGCTACGAAGGCAAAACACTGAATTTAACCACGCACCCTGACGGCGTTTTAATTGGCCCAGCATTGACTTCCGCCGAGTTTGTAAGCACCACAGCCGATAAAATTATAGCCATAGAAAAAGGCGGCTTGTTCACAAGATTCATTGAAGAAAACGTGCACAAAAAGTTTAACGCCCTACTGGTGCTCACCGCCGGCCAGGCGCCACGCGCAACAAGGCACTTCATACGGCGGCTGCACACGGAACTAAATCTGCCTGTTTACATCTTCACAGACGGCGACCCATGGGGAATGCACATAGCCATGGTCATCATAAGCGGCTCCGCAAACGCGGCGCACCTTCGAGAGTTAAACACGCCTGACGCGAAATGGAGCGGTGTCTGGGCAACCGACATCGTAAACTATAAGCTACCAACGGATCCGCTGGATGAAGTGGACATTAAACGGCTTTATGAGCTGCAGAAGGATCCTCGATACAAGGAGGACCCGTTGTGGCAACGCGAGATCAAAACATTCCTGAAAATCAGGCGGAAGGCGGAGCAAGAGGCGTTTAGCCGCTACGGCTTAACCTATATTGTAGACGAATACTTACCAGCAAAACTTGAAGAGACAAAGTAAGCGTTAATCAAAACGACCAAAAATTAGTACAATAGAGGCAAGCGTAAAACTTGAAATTGTGTATGCCCTTGCGAAAGTGTAAAATAACCCCTGCTGTTTATTGTAGAAAAGCATTTGAACAAAGAAAGGAATGAACAAGCATGAGCGAAGGAGACACATTCTGGCTTTCATTAGCTGAAAAATTCCTAGGCGTCCTCCTCACAATAATAGGTGCGTTATTCGCATACTTCACATTCACGAGCAGCGGGGCGCTGGGCGCTTTCACAGGGCTTTTTGGCGTCCTAGCAATTGCTGTTTTAATAGTCGGCGTTTTTCTGCTTTTAGTTAGACCGCCAGAATAGCCTATACTCTCCTTTCAACTACTATCCGGCAGTTTGTAGCTAATGCAGCTATTACGCCTAAAGCGGCCAGCCAAGGAGCTAAGACGGTGCCGATAACACCGACGGTTACGGGAATCTCGAGCAGCGCTTTCCCGTGTTCATCCTTTACGATTATCCTGGTTACGTTTCCTTCATGCAATAACTCTTTAACACGGTCTACAAGGTTACTGGCTGAAACGCTGAATTCCTCGCGTGAAACCTTGGCAGCAGCGGCACCGCAGACAGGGCAGAAGTTGTCATCATCTTTAAGGGGGGCACCGCATTTTGTGCAAAAAGGCAAGCACGCTCACCTCAACTTGCCAGAGACAAAAGCAAGCTTAAAAATATTGCTAAAATCAGGCTTATTCGCGTGCTGAGTGTTTATTAAGCAATACCGCATTAATTTCTGTCAGCTTCGCCTATGAATGATAACACCAGAAGGATGCGTTTAAATGCCTATCCGCCAACCAATAGTCTGCGTTCTCGGTCACGTAGATACAGGCAAGACTCTGCTTTTAGATAAAATTAGAAAAACAAGTGTCCAAGCAAGAGAGGCAGGAGGCATAACGCAGCATATAGGCGCAAGCTTCTTCCCTGTTGAAACATTGAAGCAGCTTATGGGTCCGCTGCTTTCGACAATAAAAGGTGAAATTCAGATTCCCGGGTTGTTGATCATAGATACTCCTGGACATGAGGCGTTTACTAATCTGCGGCGGAGAGGCGGAAGCGTCGCGGACATCGCAATCCTCGTAATCGACATTCTACGAGGCTTTGAAGCGCAGACCTACGAGTGTATAGAAATTTTGAGGTCGCGGAAGACGCCGTTTATTGTGTCTGTTAACAAAATTGATCGCATTTCAGGCTGGAAGCCTCAACCTGACACGCCATTCTATAAGTCCTATGCGACGCAAGAAGCGTATGTTAAAGAAAGCTTGAACAATAAGCTTTACGAGATAATGGGCACATTTTCCCGAATGGGTTTCCGCGCTAACCGCTTTGACCAGATCACAGATTTCACAACGACAATCGCCTTGGTGCCTACTAGCGCGAAAACAGGCGAAGGCATAAATGAGCTACTCATGGTTCTCGTCGGCTTAACGCAGCAGTACCTGAAGAAGCGACTGCAAACCACAGAAGGACCAGCGAAAGGCTCTGTTCTCGAAATCAAAGAGGAACCCGGCTTAGGCTTAACGCTGAACACTATAATTTATGATGGCGTGCTCAAGAAGGACGATTTGATTGTTATAGGCGGCAAAGATAAGCCCATCATCACCCCCATACGCGCCATTCTGGTTCCTAAACCGCTGGATGAAATACGTGATCCACGCGACAGGTTCTCTTCAGTTGACTGCGTTTCAGCAGCAGCCGGAGTGAAGATAGTTGCTTCTGACTTAGAGGGCGCACTTGCAGGTTCATCCTTATATGCTGTGCCGCAGGGCGAAGACGCGGAGAAATACGCTAAACTTGTCAGCGAGGAAATTGAGAAGATCAGGATCTCAACCGACGCCGAAGGCGTGATTCTGAAGGCGGATACACTTGGGTCTCTGGAGGCCATCGCGGAAATTTTGAAGCAGAACAACGTGCAGGTCAGAATCGCGGATGTAGGCGACATCTCCAAAAGAGACGTTATAGAGGCTTCAATCGTGAAGGAGCACGAGCCACTTTACGGCGTTATCTTGGCTTTTAACGTTAAGGTTCTGCCAGACGCCGCAGAAGAAGCCGAAGCCCGAAAAGTCCAGATATTTAGGGAGCAAATCATCTATCACTTGGTAGAGAATTACATGAAGTGGCTTAAAGAACAACGTGAAGCTAAACTCTCACAGGAATTTGAGAACCTCATTAAACCCGGAAAAATCCGCGTCCTAGAGGGCTACGTTTTCCGGCGTGCAAAACCTGCAATCTTCGGTGTAGAAATCCTCGGCGGTCAGTTGAAGCCGAAGTATCAGCTTATAAGAGCAGAGGACGGCACAGACTTGGGCGAAGTGCAGCAAATACAGGACAAGGGCAAGGCCATCTCTGAAGCCAAACAGGGCATGCAAGTAGCCATATCCATGGACAAGCCAATAGTTGGCAGGCACGTTTTTGAGAAGGACATACTCTACGTGAAAGTGCCTGAGTCCGACGCTAAAGCGTTACTAACCACATATGTGGATAAGCTTACAACGGATGAACAAGAAGTGCTAAAGGAATACACTGAAGCCATGCGCAGAAAAATGCCCTTCTGGGGAGCATAATTCTCATTTGAGTGCAAGCTATATTCATGATAATAGGTGGACATTTCCTATTCTCACTTTGTTAAGATGCTTTTCTGCTGCTTTCTGGCATTCTAATGCTTGCTTGCGGCTTGTTGTCAGTAAATCATTCATCACAAAGCAGGGATAAAACGCCAGCAACGTGTATGGAATCTCGGGGTCTATTGCACTTATGAATTGGGCGATGTTTTCCACTTCCGCCGTGTCTATGTATCCGGGCACAAGTAGCGTGCTTGCCGCGAGAACAGGCAGCTTCCGCCGTTTCTTATAGTATTTTTCGCCTATCAGCTTAAAGTTCGCAAGCGCAGGCCGGTTGGAGACGCCGCATAAGGCTATGTGTAGCGCTTCGTTCCAAGCTTTCAGGTCGAATTTGATGTTGCCTCCGCTTTCCAGCGCGTATTCGGCGGCTTTCTCCGCCAGTTGGGGGTTCATGTAGCCGTTGGTTTCCCAGCAGACACGTAGAATGCGATTTTCAGCCCTTGCGTTTTCCGTGGCTATGCGGCTTACCTCAAGCGAGTGCGGCATCTGCGGAGACGGGTCGCCGCCAAAAAAGCAGATGCATGAGACATGCTGATCCGCTTTGGCTGCCAGAGCAGCAGCGCTAATAGCGGGTTTTTGTTTCATTGCAAGTTTGCGGTAATGCCAGTTCTGGCAGAATAGGCAGTTGTAGCTGCAGGCGCCATAGAAAACAGCCAAATTAATGTAGCCACGCTCAGCCTCGCGCTTATAAGCGTATTTTGGATAGCCGCTTCCAGTGCAACCAGGACAGAACCACCAGCCTACGCAGTTAGTTGGCAACGGGTCATAATACCAATCTAATACGCCCTGCTCAGCGGTGCCTCCGAAACGGATTAGGCGTCCATTAACGTTTTTAACTAATCCGCAAAAACCAGCATTGCCCTCGCCGATAACGCAGTTGTTAGCGCAGACACCGCATACCAAGCCGCCAGCGTCTCGCGTGGGCTCAGAGGGCAAACCATACGCCGCGCGGTTCTCCGCATGCGCTCGCCGCGTAATCGCAAGCGCCTCTTCTGGTTTGCTGCGTATGCAGATTAAACAGACATGCAAACCGTTCGAAATAGTCGCAGCTTCCGCGCCGCAGACAACGCATTTAGCCAATGCTGTCAGCCGCCGCTTACAGGAGGAAGAATCGCTAAAACGTCGCCGTCTTTTAGCTCCGTCTCCAATCCCTTCAGCGTGGCGGCGCTTTGGCCGTTGATGAGAAACTGGAGGAAACCTTGAACAACGCCAGTCTTAGCGTCGTATACATAGTCAATGAAGGATTTACCATAAGATTGCGCCAAAGCCTTAAGCACGGTGTCAATGGTGACTTTGGCGGCGTCTGGAAACTCTAATTTCTCCTCTCGCTTGTTGGTTATCTCTCTTAGGCGCGTGAAGAATCTAACCTGAACATACACTTCCAAACACCAACAAGCCAATAAAAGGGTAAAGAGTTGAATTAAACCATTACGCAGAAACCATTGCCAAGCACGCAACCACATAAACAGCAAAGGCAAGAACCAAAAGAAGCGACAAAATCATACGCCTTCATATTTGGCGCCTATTAGAGATTCATTGCAGAAACCCATAGAGGGTCTATTCGGTAGTAACGCAAGCATATTTATGCGGAGTGTTAGCGATGCCTTTTATAGGAGCAAATCAGATAAAAAGAGCCAAACATAAGGTGTTGCTTAAATGGCGAAAATCAAAGTTGCACTGGCAGGTGTGGGAAACTGCGCCTCAGCTTTCATTCAAGGCTTGCGCTACTATAGCGTTTTCAGAGAGAATCCGGTGGGGCTTCGCCACCCAGTACTTGGTGGTTATAAGGTTAGCGACATCCAGGTTGTCGCGGCATTCGACGTGGATAAGCGTAAAGTCGGCAAAGACCTTGCGGAGGCTATCTTCGCTGAGCCTAATAACGCGCCAAGGGTTATAGATGTGCCACAGACGGGTGTAACAGTGCAGAAGGGGCCGCTGCTTGATGGATTAGGCGAAAACACTAGCAGAGTCATAGAACCCAGCAGCCAGCCTGACGTGAACGTAGCGAAGGCGCTGCGCGATGCTGAAGCAGAGATTCTGGTGAACCTACTGCCGAGCGGCGCAAAAAGCGCATCTGAGTACTACGCTGAGCAGTCCTTAGCTGCAAAATGTGCCTTCATAAACGCTACGCCTAATTTCATCGCCAGCGACGCAGCTTGGGCAAAAAAATTCGAAACTGCTGTGCTACCAGTAGCTGGCGACGACTTGATAGACCAGGTTGGTTCGACAACTCTTCACAAGACGCTGCTGAAGTTGCTCTCTGACCGCGGCGTAAAAATCACAGAAACTTACCAGCTAGACGTGGGAGGTGGCGCGGAATCGCTGGATACCATGGATCGCACACGTGAAATAAAGCGTGCCGTCAAAACACAGGCGGTGGCAAGCGCGTTGCCATATAAGGCAGAGGTGGTTGCGGGCTCAACTGATTACGTGGATTTCCTGCAGAACAACCGGGACAGCTACTTCTGGATCAGCGGCGTCTACTTCTGCAACGCGCCCATGCGGATAGACCTCAAGTTCAGCACTGTTGACGCGCCAAATGCGGGTTCAGTTCTCTTTGACACGGTAAGAGCTATGAAGATGGCGCTTAAGAAGAAACTTAAAGGCGCCATATTGCCCGTCTGCGCCTATGCGTTCAAACGACCGCCACAAATGCTGCCGCTTGAAGAGGCAGAAGAAATGTTTAAGGTGTTCATTAAAGAAAACGGTTCACCGTGAAGCAACCAGCTTCTCAAACTCACGAATTATATTTTCTTTTGTTCCACTCTGTTTCATTTTCTCCTTCAACAAGGATATAGTGTTCACGGGTGTTGGGTCCACATTGCGAAGAACAGCCAAATAAATGCTTGCGAAATCGCCAATGCAGATCACGGAAAGCATCCGGGCAAGCACGCTTTCACCTTGAGCCCATACTTCGAACCGCTTCGAGGCAGCAGGCATAAGCGTTTTGGTTATTTCGATCCTACTCCGAATCTCCGCGGGCTCATTTTTATCTCGGAGAAATATCGTGGAAAAACATTTAGCCAACCTGCCAGCCTTCTCCCAGCCCATGATCTCGTTGTGATTGAGCTCGGGCAGAAATTCCCATTTTGAAGGAACCTTACTGTTCTCATTAAACTGCTGCTTAAAACGCTGCGCAACGCTGCGGTAAAAGCCAAACCCGTAAACCACAGGCACAGTCCCAGCGATTCCCAAAGCCAACTGCTTCGCAAAATTATCCTTCACGGGCTTGTCAGGCGCGTTTTCTCTGCAAACCCGCGCCAATATGGGCCAAGCCTCCTTAAGCTCCTCATGCACGCCAGAAATAACTCGTGCATTTTCCAGCAACATAAGCAGAGGCACAAACAAGTATGGCAAAGCCGCGCGTGGCTGAAAACCAGAGGGCACACGAAGATACGGCAAACCCAGCTTTTCAGCAAAAGCAATTAAGGTGCCGCCGGCGCTTACACAGAAAACCATGCAGCCGCGTTTCACAGCGTCTAGAAAAGCGCTGAGGGTTTCTTCTGTCTCGCCAGAATAGCTCACTAGCACCACAAGACTCTTCGCGCCCGCGTAAGCAGGCAAATTGTATCCTCTGCAAACTTCGATGGGCAACTGCGCTTTGCCGCTTGCCCAGTCCTTGAG
>JAOAIV010000052.1 GCA_026414525.1 Candidatus Bathyarchaeota archaeon | reverse complement strand
TTAGCGGCAGGCACAATAACTGCTAACCTTAGGTTGGATGATGGGCACGTGAAGATGCTGGTGAAGGGCGAAATTGTAGATACCGGAAGAAGAAAGCTTGGTGCGATTCTCGGCGACAACGTCAAAACGGGGGTAAACGCGCTTCTGATGCCTGGTGTAAAAGTGGGCCAAAACAGTTGGATAGGCGCGAATTTCACAGTTTACCGAGATGTACCTGCAAACACCTTCGTTATGCTGAAGCAGAAGGAAGAAATTAGAAGTAGAACAAATATTTCGCCATGAAATTGTGCGTAAACTGCAAGGATAATCCTAAGCATGTTGCGCTACAATCATGGCATGTGCCTTGTCATAAGGTTCCAGTTGAACAATCTCCTGAACGTGGAAATCGCGTCGTCGTAGGACTTCCGATTCTTGCTTGTACACCGAGTGTGGATCCTTCGTGACGTCGATGCTCTGTGCTTTAACAGCCAGCATAACCCAGCCAGCAGGCTTAAGGAAAACTTCGGCGTTATCTGCCAAAATCCTGGCTTGCTCCGGCTGGGCTATGTCGCAGTATATTGAGTCCACTTTTCCTGAGATGAACATTGCATATTGCTCTGGAAATCTGGCGTCTGCGAGGAACGGGGACATGTTGGGCCTGTAAGCGCAGACGTTATCTACCAAGTCTCTCAAAGACCGGGACGCGAATTCTACACAGTAAACGTGGCCTTTTTCTCCGACGATGTCTGAGACATGGCTTGGCGTTGTTCCCGATGCAGCGCCCAAGTAAAGCACTTTATCGCCTGCTTTTATAGGCACTGTCTGAATGCCTTTGAGTATGGCAGCGGCCAGCTTGCTTCTGAAAGCGTCCCAAACGCGGTACTCCACGCCCTTAACGCGGATTAGCCGTTCGCCATAGACTGTTCTGCCCGGAGCCAAGTTTCGTGTAGCCAATCGTTGCGATCCATCTTCAAGCGTAAGCTGATATATCTCCGCGAATTTGGGGTGAGGCTTAATCTTTATGTTCACGTCCATGCTTTCTCCGTTTTTTATTTTGACGCTGCTTCTCCTTATACATTGTTTTCTGTTTGCTTTGCTCAGCTTTCGGCTTTTTCTCTTTCTGCGGCGGCGCTTCTTTATATTTCTCGCGGATTTCCTCTATCCTTTTTTCTATCTCCTCTTTTAACTCAACGCCCACATACTTTCCACCAAACGCGTCTGCCCTAGCTGCAATGGCAAGTTTGCCAGCGAGAACTCTGGCGATTTTACCGCGCTGCCACCGTTTAGCTTCATGTAGAAGTACATGCTGAAAGATAAGCCCATGCTTTGGTGGGCGTGCACCTGTTTTTAGCGAGCGGAACAGCGCTTTTTCCGCCCCTAGCACCTGGATTGTGCTTGCGGGGCGCATGGCTAAGTTCTGTAAACTTCCTGCTATGGCTATTAGTCGAGCGCCTAGAAGGGCGCCGGCTATTGCCCGCGTGTTGGGTGCAACTTCCTCCATTGTTTTATCAATGTAGCTTTCCATGCTTTCGCGTAACTGATATAAGTTAAGCACGGTGTTGCTTAACGCTTGAATTTTCACCAAGTCTCGCTCTGCCAAATCTGCGCCCATTGAGGCTTCAACTGCCTTGGCGATGGCTTCCGCCTTCTCCTTAGGTATTCCCTCTTTTTCGAGGTTTTCAACTGAAAAGTTTTCGCGGTAACCCAAGTTTGCGACTAACCGCGCATATGTTTCATGTTTTTCGACTAACCGATCAAGTTCTGGAAAGTGAATGCCATACCACTCGCGAAGCCTTCCCATAAACAAGTTTAAGGTCTTATCCAAATCATCAAGCGCCTGAATCGCTTGCGCGATAATTAAATCTCTCTTCTCAATTGCGCCTTTAACCCGCTGCTTCGCCAGTTCCATACTAACATCACGATTCCATTCGGCAAGAGCCTTTGCTTCCTTTACAAAGCCTGTTTCAACAGCCACATTCTCCATGTTGCTGCGCAGAGCAGCGACTTCTGAAGCCTTTGCAACTTCAACGTTATAGCCTAGTTTCTGCTGCACCGCGGTGGCTATGGCAGCGTTTTCAAAAGCGAATGTGTCAAAGCCACGTTTCTGAAGCGCATTTAACAAAGAAGCAACTTCAGAGAGCTTTCCAGACTCAATATTTAAAATGATTTTTGCCGCTTCAGACGGCTTGTTTGAAAATAAGACTTTATCTGAGATTTTCCCTTTCTCATCAAAAGCTACTACGCCAAAGGGAAACTGAACTATTAAAGCCTTCATGGTGTCTGTGCTCCGTTACAAGCTAACTATCGCCGTCTTAATAAATAATTGTTGTTGACGCGGGCAGTTTTCGGCTAGCTTGTCATCAAAGCCAGCTTGTGCTTAAGTTTATTAGTCTCTGTTGGATAATCACGGCTGACCTTGCATGGAATGGTATGGTTATGCTTTATTGGCGCCTGCATTCTGGGCCATGAATAACGTTTTCATAAAGTTCCTTCTAACCAACAAGTTCAAGAGCAATTTGCCGCTGATTTTCACTGCCATCTCCATGGACACGATTTTTGCATTCATAGTCTTAATCGCCGGCGCTGTTGTATACTCTTTTCCGTATTCACTCCTTGCTATACTAGCAGGCGTGATGCCGCTGATCGCTTTCTGGTTCTACTCAAAAGCTCTGATGAGGGAAGAAGTGTCGAGGGTTGTTACGCTTTTTCAGTTTATACCAGTATTCGTAGTATTACTTTCAGCACTTTTTCTTAATGAACTCCTTGGAGCAAGTAGATACCTGGGAATTGCTCTGATAGCCTTTGCTTCCATGCTGATTTCATACAAAAAGGCAAGCCGAAAGCCCTTTTCAGGGGTACTAAAGTTTATGATACCCTTCGGTTTGATAATAGCCACTTACACGGTGGTGGACAAAACTCTTGTGGAGTACCTTAATTTCTGGTCGGTTTTCTTTTGGAACGTTCTTGGCACTTTCACTGCAGCCTTACTTCTCTTAGTTTTGCCGAAGACACGTAGGGAAATTGTCAAAACGATCTCTGCGGTAGGCAAAAAGACGGTGTTTACAGCCTTCGTCGGAGAAGGCCTTTACGTCACAGGCACTCTATGCTCCCTAATTGCTTTATCTCTAACAAACGCTTCTTTGGCTTCTTCCCTGTTCGGACTGCAACCATTCTATGTCTTCTTCTACACGCTTATTCTTAGCCTCTTCTCGCCTCAGATTCTCAATGAAGAAATAAACAAAAAAACACTACTACTGAAAATTGCAGCTGTAACGCTGATGTTCATAGGAACTTGGCTAGTAGTATAAAATTTCATTCAATTAGTATGAAAAATTAATTGATTCTTTCATATTTGGCGCCTAATAGAGGTTCATTGCGGAAACCTAGAGAGGGTCTATGTCACAGTAACAGTAAGCAGCTGAAACGGGCATGGCTAGAACATATCACGGATTACCAGCAGCTTGTGAGAGAAAATTTTTCTTTTTTAGGATAACCCTTTCGATTATTTCTGCCAGTTTTTTAGGATTTTTTTGTCCATCCGCATAGGGCACTTCAAATTTTAAGTTTTCAGTGTTGTATGGACCGCTAAAAGCTATTATAGGCATAAATGAGTCTAAGGCGTTTGCTGCTTCTTCAGGTGATTTTACCACCACGATTTTGGGTATGTTCCTCTTTAGCGCAACAAGTTTTTTGAAGCCTTCAATGAAGACGACATCACTGTTTTTACACCTTTTCAGCAACGCTGCCAGGGTTACAGTGGAACCTTTTTCTATTGTCGCGATTTCATCTGCGGCAACACTGATGATGGTTTTTGCGCCCGCTTTTGCGTAGCGCCACGTGTCCTTGCCCGGCGTATCAATGGTGAAATCTGGTTCAGGTATGTGCTTAATGGCTGCGACGTTGTAGCCTTTTCGCGTGAGTTCTCTGATTAGGTTTTCTATTGTGGTTGTTTTTCCTGATTTTTTTGTTCCGACCACGGCTATGGCGCGCATACTCCTTGCCTCAGCGAACTATTTCTTCTTTGAAGATCGCTTCGAGATTCCGCTTGCCGATGCCTAGCTCCGCAGCTAAAGCTTTGACGAGCTTAACGTAGGTGCGGAATAGGCTTTGCAGTATCTCGGCTTTTTCCTTTTCCGACAGCTCCTTCTCTTCAGCCAGCAACAGCGCGAACCATCTGCCAAGGTCTGTTAGCTGATAAGCCTTAACCCAGATTACGCGTCCTTCTTTTTCGTTCTTCTCCATTAGCTCGGTTAAAACGCCAAGTTTAGTTAGCATTTTTAGGTTTTCGATGATTGTTTTGTTGGAGTAATTCAGCTGTGCAACAAGGTCTTTCTGGTAGAGGTTTTTGGCTATTCCCTGCTTAAGCGAAAAGCGTAGGATGTCAACGCCGGCTTTGGAGCCGAAGATTGCGCTTAAGATGCGATCTTTCTGCTCAGCAGGAAGAAAAACTACATAAGGATGTAATTTTACACTCAACTATAACACCTTTTACACACTGTTGCAGCAAATAGACATTTAAAGATTTTTGCTTTAAACCGCCACTATAATCATTTTATACAACGCAAAGCATACACTTAAATAAATGAAGAGAGGAGGCTGAGAGCTTTAGAGATGCTTAGTTTCTGTTTATTTATTGCGGCCACTGATAACGTTATTTCTTTAGCGCTTCCAATATTTTGTTTATGCAGCCTGAAAACTCTGTTGGCTTATCTAACTTGATTCCTTTTTTGGAAACACTCAGGATCACACGATATCCTTTCTCAGCTAATTTTTTCTCCAAGATTTTGAATACGCTGCCTTTCCACAGCTTGTAAGTGCAGAACAGTATTGCCTTTTTCCCTTCAGTTTTCATTAACCGCTCCACAAAAGCCATCATTTCCCGCGCTGGCCTAAAACCTTCCACGGGTGTGCCTAGAATCAACACATCAAAGTCTTCAACAATAGCCGGTTCAGAAGAAGTTATGGCGAAAACGGGCGCCTTTATCGACTCAGCGATGGCTTCTGCCATGCGCTTGGTGTTCCCCGTTCTTGAGAAGTACAATACACAAGGCTTCATGATTTTAAAGTATGATTCTCTCGCTTAATATAAGCTTCGCCTACCCGAAAAATAACAGCGCGATTTGATGCAAATCCACACTTAAAAAGGCACAAATTTTATAAAAATGGACGCCGCAACTCGATTGCGGTGTATTAGCTTGAAGTTTTGGCCGAAGAAAAAATGGAAACAAATCATTTTGGGGCTGTTCTTATCTTAATCGCAGCGTTTGTTGTGTTTGCAGTGTTTGGTGGTTTACTATTGTCTGGAATTATTAGTAGGGAGATTGTCAGCGAAATTGAAGTTATAAATGCGGTTGGCAGCAAGAGTGCTTTAGTTGTATATCAGCCTGGTTTCAGCAGTTTTCCAAGAGATGCTTCTTACGCTTTTGCAGAGGGTCTTGCGTTAAGTGGCTGGCGCGTGGGAATTACCACTGCCAGTTCTGAAACGCCTTCTGAGCTTTCGAATTACAGTCTGCTTACGCTTGCATATCCAGTATATGGCGGAACAGTTGGAACAGCCATCGTAAAGTACGTCAACAGAATTAATAATTTTCATGGAATTAAAACAGTGATTATTGCCTTGCAAGGTGGAGATAAACCCAGCGTAACAATTGATACTTTAAGGCAACAGGTGCAAGCAGCAAACGGCACATTCCTTAAGGGGGTTGACACTTTCTATGGGAGACAGCGCTGCAATGGAAAACGCCCGACAAGCCGGGAGGAACATCATCCCTTGAAGGGAGGAAAACGCAATCAATAGTCGCTTTGTTGCATTCGCAATTACAGCCTTGCGTTTAGGTTTGGTTCCCTTTCTTGTTTTCCTCGTGGGCAACGGAAAGTTGTTTTATGGTGCTATTTTGTTTCTTTTCTTGTTTTTCACAGACTTTCTAGATGGATATTTGGCAAGGAAACTTGGGGTTTCTTCGAAGTTCGGAACCTATTTTGATGTGACCTCGGACTTTACTCTTACCTTCTTAATGCTCATAGTTTTTGGTTCTACGGGTTTTTATGCTGAATGGATTCTTATTTTAGTCGCTGCAGTATTTGCTATGTTCGTTTTAACGGGTCTCGTCTCACGCCAAGTCTACGACCCGATTGGAAAATACTATGGTAGCTTGCTTTACGCTGCAATAGGCTTAAGGTTCATTTTTTCAGGGCAACTCTTCTATAACGTGGTTACTATAGGAGTTGTAGCATTTTCCACGGCATCAATCTTAAGCCGAGCAATCTTCCTCTTTAAAAGCAAATATCCAAATGAAACCATGGATTAAGAACAACGCAAGTTAGGTATAAGCAGCTTTAATGGAAACTAAAACTTTTGAATCCACGGAACAAGTTGTTGCGCACTCTCGATTTTCTCTGAAAGCGGCAGCTGCAGATAAGCGCCATGAGCGTTGAAGTATGGCGCGCCTTTTCTAGAGAACAACGTTAAAACTTTCCCGTTATGGTTAAGCCTGAAACCCTCATGGCACGGTTCATGTCCCCTTATCAGAACTTTGACGCCTAACAGGGCTAGAATCTTATCAGTAACGTCTTTGCCGAATAATTTACCTGCACCTCTCGGCGAGTACAGAGCCCCTTTAATTTCATCGCTTGGGTCACTCCACAGCAAGTCTTCAAGAAAAGGCTGTTCACCATGCAGTTTATGGGCAAGAGCCAAGTCATGAATGCTACTGATGCACGCGGGCAAGCCGCCATGAACCATCAGGCAGCAGTCTTCAACGAGCACCGCATTGTAGAGATAACCAAACAGCTCCCGAACTTTTGAATACACGTCGCGCCATTTTTCCTTGAATCTAAGCTGAAATTGCATGGGCAAGTCATGCGGCGAAGCCAGCAAATCGGCTGGGCCTTCGTGGTTTCCGCGCAGGAGCACAACTTGCTCGGGAAAGGCAAGCTTAAGCCTCAAAACAGTGTAGTAAACTTCCGCAGAATAGGCGCCTCTGTCTCCGTAGTCGCCTAAGAAAACTACAAAGGCATCTTTAGCCATTTTCTCCATGAAACCGCTGCGTTCGAGTATAAGGCGGAGGCTCTCTATGTCTCCGTGCAAATCGCCTATCACCAGCGCTTCACCTAAAGGGTCAAGCGTAACTAACCGCTCCAAAACAGTTAAGCGCCTAAATCTGCCGCCTTCATCCCGCAGCATTGCTATAGCGGCTTCTACAATTTTCAGGAAATCGCGGCTCTGAACAGCCAACGATTCATTAATGATTGACTCGACATCAAGGCTCAAAACGCGACACTTCACATTACAGAATTTGGATTTTCACACCCAAAGAGCCGAGAATGTTCTTCTCGATTGCCCGTTTAATGCTGTCAATTTTTTCCTGCGTCTCCCTATAGGCTCGCTCTTTGATGGCTTCATGAGCTTCAACACTTATTTTTCTAGCTTTAAGCTGCTTAGCCTGCTCCTGATACTCGGCGAGGCTAGCGCGTATCTCAGCCATCTTCGCTGAATTCAGAATTTGCCGCTGCTGCGTAGCCATCACCACACAACGCTGCTGCAAAGCACGCAAAGAATCATGCAGTATTTCGTTTATGCTCTGCTCTGCCTTCTTCGCTTTATCCGGTTTCAGCTTAAGTTTGCCTTCGCTTATTAACCGTGATAACTTCTGCAAAATCTGCTTCAGCAACGGGTAACCCGTATCTTCAGTTGCCAACGCCTCAAAAGGCTTTTCCAAATAACGCGCAAGCGCATTCTGCTCCTCAAGAGTTAAGCCGGCGCCGCCGCCCTGCGTAGCCATGGCTTGAACTTTTCGGAAGGGTTTTTGCAGATGACGCAACGCGCGTGTTATTTCATTATTCAAAGCGCCTATTTCGGTTTCAACAATAAAAAGCTGGTCGATTGGACCACGGCTTTTTAAATCAGCAATTCTTCTCTCAAGTTCAGCAAGCTCCTTTTCCAGAACCAAGCGCTCATCCACAATGCTTTTACGCTCTGCTTCAATTGCCACAAGTTGCCTTTCAAGACCACGTAATTCATCGACTAACTGGAGGGCGTCCTCTAAAGTTTTAGTTTTAACATATTCTTTAGACAGAAAATCATTTAAAGCAGTCAACGAGAGTTTTGCTTTCTCATAAACCGTCAAGAACTTTCGCCTGTCCATAATAAAGAAGGGAGAAAGACGCGGAAACCAGTTTCTAACGTCTATGTCTGTTACGAGGAACACTTTCTGCGTTTCCTGCGCCAACTTGTTTAGATTCTCATACGAAACATAATCGGGCACGTTAACTTTCTTAAGCCTGTCCAGAAACAAACGCGACAGCTTGTTTAAGGCTCTGGCGCGGTTGTAAACACGCATATTTCTCTTCTCAATTTCCTTTGTGCTGCTATCAAAAAGCAGTTTACTTGCTTCCGTAACGCTTTGGATAGCCTCACGCATGTCATCACGTAGCTTCTGCGCTTGTGCATGTACAGGCGCGAGAATAGGGCGAGTTTGATCTTCAAGCCAACTTTTAATTTCAGCAGAAGAAAACTTTAATTCATCAGTCAATCGTTTCACTCCAAGAAATATTATTTGGCGGAAGCATTTATCAGTTTTTAGCAAAATCAGGCTACTCTTTTTTGAGTAGCTACGCTTAAATAATTACAAAACCAATTAAAGCCGACCGAAAATGAACATCAAAACATTAACCACAACAATTGTATTCGCTGCCCTAACAGTCGCCTTGAACCCAAGCATCTCAGGAATCGGCGTCCCCGCACCCTACGCGCCATTCCTCATATACGGCCTATGGGAAATACCAATAATCACAGTATTCCTACTCATCAACCCCACCGCAGGAATCATGATAGCACTTCTAAACGCCGCTATCCTCTTCGCGTTTTTCCCCGGCGCCCTACCAACAGGCCCCTTCTACAATCTTATCGCAATATTCTCCATGATGCTGGGTATCTAC
>JAOAIV010000051.1 GCA_026414525.1 Candidatus Bathyarchaeota archaeon | reverse complement strand
CCTATAGAGGGTAGGTCTGCGCAACAGCTTAAAGCTGAAAGGGAGCAAAACAGCGCAAAACATGGAAATCGCTTAATAAATACCCTGCCGCGCCTATTGTCCGTAAGTTCCTGTTCTAATTCTTTCTATAAGCAAGTCGACGAATTCGATAGGCCACACGTCATCGCATACGTCATCTGCAAGCACTTTTCGTTCATGGTAATAGGGGATTAGGTCATTTTTTAGCAATAAAATTAGGAGGAATTCATGCCCGTAGGTTCGCTTGAATAATGCATACTTTTGCGCTTGCTTTCGGTTCATTTCGTAGTGTGGCTCAAGAATGATGCGCCGGCCTTGAATTTCCTTGTCAAGAATGAAGTCGGGGGTGTAGGTGTCTCCTGGAAGTGGGAAAGTGATAGTTTCGTAGCCATAGGGAATCTTCATCTTCGAGAGAATGCTTGCTGTCTTCTTTTCCCAACCGCTTTTATAGCGGCTCATTTTATGGTAATACGCATGTGGTTGCCCTGTCACCTCATGCATGTGATCAAAGAACTGAAGCGCCTCCTTTAACGTGTTTCTATTCAAGCTTTTTTGCCTTAGCCATCTACCTAGCAAGAAAAATGGGTAATCAACTTTTGCCGGATCTTTGGGGAAAATTTGCTTAGAGAACTCTGTAATTTTCTCACGAGTTTTCATTGCTTCCGCCTTGTCTTTCCACAAGTAAGAGGCAGAAGATTTTATTAAACCTAAACTCACAGCAACATCAGCATTCTCTCGTGTCAAAGGAACATAGAGATCTTCTGTGGAAAAATTATCAAAAAGTTTTAAGTCAGGTTTACCGCGCACCATCCACCGCATGTAACTCCAAATTTCATCTTTATGCGGCACGCCGGGCGATTCAATATTTTCAGTGAGGTCTTTCACAAGATCTGATGGCTTGCTGAAACTTTTCGCGTACTCAATCAGGTTATTAGCCGCCTTGTTCTTCACAAAATTATTAACGCGAACAAGCGCTTCCGGGATAACCCCCTTATAAGGGCCTAGAGTATGATAAAATCCGCACTTTATAATTTCCTCCTCAAAAAGATGAGGCTTGCGAATTTCAAAAAGACGACGTCCAAATTTCTCATGGAGATAGACAAGAATTCGTCGCGCGTTTTCAGAGAAACCAACTACTTCCTCCGCAAGTATCGACGCAACTAATAGGAAATAATGCGCCGCTGTCTTTCTCTCCTCATAGTTCTCCGAATAGGGATTTACCAGCAATTTAGGGCTCATTCTGCGATCCCATTGGACATCCACAACATTGGAGTTTGTTTCCACGAAGTGTTCAAGTGCAGAAAGCACTTCATCCATTGCCATACGCAACATGCCCAATACAATATTTATAACGATTGATTTAATAATAGTATTCATGTCGGAAGCTCATAGGTCGCACAAGTACACGATGTGACTGCCAAAAATATACAAGATCTTCGTAGTTTAGGTAAAGTTGCACACGCCGCTTTCACCAATACACTTTTTATTTCATGTTCATCCTTAAATTATATCTGGGGATTACTGTCAGAACCGTCAACCCTAACAAAGAGGATCTGCCACCGCTAATTAGAGTTTCAATAGGTTCAGCAATAATCCTGCAGCTTTTAGAAGGTAAAATAGCGGCTGAGCCTACAACCGCTTATCTAATGACATACATAAGTGGTAAATGCGCTGCTAATTGCGCTTTTTGCCCTCAAGCGCGCGCGAGTCGAAGTAAAACGGAAATGCTGGCTCGAGTTTCGTGGCCAACTTTTTCCACGAACCGTGTTCTTAAAGCAATTGAAAATGCTTACGCTTATCAAAAGATCAAGCGTGTCTGCATTCAAGCCCTAAATTCCTCCAACGTAAATGTCCAATTGGTTTCGCTGGCCAAGGCAATTAAGCTGCAATCCAGCGTTCCCCTTTCCGTCTCATGTCAACCCTTGGCTCGTGAAGACTTGAGGCAGCTGGAGGAAGCGGGCGTAAACAGAATAGGCATAGCCTTGGATGCAGCGACAGAAAAACTGTTTAATGAAACAAAAGGGGCAGGAGTAGCTGGCCCCTACACATGGGAAAGCCAATTTAAAAAGCTGGGTGATGCTCTTGAGGTTTTCGGTAAAGGAAACGTAAGCACACACCTAATTGTAGGATTGGGCGAAACAGAGAAAGACGCTGTCAGCCTAATCCAAAAATGTGTTAATATGGGGGTTTTGCCTGCCTTGTTTGCGTTCACCCCTGTTCGCGGGACGCTCTTAGAAAATCGTTCTCCCCCATTAATTGAGTCATATAGGCGCATTCAACTCGCTAGATACTTAATTGTAACGGGGAAAGCTTGCTTTGAGAATATGCATTTTGACCGTTTCGGGCGTTTAACAGATTACGGGGTAGCAAATGATTTACTTGTGTCTGCTGTGGAAACAGGAGAACCCTTTCTTACAAATGGTTGTCCTCATTGTAATCGTCCATTTTATAATGAAAAACCAAGCGGTCCGATATACAATTACCCCCGTGCTTTATCCTCCGCCGAGGTTGAAGAAATAAAGACGCAGTTGAGCCTCAAATGTTAATTTAAAGGCTTGGATGATACTATTTAGCGTTTGCCTCTTGCTGCTGCTTTTCCAGTTCTTGCAGCTTCGGCTTCTGCCGAGTTACCTGCTCGACTAAAAGCCAAAACTCTGACATGTTATAGCCCTTTTGCAGCTCTTTTAAGAGTTTCTTTACTTGATAAAAAGTCATTTGGGCTTCTCCCTTATCCAAGCTTTCCTGGGAACCTTTTATGCGCCTAAATAACTCGTCCATCTGACGTGGTGAAGCCCTTATTCCCGCCTTTTCCATAATCTGTTGGATCAAAGTTTGCGCTGTATTCCTACCAATAAAAAGTGTAGCTTCACGCCCGACAATTTCTGGCGGAAATGGTTCAAAAAGCAATGGTTGCGTCTGCAATTCCTCAAGTTGCTGATCTACCTCATGGGCGAATATGCCATCGCCTATTATTGGCTTATGAAACTGAATAGGCAGCGCAAAGGCTTTTTCAGCTAACTGCGAAATCCGATAAATCTTTCCCAGATCAACGCCCGTGTCAATGTTATAAAGTAGCTCTAGGGCAGTAACAACCTCCTCAAAAGGGGCTATCCCTGCACGCTCTCCAAGGCCTGCAATACACGTATGCAAACATGTCACGCCTTCCTCTACCGCCGCTAAAGTGTTCGCCGTTGCCAAGCCAAAGTCGTTATGGCAGTGGACTGAAAGCTCAGCCTTATTTTTCACATCTTCAGATAAGCCTTCTCTGATATGTGATATGAGATAATGCATCGAGAGCGGCCTCAGAAAACCAAGGCTATCAGCTACAACTAGCCTTTGCGCGCCGGCATTTGCTGCAGCTTCAAAAATCTGCACTATATCCTCGAGCGGCGTTCTGGATCCGTCCATGAGAACAAAAATTGCGCGTGCACCATGCTTTATGGTGTATTCAATGCTCTCTACAATATTTTTCAGCGCTTGCTCTTTCGTCATTTTCAGCCGATATTTAAGATTAAGCCCGTTAAAAGGCATCTCGATAGTTACTTCTTTTATACCACACTCTAAACAAGCATCAATACTATCTTTTGTTGCTCGTGCTGATGCAGTAAGCTTCGCATTCTTAAAACTTTCATTAACCAATCGTTTAACATTATTTTTCTCGCTTTCCGAAAGAGCGGGAAATCCTGCATTAATAACGGCTATTCCTGCTTCATCCAGCAACTTGGCAAGTTTAACTTGCTCAACATACGTTAAAAATGCTGTGGGAACCTTCAGGCTTTCGCGGAAAGTTTCATCCCAAATATACACTCTGTCAGGAAGGCGAGGCGGCAAATTTTTTCTCAAACGATTATAGTTTGCAATTAATCCTTCCGCTTCCAGTTTCTTGAATATCGTTTTTCTCATTGAAGACCTAACCTAATATTGATAGAGTTCATGTTTTTATTTGTAAACTACTTATATAAAAAATAACCTCCTATGCAAAGTTGCCAAAAGTTTAGTAAAAAGAAAGTTTTGGTCCATTTTTACGAATAATAAGCAATGTTTACATTATCTACTACCACTTTTAGTAGTGAAACTGCAAAAGGCTTAAGTGCTAATGCAACAAATTCAATGTAAAGAGGTAAACAAGAATGAGCAACTTCAAAAGTACCATCGAGCGAATCAGAGCTTTGGAAAATGAGAGAAAAAACCTGCTTCTTGAGATTGAGGAACTCAAAAAAATGGCCGACGCCAAAGCGAAAGCGCTAGAAAGTGAAATAAATATGCTAAGGGACGAAGTGAAATCCTTACGTGCTCTATTAAGCGGTGAAAACATAGAAGACGAGTCATTAATGAAAAAGAAAAAGTGAGAAACACTTCACTGATTCGAAAGAAACTATAAACATTCATTAACGACTAACTCGTTACATTTGAATGTAAATTCATTAAAAATTTTCAGCAGACGTATTTACTAAAAATATGCTAATGTAAGCCAAATTTTACTAATTCCGCTAAAAACCGAATTATTTATATGTATATTTCTACCTAAAAATATATCACAAAATTTTAACAAAACATTTGAAGGGAGAAAAGGAGAAATGCAAAAAAATTGCTATGGCCATATTCTTTTGACGTTGCTGGTCTCTGCGCTTATTTTGCTGCCTATTTCAACGGCAACGGCGCAAACCAATGACGCCCAAGTTGTAATAACCGTTACGCCACAAGATGGAGGAACAACTGATCCCGCACCTGGAAAATATAATTATCCAGAAGGTACAATTGTTCTATTGACTGCAAAACCAAACGCAGGCTATAAATTCTCTCACTGGATAATACAAGGAGGCTACATAACAACGCCTAATAGACCACCGTTAATCCTCCCAGCGGAGTTTGTTGATCCAGAAACAGGGGAACTCATTATCGACCAACCGCCACCTATGCCGCCATCGACAACATCAACTTTTGAAAGCTTGCTTGTAACCCAAAATCCGCTAGTAATAGCCTGCGGTTACGGGTACACATACAGTTACCAAGCAGTATTCATTTCAACTGAACCGGCAGATAGGCCATACGCGGTGGTTGTAGTTAAAGGGTCAGCTGGAGGTAAAACAAATCCGGCTCCTGGAACTTATACATTTGCTGAAGGCTCCAGCATAACTCTCAAAGCTACGGCTGACGATGGTTATGAATTCAAATATTGGCTGGTTACGGGAACCGGAACAATGGGACACCCGCTTGTATTCACTGAAAACCCCTTATCGCCAACTTGCGGCATAGGCTACACCTACGAGTATCAACCAATATTCGTTCCTGCTGGTAGTACAGTTGAAGGAGTTCCACAAGTATACTTCTACATCATAATAGGCATATTGGCGGCTATAATCGTAATCGCTGTCGTGTTCGCGGTTACGCGAAGAAGCAAAAAATAATCCTCCCCTCTTTTTATCCATGAAAACTGTTATTTAGCAGTTATCTGCTTTCTTGTTTCTGGTGCGTAGCTTGGAGTTCAAAGGAAGAGACATAGTGTCCATAGAAGACTTCTCGCGTGAAGAAATCAACTATATTCTTAACATCAGCAAATCTATGGAACAACTTGCATCCCAAGGTTCCAATATGCTTAAGGGAAAAATCCTTGCGACTCTATTTTTTGAGCCGAGCACACGCACACGTTTAAGTTTTGAAGCGGCAATGCTTAAACTTGGTGGCGCCGCCATAGGCTTTGCTGAAGCAGAAGTTACGTCGGTTAGGAAGGGTGAAAATCTTGCGGATACTATACGTGCTGTTGAGAATTACGCTGATGTTATTGCGCTTAGGCATCCTCTTGATGGCGCTGCAAAATTAGCTGCAGAATTCTCAAAGGTTCCTATATTAAATGCAGGTAGCGGTTCGGAGGAGCATCCGACTCAAGCGCTTATGGATTTATATACGATACAGAAGGAAAAGGGACGAATTGATGGTTTAAAGATTGCGTTGGTAGGCGACCTCAGGTATGGGCGCACTGTTCATTCGCTTGCTTATGCGTTGTCACTATATAATATCGAATTGTATCTAATTTCGCCCGAATCTCTTAAGATGCGGAAAGAAGTCATTCATTCTGTAGAAAAAAAGATTTCTGTTTTTGAGGGCACAAATCTGGAGGATGTAATTCCACAGGTAGATGTTTTATATGTTACGCGCATCCAGAAGGAGCGCTTTCCTGATGCTGCTGAGTACGCGAAAGTTAAAGGCACCTATAAAGTAGATTTGAAACTTTTAAAAAACGCGAAAACGGACATGATAATTCTTCATCCACTTCCAAGAGTGGACGAGATTTCTGCTGAGGTTGATTCTGCCCCGCAGGCACGCTACTTCCAGCAAGTTCGGAATGGCCTTGTGGTTAGAATGGCTCTTTTGGCGCTGGTTCTAGGCGCGGTAAAATAACCTTAGCTTTAGGATGAGGCGAACCTGTTAAAGATTGTTAATGTACTTATTGAACCGCATGAGGGACACTTATGTAACGTGCCGGTCCAACTTTTTCTGCAGTTATCGCAGTATGTGCTTATACGGTTGTAAGTGAAAAACTCTAAGCCTTGATTTTTGATTAGATGCTCAGTTAACTTCATAAGCTCTTCTGGGCTGAATTCGTTATCTGCCATTTCTATGACATGTAGGTTTCCTCCAATATTAAATCCCTTGAGTTTTTGCTCTTTTTCTATGGCTTCCGTAGGGATATAAGGAAAGTTTTCAGCAGCAAAATTTAGTCGCTTTGTGGTTGTGTAGAAGGGTTTCTCCCGTGGGCCTGAAAACTTCACTTTGGCAACACCGTACTTTTCAATGTCTAGTTGCGCAAGTCTTTCTGATGCCTCCGGACTATGTAGTACTATTGGAAATAAGCGTCTACCATATTTTTTGCCGAATTTATGTTTGAACGCTAAAACACTCTTAATAATTTCCTCTGAGAACTTAATGGCTTCTTCGTGTGTGCTGTCTTTCTCGCAAAAAACTTCCACCGCTTCTGGGAAACCCGCGAAATTTATTAGCATCAAGCAGTTTTCAAGTCTAAAGTACGTGTCTCCGTTGGAGTTCTGCATAATAAAAGGAAGCGTGTTATTTCCATGCTGCTTAAGCGCGGCATGCTTGATTTTTAATGCGCGCGCGGCTAACTCGCATCTTTCTTTTAAAATTTCAAAAAATTTGTTCGCATCTTTTCCGCTTTCATAAGCAATTCGAGGCATATTAACGGTTACGGCGCCAAGGCAACCTGTTCGCAAAGTATCTGTTTCCCAGTCTCCAGTCAAATCAGCTTTGAGACTAATTCCTGAAGCAGAAAAAACAGCGCATTTCCCATCTTTCTGCAGCATACTTGCAAAGTAAAGCAGTCCTTTTGTTGAGGCTATTTTGTGCGCTTTTAGAAGCACCTCTCTTGCCTTCTCATCCACTAATGCTTCATTGTTCATTTTAATAATTATCTTTGGGTTAAGTAAGGGTTTAGACGTGCTCTCTTCTTCGAGAATTTCAATGAGAAGCAACGCCAGCAACAAACTTTCTTCAGCGAAATCGCCATAGCTACCACATACTTTTCCTTCTGGTCCGATGGCGGGTTTATCTGCAACAAATTTCGGAATCGACAGTGTCAACCCCAACGTGCTTTCTGCGTGTTGATGAACATTGAGTAAAAATATGCGCAGTTTTTCTTTTGCTTGCGTCGCATCGATTCCTTTCATAAATGGCGCAAGAAACACATTGAAGTAATCGCTAGTCTGCATAACGTTTACTTCCTTGCTAGCGCATAAAAGTACGTTGAAAATCACCGACAAGGCGGTTTCAAAATTTTTAGGCGCTCCATGAGAAAATTGAGTAGGGCTTGCAATTTTAAGCCCATGCTGAAAGAAAAATCGGAGGTCATGCATCACCTCGTTCGGCTTCAAAATCCATGTGCCTATGTCGTTTACGTGAATTGCCCCTGCCACATGCGCATCTGCGACGTCTCGTGGAAACACGTTTAAAAGTGTATATTCCTTGAATACAGCATCTCCTGCTCTTAAAAGCATGGCGGATGAGCCGCCAGCGGCGTCTTTCATGTCCAGTAAGGCAGATACTTCATAAACAGGCATGCCTAGCCTTGTTAGTTTATGTCGATAATCTTCAAACCCTTTCTCAATTAATATGGCATTTACAACTTCTCTGACTAAAGGAGCAGTTAAATACTTAATTTTTGATTTGAAAAGCCGTTTTTCCGCCTCTTTCGCTGCTTTCTGTGCAATTTCAGGAGGAACCTTGGCTTCGCGTATAAGCGAGTTAGCAATTTTATTGGCGTCAAATTCTTCCAACGTGAAATGTGATGTGCGAACCAGCATTCCCCGTGGCTTGACAGCTTTCTTTTCCACCTTATCAGCCACGTCAAGAACCATTTTACCCAGTTCGGTTAAGTAGTATTTTTTGGCTTCCGCATCTGCCTCAACCAAGTCAGCTTTGAGCAGAAATTTCAAGTGATACGCGAATTTTCCCGCGTCTCGGGTCGGGTTCATTTTTAACGCGTTCATCAACTCCGTATAGGAGAGAGCGCTTTTGTCAAAAAGTAAATTTAAAATATGCAGTCTGAGCGGTGACGAAACGGCTTTCAATACTTTAACTCCACGTGCACGATGTGGAAGACCCGACAACGCTTGCCTCCCCTCAAACACAGCATATCCTAATTATGAAAAGCCCAGTTTAAACTTTAGCTATCAAGAATGCCTAATAAGCGTAAACATTAGCGCCAATGCTAAGCGGGCAACATCAAGCTTACAGAGCAACATTTATTTCTCCCAGAACACAATGTTTATATTTGCTGAAATCGCTTCAGCTATAACTCAGCTACAATTAGCTAGCCCCGCAATTATATTCATGGCGGCGGCTCAACCCCAACCAGAACGGCGATTCGCCATGTAGGGATGACGGAGTTGGCCTCCAATTGCGGGGACATGTATGTGGA
>JAOAIV010000050.1:9030-9264 GCA_026414525.1 Candidatus Bathyarchaeota archaeon | reverse complement strand
CTGTAAGGAGGGCAAAAGTGGCTATGACCAGGCCCATTGAACTTTTTCTTTCGGATATTCCAGAGCATCCCGTATTTTACAACTGCCCAGAAGCGGGTAAACCAGCTTGGGCGCTGCATACTTGCGACAGGGGCCGCATTTAGGTTACCTCTTCCTGATGCTTGTTGATAAGAGTCATAAAAGCACTTTCAAGATTTTGCCTCTGTATGCTCATGGAAATTATGATTCCACTGC
>JAOAIV010000050.1:0-9020 GCA_026414525.1 Candidatus Bathyarchaeota archaeon | reverse complement strand
GAAACTTCTGGCCTTACGTCATCATGCGTCCTAAAATTTATGTTTAAAACATTGCCGCTTCGCATTAAATCAGTGACAAAGGGCAAGTTTCGCACAACCATAATTATTGCTTCAGATAGCGTGGTTACTTCCAATTGCAGAGTGACAGATCATGAAAGCTTGCTTACTACGTTGTGGAGTGTATCGGAGATGAGAGCTTTCCCGCGGTTAATTATGGTTACGTGAGTGCAGACTTGCTCAACTTCAAATAGGAGATGGGAAGAGAGAAAAACGGTTCGGTCTTTCTTTGGCGATGGTTTTTACGAGTTACCTTACTTCCACCATGCCTATGGGGTCTAAACCTAGGCTTGGCTCGTCTAAGTTCGGGATCGTTTAGTAGCGTTTGTGCTATGCCGATTCTTTGCTGCATTCCTTTGCTATATTTGCCTATGGGATCGTTTTCTCTTCCTTTAAGCCCAACTAGCTCGATTAGTTTGGGAATTTGCTCTCTACATTCTTGCCTAGCCATTCCATACATTTGGCCGTAAATGTCTAGGAGTTCTGAGCCCTTCAAGTATTTGGGAAACTTGTAATTCGGGCATGTAACCGATAATTAATCGGGTATCGGATTGCTCGCCGTGTACTCCCTGCCATAGGATTTTGACTACACTTGCGTTTGGTTTTATTAGACCTACGAGCATTTTTATTGTTGTGGTTTTCCGGCGCCGTTCGGGCCGAGGAAACCGTGAATTGTGTTTCGCTTAACTTTCAGATTTAACTTATTGACTGCGGTTAGTGCGCCATATTTTTTGGTTAAGTCTATGGTTTCGATGGCAAGATCCAGCTACGATTCGCCTCGTCATGTGTATTCCTTTTTGAGGTCATATAAGTGTCTCGTACGACAACACGAGCGGGGTTCACGTGTTAATTACGTGGTTGGAAGCGGACTTGTGAAAGAAGTGGAGGTGGGAATCAAGGTTAGTCGTATTTTTTTAGGCGGATCATTCTTTTGTAGTTTTTTAGATCTTTTGAGACGTGTTGGAGTAGGTATAGGTCTTCCATTGTTTTTTCGAATTTTATTAGTGCTTCGGTGAATTCGTGTTGTAGGGTTTTTTCTTTAGTCATTGGTTTTCAGCCTTTTTGTTTATTTGATGTGGTTGGAGGGCGTTGTCATTGTTTGTTGGCTGTCCAACTGCCAATCCGTCATCGAGGAGAAAGGAGAAGGCTTCGAGAACGGAAAAAAATTTTTGGGCTTGTTGGGTTAGCCTTCAACCTCGATTAGCCCTCCAAATTACATCACAAGACTTAAGACATAATACGCTTATAAAAGCATTATGCATTACAAATAAACTACAGACAACAAGCTTAACCTATAGCCAAAACGCCTTCCAAAATCCTCTGCTCAGAAACATCCAACTGCTTAGACAACCACATCTTCAAAAGCGACGCAAACTTTGGAAACTCGCCACTATAAGTGATAATCTGATTACCCTTAAGCGCGTCAACCTGAAAAGTCTTTTCTGCCTCCTTAACCATAAAAGACAAAGTCTGCGCTTGACAAGCCAAAGTCTGAAAATCCTCCCACTGCTTACACCTCAAAATTACAGGTGGACCATGCATTATAGACGCTTGCACTTGTAGCGGAACAGCCTTTTGCTCTACAGCCGGCACTGAAGAAGCAGGACGCGGCGCGGTTGACAAACAATTAATTAAATTATTTATCTCGTTTTGTAAGCTGTTTATTCTTTCTTCTATTTTCTCAACTTTTGCGCTTAATTCTCCAGTTTCACCTAGAGATGCAGCAACCGTGCCCAACTCGTTTATCAGCTTATCCAAATCCTTCTCATGCTCCTTCAGAACGTTAACTATAAAGTCTAAAGCTTCTAACGCTTCATCTTTGGATTGCGGCTTCTTGGACATCGGTTGCTTCCCTTCCTTACTTTCAGCCTATCAATATAAGTTTAGCTTAAATAAATGTAGCGAATTCTCAAAACATATCCAAGTGAAACCATAACCATACGTATTACCAATATGCACAACGCTTCTACTACACCAATTAAAGGCCATGGAGAATTATAGATTAGCGGTCCTATCTACTGCCGACTAATAGGCACTAATATTTAGGTTTAACAAATTTGAGTGTTTGTTTCAGTAAAGCAGCATGTTAAATGCTCAACGCCAAATTATAATTCTGCCTAAACTCATCTGTTAACTCAGAAATACAATACTTGATGCCTTTAGCGAGTAACCCAAATGCACTTTAGGGCATTCTGCGCACAAGCTAGCACACACGGCGCCCTTCCGCTTTCAGGCTTGCATGGAGAACAAGTATATTTTATCTTTCTCCGATGCTCCTCTTTAACCGTTGCCACCATCTTATCATCCAAGTCAATCAGCATTGTTACCAGTTCAAGGGCGGATTGCGGACATACCTTCACACATTCGCCGCAGCCGTTACACTTGTCTGAGTCAATTACAACGTAGTATTCGCCTGAGCCGTCGCTGTAACCGTAATGCGTGATAACGGTTATTCACCTCAGTTTTTATGCTCTTTTTCGTATAGTGCCTTAGCGAACAGTGCAGCGCCGATGGCGCCGGCGACCATCGGGTCTAAACCGTTTTCCCGCCAATTAGGCATAGGGAGACATTTGACGCCAAGTATCTTTTCTATTCGCGAAACAATGCCGATGTTTTTTGATTGCCCACCTGTGATGACAAATTCTCTTTCGAGACCGACACGCTTAACAAGGTTGCTCATTCTTATGGCCATTGCATGCGTGTAAGCGGCTAGCACCTTCTCTTTTGACCAGCCTTTGCGAAGCAGGCTAATGGCTTCAGTTTTCGCGAAAGCCACACATGTGCAGCTGACAGGCGGCGGCTCCTCAGCCACGTTCAGCGAGACTTCGCCAATCTTTTCTATTGGGATTTTCAAGAGGTCAGCGAAAACTTCCATGCCTCTGCCCGTGCCCGCTGCGCACTTGTCATTCATCAAGAAAGAGACGACTCTGCCTGTCTCATCGCAGCGAATGGCCTTTATATCTTGGCCGCCCACGTCCAGCACGGTTCGGACGCTTGGGCCCCAAATGTAGTTCGCACCTTTCGCGTGGCAAGCGATCTCCGTTATGGCTTTATTAGCCATGGGAACATTAACGCGGCCATATCCCGTTCCAACTATGTATTTGATGTCATCAAGCCTTAAGCCGGTGCCTTCCATGGCCCAGCTAAGCACTTTTTTGGCGCTGTCAGGACTGTTTGAGCCTGTGCGCATTATGCCCCAAGAGTAAACTTCGCCGTCAATCATTATAACTGCCTTAGAGCCGACAGAACCTACGTCGATGCCGGCTGTTATCACATCTTTATTGCGCCATTTCTTTTCTGCAAAGACGCGGCGGTACTCCTGCCATCGCCAATATTCTACATCCTCTTTCCTCGGCGGCTCTTCCATTTTTTCTACACCGTTTTAACCCGGTTGACGGCTACAAGAGCGGCGCCTAAAGCGCCAGCATACTCAGGGAATTCCGGTATTAATAATTCAATGCCAAGCTTCCTTTTTAATGATGCGACGAAACCGACGTCTTTGGCGACGCCGCCCACCAACACAACATCAGGAACAATGCCAAGCCGATGCATCATGGAGGAAATACGGTCAGCCATGGCGTCAAATATGGCCCGTGCAATCTCAGGCTTGGATTCTTGGCGATGAATTAAGCTCACCACGTCTGATTCACCAAAAATGACGCATGAAGCGTTAATCGAACTGGCGCGTTCAGCCTTAAGCGAAAGCGGTCCCATCTCTTCCAACCTAACCTCTAAAGCACGAGCCATAGCTTCAATGAAGGCGCCAGCGCCTGCTGCACACCGCTCGTTAACAACGAAGTCTACCATAACGCCCTTGTCATCACACTTAACCGCTCGTGCCTCTTCGGCGCCCACGTCAACTACTGTACGCGCGGTTGGAAACAGGTAAACGCCTGCTTTCGCGTCGGCGCCCATCATGCTAACTGTGCTGTTAGCGTTAGAGGCCAACTCCATGCCTGAACCTGTGGCGGTAACATGAAGCACCTCATTTGCAGATAAGGCCGCTTTCTTTAGTGCTTCGTTGTAAGCTTGCTCCGCAGCCTCCGCAGGGTCGAATCCGGAGAATGCTTTGCTGCGCGCCAGGACCTGCCCATCTTTTAAGATGACTACTTTCACACTTTGAGTGCCTAAATCTATACCAGCCGTTATCATTAGTTACACCTCTATATGTCTACTCTTGCAGTTAGCATCTCTAGAAAGGCTTCAACCCTAGTCTTCAGCGGGCCGACATCCTCCCGTGTATACTCAGTATCCAAATAGTAGACTGGAATGCTCATATGATCTAAGACCTTTTTGACGCGCATATACTCCATGGCGTAGAGCATGCAACCACGGACGACATAGTAGATTACACCGTTAACCTTCCATTCTTTGACTTTATTAAGTATCCAGTTAATGCGGTCTTTGTTTCCGTCATCAGATGTGAAGCAGGGGCAGGTGGATGCCATCAGGTACCGTTCGCCTATCGCGTTGAGCATGTCGTCCATTGTCCACTCGTCCACGCCAACTGGGTCATATAGGAGCCTCTCGCTTGAGCAAAGCTCATCAGCAACGAGAACACCTTGGGGATTAGCTTCCTCAATTATGGAGGGCACTTTCCAGTTGTCAGGCCATATCATCGGCGTGCCTGTAACCATAACCCTTGGCGTGTCAGGCGGGCATGCCCAATTCCTCTGGCGAGCGCGCTCTTCAAGTTCATCGCATAGCGCCTCGGTTTTTTCAGTCCATCGTTTTATGTCATCCCACATGTATGTCTGATTAACCAGCATGGCATCGCGCCCCATGATCACTGGATTGCCCTTTCTTAGGTCTTGGAGTCTGCGAAAAGCCTTTGTTGCCCGCTGAGTAAGCTCTATAGCAGATTTCAACTTCCCGCGGGTTATTTTGTTTCCAGTTAACGCTTCAATCTGCTTCATCAAAGTTTTCATTTCCTCTCTCCAGAAGTCCAAAGACTGCGCGGAATCCTTAAGCCTTGGAACCGCCATAGCCCATATCGGCTTGTAGTCGCTTAAGATCTCGCTTAGTTTCGTCATGCCATCGCATGTCAACCCGCTTATTAAAGCGTCACTCAGCTCAAGATAAGGCGATAAGCCGATCATTTTCGCGCCTATGGTTGACCTTACCATGGGGCAGACTTCAACGGGCACA
This sequence comes from Candidatus Bathyarchaeota archaeon, assembly GCA_026414525.1. Taxonomy (GTDB): domain Archaea; phylum Thermoproteota; class Bathyarchaeia; order Bathyarchaeales; family Bathycorpusculaceae; genus JAOAIV01. Next base: position 3,815 of record JAOAIV010000050.1, on the reverse strand, counting down.
ACGCGGTCGCCGAGCTTCGACGCGTCATACCAGCCTGAGTTGACGCGGACTGGGATGGCGTCAGCGGCTAGAATAAGCTCTATTGGCGCGAACAAGCACATGTAGCCGACGACTTTTTTGCCGCTTTGCTTAGCTGCAAGGAGCTCTTTCTCGCGCTTCTCAAAATCCGCTATCTCATCGAAGTATTGCATGGCTTTCGGTCGGTTCTTGTCCGCCTTCCGCATCCGCTCGATATATTCAGCAGTCATCTTCTTGGAAGTAGCGCGGATAGCGGCCATTAATTCCTCGACTTCTTTTGTGGACATTTCAAGCATGTATTTTTTCTCTTCACTTGGTTTTTTCATAGTCTGTCACTCTACCTTTGCTGGTTCTAGCCAATTTCGAGATTTAAACACGGTTTTTCCACCAAAGTTCACTTTGAGGCAATCTTCATAAGGGCACATTTCAACACATCGCGTGCAGAGCATGCACATGGAGGTTGTAATTTTGCCCCCCGCCTGCTCATAAACATCTGTGACTTGCACGGGGCAGACGCGCTTGCAGATTCCACATTTGGTGCATTTTATCTCATCCTTATAGATATGAAGCAGAGGCGCCCACTTAAACCCTCTGAACCTGTTTATGACGGCTATCGAGGAGCCCGTGGGGCAGAATCGGCACCAGACGCGCCTCAGAAAGAATGAGCCGACAACCGTCAGAGCCACAAAAACCCATGCCATGACTGTGGTGAAAACTTCTATGGATAAGAGTTTGGAGTAGTATATTACTTCTTGAACGTAGGGATAGCTGAAATATACGCTGCTGATTTCTAAGGGTCCCTTCCATGGCACAATAAGCGGAATCACAGGCCCAAGCAGGATTCGCCAAGCATCGAAGGGCCCGGCAAGAACCATCGCCATAAGCGTGAGAGACTCCGCAGGAGGCGGGTCAATTACGTTGAGAATGAAAGGGACAACTAAAAAGAAGAGCAACAGGACATATCGGAATTTATGGAGAAACTTGTTCAAGTTATCGGGAAGAAGTCGATATCGTACCTTGAAGCCTTTACGGATTAGGGTAATTGCATCCATGTATAAGCCGAAGGGGCAAAGCCAGCCGCAGAAAAACCTCCCCATAACAAGAGGCAGCAACAAGATAAAGATTAGCACGATAAATTGCCATATAGAGTAGGTGAACAGGTAGAACACCGAGACCAGCGCGGCTACTTGAATGAGGAATCTAAGGTAAGTCACCCGGGTAGCTAAATTCTTTTTCCATATGAGAATAGCCAATATTCCAGCGACTGTTAAACCTAAAAGAACAGTAAGCTTCAATAATTCACCTATAAACTCCATAATCATGTGTTACCCGCCTTGGGAATGTTTTGGAAGCAAATAAAAGTGCAAAAAGTAGACAGTAGAAAAGGCTATTAGTAAACGGGGTATGGTATTGTTCTGGAAACTCGATCACCAAGGGCTAATTGAAATCAAATTTTGAAAGTAAAAATAAAACGCTGCAGCATTTAAAGGTTACACAATTATCGCGTAAGACAAAGCTAGCTCTAAGAAATGGTATCAACAACTTCAATAATTTTCAACGCAGAGTTTATCCAGCGCAGATAAGCGTTTAATGCTGCACGCAAAGCAACAGCATCCTTGGCTTCAACTGATAGAACCAATGAACAATCATCAGCGGCCAAAGAGGCTTTGGCCCGGGATGTAGCGGGTTTTTTAGCTTCAGGAGCTAAAGCCTTAAGAAGCGTAGCCAAGTGCTTTTCTGAATTCAATTTTAAGCAGACAGTGGCTTTTGCCTTCACACACAAACCTTCTCAACCAAATAGTAAACAGCTTTACATTAAAGACATTTCGATTTCAAAAAAATGAATAAAAAGAGGAAAGACGAAAAACAGAGGCTTACTCGCTTTTTTCTTCAGCCTCTTCAGCTTCAGACGTAGCCTTTATGATTTCTTCAATAGGCGCACCTTTCGCTGCACGCTTGGCTACGGCACCAAGCTTTGTGGCAGGCGTGTACGCGCCGCCAGTAAATTTATAATCGCATTTTCTGCACTTCCAGACGCCTACACTTTCACGCTTGACTCTTACAAAGCCACAACTAGGGCAACGATGAGGCTTCTTTAACTCGGTGACGATCTTTACATACCGCTTTCTAACTGTGGCGCCATATCGTGGGCCTAAACCACGTGCAGGTCCTACTTTCTTGGTCCTTGCCAACTTGTTCACCAATCCACTTTTTTGCGTAATTCAGCGGCTTTTTCTTTAGCAATTCTTGCGGCCTCTAAAATCTGTTGCGGTGTAAAGTAGCCTACTCCGCCCTTTTGTATAGCGCAGATATTGCCTTCATCGTTAATTGCCAGCGAAATACGCGAGTCTATGGCTTCTTCCTCTTCCAGCCAGGGATCAACAATCAGTTTTCCATTTATCTTGCCTAAGGTAACGGTTATGGGATAAGCGCGCATAGGCAATTGGGTATAGCCCTGCTTAATTTTTACTTCATCATTTTCAATCTCATAATTAGGCATCTTTGTATTGCGTAGGGCAGCCACAGCAGCCAATGCAGAAGCGTCTATCAGGTTTCCGTCATGGTTAAGCACGTAAATGTCAACGAATACAACGAACACTCTCTTTCCAGGAACAATTACAAGTTTCTCCGAGTCGAGAGCTTTTGATTCTCTTATTCCTCTATCAACGACTCTTGCTAACTCAATGGAGTTCTCGTCTGGAGGACCCGCCTCGAAGCTTGGTGAGGCCAGCGGCACAAGCTCCGCGTTTACTGTCAGCACACCCTCGTTAGGCGTGTCAGGAAACGGCTCGCCAGTTTCAATTTTCACGCCAACAAGAACTTCGGTTTTTCCGAGCAGCACCCTGGCTGAGCCTTCTGCTTTCTCTATAATGCCCTGTTGAATTTTAATTTCACGATAATCGCCTAAGCCTCTCCCGTCAAGGCGTTTCCCTTTCTCAATTAAATTCGCTATTTGCTTCAATCTAACGCGTGTTATAAGTGATGACATTACTCCTCAACCTCCTCTTCTTGCTTGACCGCCATATATCTAGCCTTTAACGCTTCCTTTTGCATAGCGTAAATTTTCTTGCAGCCTTCAATAGCCAAGTTCACTGCAGCCTCAAACTCTTCAGACGTTAAGATACCGTCCATCTGCAGTAGCGTCACAGCATTCAAGTTGGGCATAATAGCCACTGGAACGTCGGCAGAACCCACTTTGTCTTCTATATCCATTAGGTCCAGCACAACCGTGTCGCCGACCTTGCCTGCTGCACACGCAGCGACCAAATCGCGCATCGGTATGCCAGCGTCTGCCAAGGCTAATGCAGCAGCGGTGATGCTTGCGCATCGTGTGCCACCGTCAGCCTGCAGGACCTCAATGAAAATGTCAACGCCTGTGCGCGGGTAATATTCCACGAACACCGCTGGCTCCAATGCTTCACGGATCACCTTTGAAAGTTCAATTTCTCGTCTTGAAGGCGCCGGTGACTTGCGCTCTTGCACCGAGAAAGGCGCCATATGATAGCGGCACCGCAACACCATGCGGTCTGGCAGTGTCAAGTGCTTTGGATGCATCTCTCTTGGGCCGAACGCTGCAGCTAATATTTTGTTATTTCCATGCTCGATGTAGGCGGAGCCGTCAGCGTTCGATAAAACGCCTACTTCAATTTTTATAGGTCTTAACTCGTCAGATCTTCTACCATCCAGCCTTAGACCTTTTTTATCAATCAATTTTTCAGGTTTTTCACTCACTTTTGTTTTCCTCCCGTTTTGCTTTTTCTTCCTTAAGGAATTGTGTTATGCGGTCTGTTAGGCCG
>JAOAIV010000004.1:22414-32647 GCA_026414525.1 Candidatus Bathyarchaeota archaeon | reverse complement strand
GTTATGGAAGAACTGGGCGGTTTTGATGAATTGATGTTAGCTGAGGATACCGATTTGACGTTTCAGATTTACCTTGCAGGCTTTAAGGTTCGCTATGTAAGTGACGCTGAATGCTATGAAGAAGCGGTAGCTGATTGGAAGGCGTACTGGCGGCAGCGACATAGGTGGGCACAGGGACACATGCAAGTTTGCTTTAAAAACGCACTTCAAGTTTTAAAAAGTAAGAAACTAAATTTGAAAGAAAAACTTGACGGTTTGCTCCTTTTACACGTTTACTTCCTGCCTGTCATAACGCTGTTCGCATTTTTCGCAGGGCTTTCCCTTTTTATTTTTGGAGCTTCACAGCTTGTTTCCACATTTTGGCTTTTAATGCCCATGTCCCTTTACAGTTTCGTGGGGAATTTTGCGCCGTTTTTCGAAGTTGGCGTAGGCGCCTATCTAGATGGGCGAACGCGAATCCAATGGCTGATTTCTCTGCTGCTTTTCGTTTACCTGTATAATATTATTATATGTACCAAAGCGTTTTTTGATCTCCTTGTTGCGAAAATGCGGAGAAAAAACCGATTTTGCTGGGCTAAGACGCATCATTTTGGCAATGGAAATTGTTATATTTGAAATTAAGTAATATTGCTCAAAAGATCGGCATGATTCCGAATCTGACTCAGATGCTTGTCTTATTCAGCATAACAGTGCCGCTTCTGGTCTTCGTTACTCTTTTACCCGCATTCCTTGAATTGAAAAAGCCAAGAGACAAAGGTCCACGTATGATAATGGAAACTGCGCCCGAAAGCATTGTATTCTCTATTTACAGTTTTCCAATTGAGGACATAGAAAGAGAGCAAAAATTTGACGTTTCCCTAATACACACAATAGCAATGGTTCTTGAGTCTCTGCCAAATCTGGATGTCTAACGCTTATTTCTCTAAAAGAAGCTTTGCGTTTTTCCACTGGTCCTTTGCAAGCAGTAGATGTCCAAACGGGCTTCCATGAACCGAATAGAAGATGTAGCACAAATACGTGCATTGTGCGCATTTGCTGTAAGTTTCACGCAGCGAATTGAATTTTTCGCTGTTCCAGATTTTAGGCAAATCAAATATTGAGCCAGCAAAGTTGTGGATGTGGCAGCCAGCGATTCTGCCCAGATGATCTATGACTAAAAAGTTCCGAAGTGCGCGGCAATTCCATGTTCGCTTGCCCTCTGAAAATAGCGTTTTAAGAATCTTCAGCAATTCGTTTGTCATGAGGATTTTCCTGTTTTTCTTTTTCATCTCCAATAGAGAATCACAAAGCTGAACCATTGCCTGATTATCTTTTATGATAAATTCGTCATTTGATTTGCCGATTCTAAAAAGTTGATTTTTATCTTCGCTTGCATCATAAGAGTAGAGGCAATACCAAACTGGGATTCCTTTATTGGTGAAGTAGTTTGTGATGTCCAAGATTTCGTAAAGGTTTAACTGCGAGATCGTCGGCGTCACACTAACGTTTATTCCTTCCTTGTGCAGGGTTTCAACGGTTTCCATTGCTCTTTTCCATGAGCCTGGAACAGCCTTTATGTAATCGTTTTTTGCTTCGTCTAAGCTGTCTATTGAAATTGCCACGAAATCCGCGTTTCGTAGGGCGTCGATTTTTTTTGCAGCCATGCTGCCGTTGTCATATACCGTTGTTACAAAAAGCTTCGAGGCGTAATCGATTATTTCAGCGGCGTCTTCTCTTAAGAGCGGGTCTCCGCCTGATATTACGAGCTCTATTATGCCGAGTTTCTTTAGTATGTCCATTCCGCGTTTTATTTCTTCGGTGGTCAATTCTTTTTGATCCTGTTCTTTCCAGACGTTGCAGCCTCTGCAGTGATAATTGCATTTCCGCGTAATCATCCACTGCGCGTGATGAGGCCTATTTGGTGTAAGCGCGTTAATTGCTATTCTAGAAGCCTTCTGTAAATTTATATTCAATCACTAAACACCGTGCATGTAATTGTTGCCTGTTTTAATACACCTATTCTACAATTATATAAGTCATAAGGCAGAATTTTCAGTTGAAGTATGAACGCTGGCAGATGTGCTTGGTGGCGGATGTGCTTCGTTTGTTTTCTGGTTTTAGTGGATGAGCCTTGTTAATTTTGCGTTTTTATATTGTGACGAAATGGTGTTTGTTATGAATCTATATTAGGGGATAGTAGTTGATTAGTGAATATGCGTGTTGATGTAGTCGTAATTACAAAAAATAGTGAAAAAATGCTCAAGGAATGTCTTGAATCAGTTTATAGTAATGTTCCTGTTAGCCGTCTGATAGTGGTGGATGGTTATTCAACTGATAAGACATTGGAAATAGTTAAGGAATTTCAGAAAAAGCATGGAAACGTATTATTGCTTTACGATAGGGGAAACCGTGCAACCGCTAGGCAGAAGGGTCTAAGTCATGTGGAAACAACATGGTTCATGTTTGTTGATAGCGATGTGGTTCTCTGCAAAAACTGGTTTAGAAAGGCGGAAAAGCATTTGGCTGCGGATGTAGGCGCCGTCTGGGGCATCGAAGTTTGGTCTACAATCAAAAGCCAGAAAGTGCTTAAACTGTTTTTGTGGATTACACGGAAAATATTTGACCTTCGCGGCGGAACACACGACACGCTTATTCGCACAGAAGCGGTTAGAGACATAGAAATTCCGAAGAATCTGCATGTCTTTGAGGATGCCTATATTATGAATTGGATAACACGTAAAGGCTATAGGCTGGTTGCGTGCTATGACCCTTTCTGCATCCATTATCGCTCTGAAAACGTCTGGACTCTCCGCGGCAGTTTAAGCATAATATCTGATGCCGTCAGCGTTGGCAAATTAACTTTGCTGGCTAAATTAACGCTTGCCTACGGATTCTACACTGCATATTCGCTTTATCAGCTTTTGACCCGCAAGAAAAACCAACTAGGCATATAGCGTTTATGCCACTTGTTTTGGGTTGAATCTGGGTAAACTCTTATTTTCTCATTATCCTCATACATAACCGTTTATCCAGCAAGTATTGGAAATGGGAATTTATGCTTGAAGTGATACGCTTATGAGGTCAATAGATGTTGTAGTCCTTACCAAGAATAGCGAGCACTTACTTGAAAAGTGTTTGTTATCGATCTATCAAAATGTGCCAGTTAAAAACTTGATAGTTATCGATGGCTTTTCAACCGATAAAACCCTAAAAATCGTGGATGAAACCGCCAAGAAGTATGGAAATGTTAAGGTTCTGACCGTGGAAGGTACAAGAGCGCGAGCAAGAGAAAAAGGCATACAACAGGTTACCACGGACTGGTTCATGTTTGTTGATAGCGATGTGGTTCTCTGCAAAAACTGGTTTAGAAAGGCGGAAAAGCATTTGGCTGCGGATGTAGGCGCCGTCTGGGGAGTAAATATCGACGTTATCCCTAACATGCGAGATAGACGTATTCTAAAGTTGCAGAATCTTATCGCTAGGCAGTGCTTCGGTCTTCGAGGAGGGATGCATGACACGCTTATTCGCCGCGAAGTGGTGCAGGACATCCATATTCCTGAGCAATTACATGCTTACGAGGACGCTTACATCGTCAATTGGATACGCGATAAAGGTTACAAAATCGTAGTTGGCGACGAAATTTACTGTTTGCATTTTAAGCCGTCTACAAATTGGCGCTTACAGAATGGTGTTTCACAAGCCATCATCGACTTTAGATGCGGCGTGCTTTATTCGCGTTTATACTCATACATCTTTTATTATCCAATTTTTATGATGCAGTGGTTCCTTCAGCTTTCCATCCACGGCGCCAGAAGCCTTTCAACGTCTCAATGCAACCCAAAGTTGATCCGATAGAGGCCTCGGCAAAGGCTCCGCCACACCGTCTTCCTTTATTAGTATTCGTTGGCTTGTGTTCTCTGTGAATTCTCCTATGAGTGATGCCGGAATATTCACGCGTTCTAAATTGCGAATTATGATGTCAGCGCTTTCTGGTTCTGCGGCGATAAGTAGAGCACCTGAACTAATCAATTGCAGTGGATCAATCTGGAAAATGCTGCAGATTCGCGCTGTTTCCGGCTGAACTGGAACTGTGTTCCTGAATATTTTCACGCCGAGGTTTGCGGCGTCTGCCATCTCGTGAATACCGCCGACAATGCCGCCCTCGGTTGGATCGTGCATAGCGTGTACTCCACCTGTTCTATGGGCGGTTAGTGCATCCTTCACCACGCTTATTTTGCTGTAAAAGTTCTTTGCCGCTTGCAGCATAGAAATATCCATTACTTTCTCAAGTATTTGCTCTCTGTCAGTGGCAAGTATCGCAGTGCCCTCTATGCCTGCGCTCTTAGTTAATATAATCTTGTCGCCGGCCTTTGCGCCAGCTGCGGTGACGTAGCAGCCTTTCGCGGTTAAACCCATTATGCATCCCACAACAATTGGATTTGTTAAGCCGAGTGTTGATTCGCAGTGTCCACCCACTATGGCTATGCCCAGCTCTTTTGCTGCCGCATTCATCTGGCTACTTATAGCTTCAACGAGAGCTCTATCCGCGTTTTCTGGCAACAGCATACATGAGAATAGGAAAGCGGGTTCGACACCGAAAGTGGCTACATCATTAGCATTAACGTTAACAGCTAGCCAGCCTATACGCTCAACCGCGCCGGTTATAGGATCCATGGAAACTATTAACGATTTATCGCCCATGTCCAAGATTGCCCCGTCAATCCCAGCTGCGGGCCCTAAGATAACTCCTTTGCGCTCAGCGCCAAGGTTTTTGAAAACGACTTCTTTCAGAATGTCAACGGGAATCTTTCCAGGAGGCAGTTTCATTTTAACTCACGGATTAAAATGTTGCTAGCTTAGCTTTTAAGTTGTGGGAAAACACGTAGTACAGCGTGCATGATAGGGACAGCAATAATTAAGCCTATTAGCATCTGCACAATGTTGAAGGGCACTTCTGCAAGTGCAAGGGCCGCGGGATATCCTAGGGCAAGTTGCTCGTAAAGGAAGTAGCCTATAACCATCGCTAATCCTCCAGCAGCGATTGAAATGGCCGCGCAGACTGTGGCGTTTGGCGTGTATTTTTTTATCTTCAGGTTTAATAATCCAACAGTTGCGCCTTCTATTCCTTTGATTACCAGTGTGCCTGGCGCGAATATACTGAAGCCCAGATAGAGGTCTGCTAGCCCGGCTCCTACGCCGCCTGCGAGTGCGCCGACGAAGGGGCCAAAGAGTAATGCTGAGATGTAAATTACGGTTTCTCCAACGTTGAAATAGCCGTATGTGGCCGGTATAGGTATAGGCGGAATCTGCGACGTTACGATAAACACGAGTGCAGCGAAGATTACTGCTAATGCTAATTTAAATGGTGTTTTAAACACGTTTTTTCCTATGGCAAGCGCCCCCTCTTTTTACAGTTGTTATTGTGTTGTGCTCCTTTTAACCTTATTTTTCATGTTGCCTAAAGAGGAAACTCTAAATTGATGTGAATAGTTGATATAAGTGTAAGAGTTGAATTTCATGAGTGAAAAAGAAGATCCAGTTAAGATGCATAAGGACGCGAATAACCTCTTGGATGCTGGCAAGCTTGCAGAGGCACGTGAACTTTTCCTGAAAACCGCTGAGCTTTACCGGAAGCGGCAGAATTTTTTTGACGCAACCACTATGCTTTATAAGGCTGGCGAGTGCGGTTTCGGCCTGAAGGAGTATGAGACTGCCGCAGAGCATTTTCTGCAGTCGGCTGCGCTTTCTTTTGAGAAGGGCTTCGACCGTTTTGGCTTGAGCGCTTTGGACTTTGCAAGAGACTGCTACAAAGCTTTAGGAAATACCACAAAGGTTGAAGAGCTTGATAAACGGATTAAAGAGGTTAAAGCAAAACTCGAAAACACCTTCTAGTGGCTAGTGAAGAGTTAAATCTTTTTTCGTGTTTTGCCTGCCGCGTCAATCGTTTACCATCTTTTACTTTGGTTTCCTAAAAATAAAAACTGGTTTGCTTGGCAAAGTTTTGCCTATTCAAAGTTAATGGTCGCTCTTTTACAGACGCGGGCTTCTCCCTTGAAAAATCAAGGCAACAAAAACACCTTCAAATAATAGCCTCAACTGCCAACTTTTTGCAGTAACTAGACCCTAAGTTAGCCTACCAGCTATCTCGGAAGGGCTTTCCCACAATGGAACCAAAAAACTCGACGTGAACTGACCATCCTCAGCGATCGCGAAAATCTCAGGAAAGACGCAGCTGAAGCTGTTAGGTTTTTAAGGATTTTCTGCTTGTGCACCTGATGCTGGCGCAGATAGCACATGATGAAGTGCTGGCTTAAAATTAAGCTTGTACTGGAGCCTTTGGATTTAGTGATAACTGGGGCAGAATATAGTTATGGACGTTTGCATGAGTGGCTTTCTGACCACTATTTAGTTGCACTGAACCCTGTTACAAGAGAGTTTGTGAATGCAGGCAAGGCGTTTAAGGGCTTAAGTGATAAGTAACTGGCCGAGTTGATAAAGCGGCTTAAAAAGCTGGTCGTGCGTGAAGAGTGCAATCGTGTGATTGCTCTTCCGCAAATCATAGTTGACTTTACTTGTAACAGAATCCAAAAAATCCAAAATACAAGTCAAGTATAGTGCTTAAGTTTGCACGAATAAGCCACATAAGAGATGATAAAATATTCGGGGGTGCAGACGCCATTGAGAAGGTAAAGCGCATTTACGACCTGCAGTTTCACAAAAAAGGCAAATGACAAACAAAATAGTATATCAGATGTGCATCGCACATAGTGCGAATAGTAGCTTCATATTTGGCGCATATTAGAGGTTCATTGTAGAAACCTATAGAGGATCTATTGCCTTGCTTTGGGGCAAGCCAAAAATGTTGAATAATCCCTAACTGGAGTCTCAGCTCCAAATTTTTGTTTTTGCTAAAAATATAGAAATAAAAAAGGGAAGGTCAGGCCGACTGTTACTCGGTTTCAGCTACTGTTTTTCCCATTTTACCTTTGAATAATAATTTTGCCGTCAAGATTTTTTCTGTTGCAAACAATCTTGAAGCTGCATACATAACAACAACTGTGAAGATGGCAACATAAATTATGCCAAAGATCACTGTTGTATAGTCGCCCATCACTACCGCTTTCGAGGCAATTATAGGTTGACTGTATGGAATCGCGAAAAACAAGGCTTTAATCGCCATAGGCAACGTGTTTATGTCCAAATACATCAAAGCCATTGCCGGAATGAAGATTATCGGGTAAATGTAGCCTACCAGCGCGGTTGCGCCCCGCACGTCTGATGCAAATGCAGACATAATAACCGCTAGCGCCAAGCCAGAGAGCAATGTCATGAACAGCGATATGCCTAATAGTAGATAGCCGAATGTTGTAGGCATTAGGCCTAACTTCACTAAATCCACCGATAACTCGCTTGGTATTTGTGTAGTAATTGATCCAAGCATGTAATTATAGCCTATCATCATGGCTGCTGAGGCTATACCGGCGACGATAATTGTGCTGGCCAATTTGCCCATGAGAATGGCAAAACGATCCACGGGCACTGTTAGCAGTGTTTCAAGCGTTTTCTCTTCTTTCTCCATAGCTACCGATGTTGCCGCAATCTGCATGGAGTATGTAAGCATAATCATTACGGTAACTGGAATTGCAATTGTCTGCATCATCATTAAACTTGAAAGTGTGGCTGGGTCAACTCCGGTCTGAATTTCGCCCTTAATTATGGTTGACTGTGTGATCTGCACAACATCAGGTGCAATATACCTGTTAAATTTGCTCACTATAACGTTTGTTACTGATGCTCCTATGTCAGAGAATACTCCGCTACCCTGGAAGACGCCGTAAACGTTCACTGTGGCTTTAATTTTCTGGTTGCCACTTGCGTGCTCAGTCATGTTCGCGCTGAAACCCGCAGGGATTTCGATAAATTGTGTGCTGTTATTTTGCTTCAACAAGTCTTGTTCTAAAACTTGTTGCGGCGTAAGGTTGCTGACTACTATGGTTTTCATGGAAGCGTTCATAAAGGCGATGAAAACTTCTGACCAGTTGCCTCCATCATTATTCACTACAAGTAAAGTGGCTTTCTCAGCCTGCTCCTGTGCTGTTTCAGCCGCGTAGCCTAGCACCATGCCGAGAATGGGGAAAAGCACTAAAGGAATAACTAGCATGCCAAGAAGAATCTTTGGGTCTCGAATTAACTCTTTCAACTCTTTCACAAATATTGTTTGAAATCCTTTAAGCATAACCAACCACCTTCGCGAAAACTTCTTCCAAGTTCGCACTGTTAAATTTGGCTTTAAGTTTCTGTGGTTCGCCTTCAACCACAACTTTGCCCTTATTGACCAATGCTACGCGGTCACATAGGTACTCCACTTCCAGCATGTTGTGGCTGCTTAGCAGCACCGTAACGCCGTGCTCCTTCACGTAGCGCTTGATTATTTCCCTCACATGGTACGCATGTAAAACGTCTAAGCCGCTTGCCGGTTCATCCAATATGGCGAGCTTCGGCCGCGTCATCAAAGCCCTTGCCACTAGGAGACGGCGCTTCATGCCTTTGCTGTAGGTTTTAGTTTTATCCTTTAACCTTTCGCCTAAACCGCTTATGGCAGCAGCCTCTTCTATAGTTCTTTTAACTTCACTTGCGCTACCCTTGCTAAATCTGGCCATAAATTCAAGGTATTCCCAGCCTGAAAGGTTCGGGTAAGCGCCGGCTTCCTCTGGAAGATAGCTTATGACTTTGCGGACTTCTGAAGCCTGATTTACCACGTCCAACCCAAAAACCTTCACTGCACCTGAAGTAGGCAAAATCAGCGTACAGATTATGCGTAGCGTTGTAGTTTTCCCGGCGCCGTTTGGTCCTATTAACCCGAAAATTTCCCCCTCTTTTATATTGAACGTTATGCCGTCCAGCGCACGGATGTTGCCAAACTGCTTAACTAAAGATTTCACTTCAACTGCGAGACTCAATGCAGGGCACCTAACCCTTCTATGATTCGAAAGAAGCAGATATAAGATTTTACCGGTTAACGATTAAATTAAAACTAAAGTAGAATTCAAGTTTTACCTGTCTCAGCACGAATCGTTCGGTTTCAATAAATTATTTGTATCTGTTTGCCTTTCCTGTAGGATATTGCGGTGGATATCTACGGACGCGTCAAAGAAAGAAAACACGCAAGCGCAGATAACAGTTACAGCGCCATGCGGCTGCATATACCAAGACAAAGGCTGGCTATTAACACGAATCAGTGAATGTGAATATCATAAACGGAAGCGAACCGCAAAGCGACCGCCCAAACCAAAAGCCGAATGCGTAAGACCATAAAAATCAGCTACAGTAGCACCTGAATTACAATTAAGATTATAAGAAGAATCGGCAGGAACCGCAGAGCTTTCCCTTTAACGCGCATGGCCTCGTCAACTCTTCTTTCATCCATAAGCCGCATGATATAAACCGACGCGGCAAGGTTGTAAAGGAAGACAGCATAAACGGAAAGCATCATTCTGTCTGCTAGAGTCAAGTAGCCGGTCGGTGGAATGCCGTTAATTAGCGACAGGTGGAACGTTGTTGCCGACAGAAGAGTGGTTACGCCCAGCGTGATGCGTTGAGAGAAATTCTGCGGCGCCATGAAAAACGCTAGTAAAGAAATCGTGGTGATAACTAAAACGGGCAGTACGCTTTTTAAAAACGAGGAAACCTGTGGCCTCGCCAAATTAACGCTGAAAACGAAGCGCGAATATTTCTCCTCTCCGTAAGCGTGTTCGGTCACCGAAGTCTTAAAGTCTCTAAGTTCCCATCCGACAACGCTGGCGGTGGATTCCATGCCTGACTCGCTGCTTTCCTTAAAAACCATGCGGGACGCATCCAGGTTCTTGTGTTCCAACATCACTGCGAGTTCATGACTCTCGAAGGGGTACCGCGTGAAATCAAAAGTTTTAATGAAATCGCCTCGAACACGATACTCCAAATAGCCCCGTGCTTCATCTACTTTTACCTCATATTTTGTTGGTGCGCCATTAATGAATTCAAACTCTTTAACTTCTGCAAGGCTTATTTTTGAGGGATCAAACCTGAACCATAGATAAAAGTCTAATCTGTAACTATTAGCTGACAAATCTACCTTCTCCACGTTAACCAGCAGAGCGCCAACTTCAACGTTAACTGGGGTTTCAGAAGTGTTAAGCGCAGCCGCGTTTTGGATAAATAACGCTAAGAAAATTGCTGTGCATATTGCTACTATTAGCGGCTTAGCCCTTGTCATAG
>JAOAIV010000004.1:0-22404 GCA_026414525.1 Candidatus Bathyarchaeota archaeon | reverse complement strand
GTCATAGTCTCCACCCTGTAACTTCCGCATCTCTACAGAAAATTCCATATTTAAAAATTTCCTAGCCCAATAACTGGATTTAGCAAGTTTTTCTCGACACTTTCTCTTTAATGGAAAGTTTTATCTTCACTTCGCTTCTATACAAATTATCTAGGGCTGTTGCAGATGAACAAAAATACTTTGCAAATATTATTGGGTGAAAACTATCCCTTATTCAGTATAATGCTTGGCGCTCTGCTGGTTTCTATTACCCTTGGGCCATTCCAAAACTTTGATACTCAACTTGAGTATGAGGCGGCGTCAGGTGTGATTAAGTGGGGTATGCCCTACATGAAATATTATGGCGACATGATTAATCAGCCGCCCTTAGGCTTCTACATTGAAGCCTTATTCTTCAAGCTTTTCGGCTTATCCTTCAACAATGGCGTATTGCTAATAACACTGTTCAGCCTAGGCTGCATCTTCCTAGTTTTCCAAATCGGCAAAACATTATATGGCAAATCAACCGGTTTGCTTGCTGCCGCGCTTTTCGCTTTTACTCCCTGGCATTTTGTTCTCTCAAGAAGTTTCTTAATTGACGTGCCATGCCTTTTCTTCAGTCTCTTGTGCCTGCTTGTGGGGATACATGCAATACGCCGGGATTCTGAAGTGCTATTCATGGCTTCAAGCATCCTTTTCGCTGTAGCGCTTCTAACAAAATTTTTCGCCGTATTTGTTCTAATCCCGCTGGCGCTGTTCTACATTAGCCATCGCCAGAAAAAACTAAGCCACATCTTCACCGTAGCCGCTTACTTTCTGCCAACTTTAATAGTATTTTTCTTATGGTATGACGTAATCTGGGGTCGTGGGCTACTTTATGGAGAAAGTCACACTAGCTTCACCCATGATGACTTTGTGAACTTTAACCCAGCCAACTTTAAGCCATCATACTTTTTCGTCGGCACCTTCCTCATAGAAGCCGTAGGCATATTCTTCCTAATTGCCTTCTCATTATCCCTGATCGTTTACGTTTTTTGCAGAGATAGTTTCACAAAACTTTTGTCATTTGACATGATGTGTTTAGCAACCAGCATCGCAGTCATAGCTGTAAACACTTTTCTGGGTGCCGGTTTAAACCTCAGCTTCCCATATAACAACGCTATTAAATACAATTATCAAGCTCTGCCTTACCTGAGCCTACTCTCCGCGTCACTTTTACCTAAGAGCGTATTAATCTACAATTCACTAAAATCAAAGAAGAAACGTAGCCTATTGCTTTTTTCCATCGCTGCAGTTGGGATCGCTCTGTTAGGCTTAACTCTTCTTGTTAATATGCACTACATAAATTACCTTTCCACAATAGACCACCTTGTGTTTAAAGTGGACATAAACCGGAGTGCTGGCTACTCTTTTGTTAATTCCGCACCTATAACTGATCACTTTTCAATAGCCATCCAATATCTCGGTTTTGCGCTTGCACTTTCCGGCTTGACCTGGGCAACCAGAAATAAAATCGCGGCTGCACTCAAGCTAATAACAGCGGTGTTAAAATCGCCTTGCTCCAAAGAAAGCGTAACCAGAACCATCTCCATTTCGCGTTGAACTGTTGACTTTTTCAGCAGAAACATTATTTTAAGGCTAACGCTTTTAGTGACAGAATTGGGAAAACGATTAAAACGCCAAACAGAACTGAGGTTACAGCCATTATTCGCAAGGCTCGAATTATATGCACCGGCGCTAAGCCACCCCCCTCACCTAATTTGTAGCAGCCTGGCTTTTCAAGCTGGACGCTTAAGGCCCCCGCCATCGCCGCCAAAGTCCATCCTGCGTTTAAGCTTGCCGTTTTTCCTTTATCGCGCTGAAGAATTCTCAGAGATTCTCTCCAATTCTCACCTAAAATCAGCGCTGCCAAAATCATCAATAGCGCCGTCAGTCTCGCCGGCACATAATTAGCGATAGTGTCCACGCTTGCTGAAAACCAACCGATATTGCGGTGCTCCTCATCCTTATAGCCAACCATCGAATCCAACGTGTTTATAACTCGGTATGCCACTGCGCCTGGAACGCCGAAAAGGGCATAGTAAAAAAAGGGCGAGGTTACACCGTCGGTAGTGCTTTCCGCTATTGACTCAACCGCGGCTGAAATTATTTGCCTTTCACTAAGCAATGCTGGATCGCGCCTCACTATATATGGCAGAAAATGCCTTGCCTTGTCAATGCTGCCTCTTTCTATGGCTTCTGCTATGGAAAGTGTACACTTCCGCATGAACTTTAACGCGAAACTTGACTTTAAAATTATAGCTGAGACAATAATGTAGGGTAGCCAACCGAGGAAGCGCTCAACTAAAAAAATTACTATGTAAGTGGGAACCGCAAAAAGTAGTATAATGCAAATGCAAAGGAAAATGCCGTTTATCTTTTCCGTTTGACCGCTTTTGTTTTTAATTTTAGGCTTAACGAAGGCGATGACTTTCCCCATCCAGACTGTAGGGTGAATTCTATCGGGGATTTCACCGAAGATTACGTCAATTAGGAAGGCTAACGTGAAAATAAGCATAGAATCAAAAAGTATTGCAGTGTTTATTATGTACACTTCAAACTACCCTTGCTTTTGCTGTTTATTTTTCAAGCACCTTCTTAAATGTCTCAAGCAACTTCAAGTTTTCACGCCTCGTCTTGACTGCTACGCGAATATAGTATTCATCGATTCCAACGAATGAGGTGCAATCTCTTATTAGCACGCCATATTTGAGCAGTTTCTCCTTAAGCTGAGCCGCTGTAAAGCCGGATTGTCTAACATCTATAAAGAGGAAATTTGCGTCGGTGGGATAAACCTTCAAAACGCTGATGCTGCTTAAGCCCTCCATCAGAAACTTGCGCTCTTTTTTGATGAGTTTGCTCGATCTGCGCATGTGCTCCACGTCTTGCAGTGCTGCCACTGCGGCAACCTGCGCTAGGCAGTTAACGTTCCAAGGCGCCTTCGCAGCGGATAAAACTTTTACCACCTCTTTATCAGCCAGGGCATACCCTACTCTCAGGCCGGTTAATCCGAAAAACTTGGTGAAGGACCTTAAAACGATAAGGTTTGGATAACGCCCTATTTCGTCAACAAACGAAAACCGTTTTTCCTCATCAACGAACTCGATGAAATCCTCATCGAGAAAAACAAGCACGTTCTCGCTGAGAGCTTCATCAATGATCCTTGCTATGTCAGCGCGTGGCGTTAAAATACCTGTTGGATTGTTTGGGTTGCATAAGAAAACTGCTTTTGTCCCCCTCATCTCCCGAATAAAAAGTGAAGAATCCACTTTGAAGCTTGGACCCAGTTTCAGGAGCTTAGGTCGTGCTCCTACCTTCCGCACAGCCTTTTCATACTCACTAAATGTAGGCACAGGAATAAGCGCCACATCATCCTTGCTCATGAAGACGTCCGCAAATAAATAAATTAGTTCAACAGAACCATTTCCCGCAATAACGTTTTCACGGTTGATCGCCTTAAAACTGCAAGCGATAGCATCAAGCAAGGCCGTGGCGTTTGGATCTGGATAATATGGAATTAGACTGAGGCTCTTCTTTATCGTTTGGATAGCTTTTGGGGATGGCCCCAGCGGATTAACGTTTGAACTAAAGTCGAGGATATCTGCTTTTTCTAAAACTTTTCGGCCGCTGAGGTTCCAGATTTCCCCTCCATGAACACAGGGCTTAAGCTGCTTGATCTCCTCACGAGCTAAATTAGCGGCTGATTTCATTTGTTTTATCGCCTCCATTTAGTATTATTGATTCAAGCTCCAATGCTGCGCCAAAGCACTAAGCGCCTCCTCAAGCAAGTAAGCTTTAGGCATCACATCAACCTTTAAGCCTAATTCCACCAAAGTTTCCGCTGTTTTAGGCCCAATCGCCACGATAGTCAGCCTGCTTAGTAATGCATGCAGTTCCTCCTCAGAGATGAACGGCGTAACCATTTTGAACAAGTTTTTGGCGCTTAGCGAGCTGCTAAATATAATGGCATGAATCCTGCCGGCTGCCAAGTCTTTAAGAAAACGTATTGTCGCTACTTTGTCTCTTGGATATCTTGATTCATAAACGTGAATCTCACTCACACTGCCTCCTAACACCGCTAGTTTTTCCGCCATTGTCGGAGATGCCTGCTTTGTTCTGGGAATCCAAATTTTTTTGCCCGAAATGCCGCGCTGCTGTAAGCTCGCTATTATACAGTCGGAAGTGTAAACAGGCGGAATCATATCAACATGGATTTGGTGCATACTAAGCTCTTGGGCAGTTTTAGGGCCAACAGCCACTATCTCCGTTTTCTCCAATAAACACTTAAGCTGATTGAGGCACCCAAGCTTTTCCACAGCGTGCAGAAGGTATTTCACGCCATTAACGCTCATAAAAATTACATAGTCAACTTCTCCTTTCTCAAGTGCTTCAACGAATTTTTTGACGCCCAAGTTCGAGTTGGAATTTTTAATTTCTATTGTAGAGAAAAAGTAGGGTTCTCCACCTCTTTCTTTAATTAACTTGGCTGTTTCTTCAGCTTGCTCTCTAGGTCTAGTTATAACAATGGTTCTTCCTTTTAGTGTGAAGCCTTCTTGAACCATGCCAGTTTCTCTCCTAAAGTAGCAACACGGCCTATTACTATGACAGCTGGCGGTTTCACCCCTTTTTCCTTAGCCACCTCCGCTATCATGCCAAGTTCACCTACCAAACTGCGCTGCCGCGCCGTGGTTCCTTGCTCAATTATTGCAACAGGCGTTTCAGGATCCAAACCTCCATCCATCAGCTTGGCTGCTATTGACTCCAGAAGTTCTACTCCCATCAAAATCACGATGGTATCCACTGCGCCAGCCAACTCAACCCACTTAACAATTTTGCCCCCGTTCTCTGCCCGATGTCCAGTGGCGATAGCAACTGACGACGCGTAATCCCTATGGGTAAGCGGGATACCCGCGTACGCGGGCGCCGCAATGGCGGAAGTGACGCCCGGCACTACTTCAAAATCTATGTGATTTTCAGCTAAGGCTTCTGCTTCTTCGCCGCCTCTGCCGAATAGAAATGGGTCGCCGCCCTTCAGCCTAACCACTTTCTTGCCTTCCAATGCTTTCGCAACTAATAACTCATTAATTCTCTCTTGGGACAACTCATGTTTTCCCGAGCTTTTGCCCACATAAATTCTCTCCGCTGTTGCAGGAGCCCAATCCAGTATTGCCTCGTTAACTAGTCTATCATAAACCACTACATCCGCAGCCTTTAGTACTTCAACAGCTTTTACCGTTAGCAACGTGGGATCGCCCGGGCCTGCGCCGACAAGAAATACTTTGCCCTTAACCATATTTTTCTCTCCATTCTGCCTCAAATTTTTTGGCGCCTTGCTCCAAAAGTTGCTGAGCGACTTTTCTGCCTATGTCTTCTGCCTCTTCGAGCGTGCCTTCCGCAGAAGCCGCGATTTTTTCGCCCGTTTTAAGTGAAAACATGCATCCATAAAGCTTTAAATTTTGTTTGTTGGCGCGGCCGATTGCACCTATTGGCACGCGGCATCCGCCTTCAAGAGAGAGGATAAGACTTCTCTCCGCTGTTACTTCAGCCCTTGTACTTGGATGATCGATAGCGTTGAGCAGTTTAATTAGTTTATGGTTATCCTTCTTTGTTACCACTGCTAATGCGCCTTGCCCTGCCGCTGGGACGATTTGCTCTAGCGGGAAGTGTTCAGCGATTAAGTGCTGCAGCCGCATTCTTTCAAGTCCTGCTTCCGCGATTATGATGCCGTCAACTTCGCCTCTTTTCACTTTGCGAATTCTCGTATCAACGTTTCCTCTAATGGGCACTACTTGCAAATCAGCGCGTAGAAACCTAATCTGAGCCAACCGCCTTAAGCTGCCTGTTCCTATAACCGCCCCTTTGGGTAACCCATGTAACGTGGTCTTGTCTCTCGTTATGAGGACGTCATGTGGCGAGCTCCGCTTAGGTATCGCCGCTATCACAGTATCAGCAGATTCCAGTGTGGGCACATCCTTTAAACTATGCACGGCAAAGTCAACCTCCCCCTTCGCTATGGCCATATCAATCTCCTTTTCAAAGATTCCCTTCATGTCGATGGTAAAAAGTGGCTTCTTTCTCTCTTTATCACCCGTTGTCTTGATAACCTTAATTTTGAACTCTACTTCTGGATAGATACGCTTGAGGCTTTCAATCACGCTTTCTGTTTGTCTCAACGCAAGCTTGCTGCCTCTCGTGCCAACTGTTAACATCATTTTAAACCGCCACGCGCCCATCTTTACTTAGTCAGCCACAATTTTGCATCCTTAGCGAAATAAGTGATTATGAGATCCGCGCCTGCACGTTTAATCGCCGTCAAAAACTCAAGAACCGCCGCTTTTTCATTTATCCAGCCCACTTTGGCTGCTGCCTTAACCATCGCGTATTCACCGCTCACGTTATACGCTGCGATGGGCACGTTAAACCTTGATTTAGCCTGGTTTATTATATCCAAGTAGGCTAAGGCTGGCTTTACCATTAGCACGTCCGCCCCCTCGTTTATGTCTAACTCCATTTCCCGCAGTGCCTCTCGTGCATTTCCATAATCCATCTGGTAACCACGTCTATCGCCAAATTTCGGTGCGCACTCAACTGCGTCTCTAAAAGGTCCATAAAAGCAAGAAGCATACTTGGCGGAATAAGCCATTATTCCCACATGGTTAAATCCAGCGTCATCTAATGCCTCCCGGATAGCTCGAACCTGCCCGTCCATCATGCCCGAAGGTGCCACCATATCCGCGCCCGCCTGAGCGTGACTTACAGCAATTTTCCTAAGAATCTCAAGCGTTGAATCATTCACGACTACACCATTCTTTAGCACACCACAATGTCCATGCGTTGTATACTCGCACAAACAAACGTCGGTAGCTATAGCAAGCTCTTCGCCGAATTCGTTTTTCAAGCGTTTAACTGCTTTTTGCACAACGCCGTCGGATGCATACGCAGCAGAGCCTGCTTCGTCCTTTGCTGAGGGCACACCGAAAAGAAGCACGGCCTTCACGCCTTGCTCAACCACCTGCCTAGCCTCCTCTATCACGCTCTGAATAGGCAAACGTGAGTATCCTGGCATGGATTCTATGGGAACAGGTGCTTTGGCTTTTTCATCAATGAAGATGGGATACATAAGGTTGCTTGGGTGCAGCCTAACTTCACGAACCATCTCGCGTATCGCTTGTGTCCTGCGTAGTCTTCTCATCCTGACTCTGGGGAAGCCCATAAGCGCTTTTCCTCCCTTTTTGCTTGGTAACTCTTAATTATTTGTTGGGCCAGGTTCTGTGCCTCGTCAAGTTTGCCTTCTTTCAAAAGTGTATTCACTTTCTCATCTCCAAGTATTTCATAGATTATTTTTTTGCGAAGTTTCTGATCAAGTATTTGTTGTTTTAACATGGCGCGAATGTGTGCTTGCAATTTAATTTGTTGCATTTCTTCAGCCGTGATTATTTTCTCGATTTTCTGTCTTAGTATCTTCGCCATAGCCGGACTTTGTCCTTTTGTGGAAATAGCTACCCGCATATCACCGATTCTCGCGACAGCGGGTAGTATAAAATCGCTTATTGCTGGGTTATCCGCCACGTAGACCATGCAGCCAGCTGCACGGGCGAGCTTGGCAAGCTGCACATTAAGCGTGGGGTCATCTGTGGCTACGGCGAGAACGTCTGGCTTCGGATTCAGCTGAGCAAAGAAAACTTCGCTATCCTTGATATCCACTTTTAGTAAGCAAATCTTTTTTTCCTCGCAGAGTCTTTCTATGTCGTTTGTGAAGCTTCGGCTTGCCACCAAAATTTTTGCGCCATCGTCCAAGAAATTTAACACTTTCCTGTAAGCTTCCGCCCCGCCGCCGACAATAACAACATATTTCCCATAAAATTTGTAATCGATGATCACGGCTCTCTATTTGCCTCCTCTTGGGGTTTAGCGCCAAAGCTGGTGAGCAACGTTTTGAATTTTTCCAAAAATATCTTGAAATCCACTTCGCCTTGCTCTATTGGAGCGGCTATTGTTACCAGCTTTTTCAAATCGACATGTTGCTCTATAGCTTCAAGTGCCTTGCTTCCAAAGTCTTCATATCTTATTTCAACTTCCGGTATCATGCCTCTGCCTTCAAGCTCGATTCGCGGAATTATGCCAAGCAAATTGACACCAGCCTTGCTAAAGGCACGTTTGATAAGCGCCTCTGTTTCTTTAGTCAGATAGCTAACTCGCGCTTTGTTCAAGATAACACCTTTCACTTTTATTCCCAGCTGCTTCATAAGCTGCACATAGCTGAGCGAGTTTATTACTGCGCCTTCAATTCCCTCTTTATCGCAGCTAACAACGATGACCGTGGGCACACCCAACGCTAATGCCACCTCAGCCGTTGAAGAAGGCCGAGTTGTGTTTACGTGAAGCAAGCCTGTAAAAGTGTTCATGGCGCCTTCTATTAGAATGAAATCGTATTCTCTGCTTACTGCTTTGATCACCTCTTGTAGTGGCTGCCAACCGCTTTCGCCAATTTTTATTGAAGAATAAGCCTTCATTGGCTTTTTAATCAAGTAGAGAGCTGGCACGAGATCGCGGATGTCTCCGCCGACTTTAAGGACAGCGACGTTGACGCCGATCTTCTTCAGTACCCCGGCTATGCCGCTTACAATAAAAGTTTTGCCTGAACCACTACCTGTTGCTGCTATTAAAACGAAAACTGGTTTTCTTGGTGACATCATTGTATGTTTTGTGCTTCTAATATTGGTGGATATGCCTATTTCATTATTCATCTTAGCCTTTAACTTTGAATTCGCCCTTCTTATTTCTTCAAGTTCTTCCGCTGATATGCCCAAAGAGTTCATTATGCTCTGGATAATAAGCGGGTTTTCATCTAGCAAGCCATGCAAGAGCACTCCTACCACGTTTCCCTGCTTGTTGGCGACACCCGACACAATGTCTTGAGGGGCATTATGGTAGTTGACGCGCTGAACATGGGAAACAAGAATAGGTTTTGCTTTTTCATGAATTACCATTCTGCCGTAAGTGTGACAGTGGAATCCCTTAACCTCCGCGCCCACCGCATTAGTCATGAAGCTTTCTCCTACTATCGTGGCTGAAACGCGGTCAGTGCATATTAGAGGCTTAAATTCCACATCCAATAATCCCAGACCTTGTCTCAAAATGGGCATGGCTGATAAGCGTCCGATATCCGTTGCTTTTGAGAGAACTTGCAGTCCCGAGCATATGCCTAGCACGAACTTGCCTGCTTCTGCCATGCGGAGTATTTCTAGCGCTACGCCTTCCTTTACACTTTGGGACTCTATGAGGCTGCCTCCGGGAACTATAAGCATATCCAGTGCTTCTGAGGCCTTTTCTCCTTGCACTATTCCATCTTCGCGGACGATGTCTGTAGGAAGGTTTCCGAAATCCTCAAAACATGGTAATGCGCCCGGCAAGTAGGCTAATCCGATTCTGCGCTTTAATTTGATTTCCAGTCGCCCCTTTTTCCTTAATTACGGGAAGGCTTATATTTAAGGCGGTCGGTTTATCCAACCATGCATTCTTCGGCTAAGGAGCTGCACATTATCAACGTGCGAATCACACATAAAACGGCGCGTCTCCCCTTGATTGAGGCAGTAGTTTTCAAAGACACGAAAAATGCGCTAAAAGCTCTCCGTTCTATGAAGCAAGTCAATGAGTGTGTTCTGCTACAGACATGCAACCGCGTTGAAATCTACGCCGTAAGTGAGGAAGGCGAGAAAGTAGCAAAAATGGTTAAGGACTTTTTAGTGCAGAAGGCAGAGGCTTTAGCCGATGAAGTTTCCAGCGCCATAGAATGCTCTTTAGATGGAGATGCGCTTAGACATATCTTGCGGCTTGCTTCCGGGCTGGAATCAATGGTAATCGGAGAAGACCAGATTCTAAATCAAGTCTGGAACGCTTATCTAGAAGCTGAATCCGCACGAACTGCGGGCATCGTTCTTAAACACTTGTTTATGCGCGCCGTAAGTGTTGGGCGTCGCGTAAGAAAAGAAACAAGCATCAACAAAGGAGCTGTATCAATTGGTTCCGCAGCGGTTGAACTGGCTGAAACCTTGCTGGGAAAGCTTGACCAAAAGAAAATTCTCGTGATGGGCGCAGGCGAAATGGGCGAGCTCGTGGCTAAGGCCCTAGCGCGCCGTTGCCTCAAACCAATCTTCATTGCTAATCGCACATATGAACGTGCAGTAAAATTAGCTGAAGAGCTTTCTGGCAAAGCGGTCAAATTTGATAAGTTAGAAGAAGTTCTCCCAAGCGCTGACGTCGTTATTTGCTCCACCTCCGCGCCACATTATCTATTAACAAAAAGTATGATTTCAAGATTGATGCACCAGCGTCAAAAAGAAACCGAGCTGGTAATAATTGATATTTCAAATCCGCGTAACGTTGAAGAAGTGGTTAGAGAAGTGCCGAAGGTAAAGCTTTACTGCATAGATGACCTTCAGTTAATAGCTGAGAAAAATAAGCAAAAACGATTGAAAAGTATCGAAGAAGCCTCGGCGATAATAGAGCAAGAACTGGTTTCGCTGAACAGGGACATAAAGATCTTGTCTATCAACGATATTGTCTCATTATTGTTTGCAAGGGCTGAAGAAATAAGGCAACAGGAACTTGCTCAAGCACTTAAGATGCTTGGCCCCATCGGCGCGAAAGAAAAGAAGGTTATAGAGGATCTAACGTTTATCCTGCTTAAGCGGACTTATGTCCCTATAGTTGAGAATCTCCGTTCCGCTGCTCGAAGCGACGATAAGAAGCTTATAGAATTTGCAATCAAATTATTTGGTTTGGAGCCTCGTTGAGGTAAAAGTGAGCTTTATGGATAAAATAGGATTAATCATAATCGGACATGGCAGTAAACTGCCACATAACCGTGAAAACCTAGAGAAGCTAGCTGAACTTTTGCGTGAGCGCGCTGTATTTAAGACAGTTGAGATAGCCTTCATGGTTAGAAATACGCCAACAATCCCTGAAGCAATTGAAAACCTTGCCAAGAAAGGTATCTCGAAGATTGTTCTGGTTCCCGCTTTTCTCGCACATGGCGTGCATACCACACGAGAAATCCCGGAGCTTATCGCAATGAAGGAAAAAGAGCCTCAGCTGAAAGAACGTGGAATAGAACTTGTTTACGGCGAACCTTTAGGCGCTGATGCCCGGATAGCTGAGATAATCGAAGAAAAAGCACTAAAGGCACTTGGACAAGAGGCGCAGGAAACTAACGCGTTAACTGATGCATATGCGCTAAGAGCCTCTAGCGATATTGTCAAAGCCAGCATGAAGCTCATCCGTCAAGCGCTCAGAGATTTGGAGAATGTACCTTCTTCACACATGCCCATCATTGAACGTGTTGTCCACGCAACAGCTGATCCTGAATTCTCCAAGATGCTGGTCATCAGCGAGAAAGCCGTTGACGCAGGCATCGCCGCGATTAAAGCTGGCGCAAAAATAGTTGCCGACGTGAAGATGGTTAAGGCAGGTATAAATGAAGCGCGGCTTAAAAAGTTCGGCGCCAAGATACTCACATACATAGACGATAAACGCGCCATAAAGTTGGCTAATGCCGAGTCGATAACGCGGGCAGCTGCTGGAATGCGCTTAGCAATAAAAGATGGCTTAGACGACGCCATAGTCCTCATAGGAAACGCGCCCACCGCTGCTTTCGAACTTGCAGACGCCATTAAGCAGGGCATAGCTAAACCAGCGCTTGTAATTGCTGTCCCAGTGGGGTACGTGGGCGCTTCCGAGTCGAAAGATGCGATTTCAAAACTGCAGGTTCCATACATAATTGTTAGAGGCCGTAAAGGCGGAAGCACCGTGGCAGTGGCGATATTTAATGCTTTGCTCTCCATGGCTGAGCAAGATGTTAAAACTAAAAGGGATTAAGAGCAATGGCGCGGTTTCTGAGGTATGGTCTTTCCACAGGTGCATGCGCCGCAGCCGCAGCTAAAGCGGCTGTAATGGCACTAATGGGCGCTTCAGTTGACAAGGTAGTTATCCCCACTCCAATCGGCATTCGCTTCGAGATTCCAGTTAAAGAAAGCAAAAAACTTGGCGATGCCGCGGTCGCTGTGGTTGTGAAGGACGCTGGCGACGATATCGATGTAACAGATAAATTGGAAATTTACGCCACAGTCAGGTTGACTGAGGATGGCAAAGTTACCGTAAAAGGCGCCGCCGGCGTTGGCGTGGTAACAAAGCCTGGGTTACCCGTGCCTGTAGGTGAATCAGCTATTAATCCCGTGCCAAGAAGCATGATAATAGCAGCTGTGAAGGAAGCGCTTCCATCTGATAAAGGCGCGGAGGTTGTCATCAGCGTGCCCGCAGGCGAGGAAGTGGCGAAAAAAACTTTAAACTCCAGGTTGGGCATAGCAGGCGGCATCTCCATTTTAGGCACAACAGGTGTGGTAAAGCCGTTATCGCTGGAAGCCTGCAAGCGCTCGCTGGTTCCGCAGATTGACATAGCCTTGGCAAAGGGTTATGACCACGTGTTTCTGGTGCCAGGCAATATAGGCGAACGAATAACTAAGAAACTATTTAATGTTGCTGACGAGGCGATTATCCAGACAGGCGATTTTATGGGTTATATGCTTGACAAAGCATCTGAGAAAGGCATAAAAGAGATCACAATTCTCGGTCATCCTGGAAAGCTTGTGAAATTGGCTGCAGGCATTTTTAACACGCACCACAGAGTGGCAGATGCCCGCAGTGAAGTAATTGCTGCCTACGCCGCTTCTGTTGGAGCTGACTCTCAGCTTGTAAATAAGATTTTAGCGTCAAATACAACTGAAGAGGCCGTTGTGCTTCTTAGGGAAGCTAATCTGCTAAAGCAAACTTTCGATAAAATCGCCGGCAAGGTTGCCTTTCGCGTATTGGAAAGAGTGAAGAACAAGATGAAAGTAAATGTAATACTTGTTTCCATGGAAGGCGCCATATTAGGCACATGGGGCAACATAAGGAGCGCATAAATAATGGCTAAAGTTACCATAGTCGGCGTGGGTCCTGGCTCACCAGATTACGTAACGCCAATAGCCAGGAGAACCGTGCAAAAAGCGCATTTGGTGATTGGCGCCCAACGGGTCTTGACCCTGTTCTTGGAAGATGTAAAAGGCGAAGTATTAGCGTTAACGGCGAAGAACGTGAATGAACTTTTTCAGCGGGCTATTGCCTCAGCAAAAGAAGGAAAAATGGTTGTTTTGTTATCAACTGGTGACCCAGGATTTTCAGGTTTGCTAGGCACTTTTCTAAGTTTCCCTCAAGCAAGCGAGGTAGAAATAGAAGTTATTCCGGGAATAAGTGCGCTTCAAGTGTGCGCCGCCCGTCTTGGCATGTGCTGGGATGACGCTGTGCTTTTCAGCTTCCATAAGGGCGCAGATAATGCCAATAAGGCAGAGCTAGCTGAAGCCTTGAAGAAAGGCAAAAATGTTATGCTCCTCCCAGATCCTAAAGCTTTTTCGCCAAGCGAGATTGCCCGGTTCCTTATAGCTAATGGAATTAAAGGCGACACGTCCGCGTTCGTGTGTGAAAACCTCACTCTCAACAATGAAAGAATAACCGCGAGTACTCTAGAAGAAATTGCAATGACACATTTTAGTTCATTATGTGTATTAGCCATAAGTCCGCAATACAAACGGAATACTAAAGTGGTGAATTTGCATGTGGACTTATAAGACGCCGGGAATTCCCGACAGCATGTTTATCCAGGATGAAGCGGTGCCTGGACCCACGAAGGAAGAGATACGGGCGTTAACTATCTCAAAGGCGCGGCTCAAAGAAGGCTTCTCAGTCATTGACGTTGGCTGTGGCACAGGCGGCTTAACTGTTGAGGCGGCATTTCAGGTGGCGCCTACGGGCAAAGTTTTCGCCATAGACGAAGACAAAAAAGCTGTGGAATTAACGAAAATTAACGTTGCCAAGTTTAATCTGCAGAATACAGTTCAAGTTATAAATGGGCAAGCGCCTGAAGCGCTGTTGAGTCTGCCTATGGTTGACGCGATTCTCGTAGGTGGAAGCCGCGCTTTAAGAGAGTTGCTGCGTTCTTCCTATCAGAGACTGAAGAAAAATGGGCGGCTTGTAGTAAACGCTATACTTCTGGAAACAAGCTACACTGCTTTGGACGAAATGAAAAAGTTAGGCTTCAGAGAAATAGAGGTTATAACCGTTTTCGTGGCTAAAGGACAAGCTGTCTCGTCTGGAACAATGATGATGGCACGAAACCCGATTACTATACTCTCTGCTACCAGAGTGTAGGTGAAAAACGTAATGGTTGGCAAATTTATTGGTGTAGGCGTAGGTCCGGGTGATCCCGAGCTCATTACCATCAAAGCCGCAAAAACGCTGAAAATTGTTGATATAATTGCCGTTCCAAAAACGCATGCTGACGCGCCAAGCATGGCTCTTAATCTTGTTAAATATATCTTGAAGGAGCGGTTGAAACCCGCTGAAATACTAGAGTTAATCTTTCCCATGTCGAAGGATGAGGTTGAGGTTAAGAAACTCTGGGCTGAAAACGCGCTTTTAATAGCTGAAAAAGTCGAAAGCGGGAAAACCGTAGCTTTTATCACTGTTGGGGATCCCATGTTCTACAGCACATTCATATATCTCTTTCAAACCCTGAGAGAGAAGCATCCAAAAGTGAAAGTGGAAATAATCCCTGGAGTGACTTCTTTAACAGCCTGCGCAGCAAAAGCTCAGATACCCATAGCTGAAAAAGAAGAGGTTCTCGTTGTTATACCTTCAGATCTTGATTTAAAGCTGATCGAAGAAACCGTTGGGCATGCTGACACTCTAGTTTTTATGAAATGTGCTCATCGCTTTAAAGCGATAATCCCAATCTTGCAGAAAATAGGTTACAGCGAAAACGCTACTGTTGCGGTGGTTAGACGGTGCGGCATGCCTGGCGAAGCAGTTGCAGTTGGCAGATTAGCTGACGTGCAAAGATGGGTGTTGCCTGAGGACTACTTTTCTATGGCAATAGTAAAAAGGGAGAAAGCCCCAATTAACCGAGGATAGGAGGATCTGTTGTGAGCCAAGTTGTCTTCATCGGAGCCGGCCCGGGCGATCCCGAGCTCATTACCATCAAAGGCAAGAAAATGCTTGAAAAAGCTGATGTCGTCATATATACGGGCTCGCTTTTGAATCCAGAAATTCTCAAATACGCGAAGCCAAATGCGGAGTTGTATGACAGCGCCAAAATGCATAGAGAAGAGGTTTTCGCTGTTTTCGCCAAAGCCGCCCGCGAAGGCAAACTTGTGGCTCGGGTGCATGATGGCGACCCAAGCTTTTACGGCGCAATTCAAGAGCAAATAGTATTTCTCGAAAAAGAGAATATACCATATACCATAATTCCAGGTGTAAGCTGTTTGCAGGGTTCCGCGGCAAATCTCAAGAGAGAATTAACTTTACCTAATGTTTCTCAGACCGTTATCATTACGCGGCCTGAGGGTAAAACCCCCGTGCCGGAGTCTGAAAGCATACGGAAACTGGCGCAGCATCAAGCGACCATGGTCATTTTTCTCGGAACCCCACAGATAGCCGAGGTTGTTGAAGAACTCAAAAAAGGCGGCTACCCAGAGGATACGCCGGCCGCGGTGGTATACAAGGCAACATGGCCAGACCAGAAGATCGTTAAGGGCACACTTAGCGATATAGTTGCCAAGGTGCGGGCTGAAGGGATAACTAAGACTGCTTTAATCTTCGTTGGGCGTGTGCTTAATCCTGAAGGGTTTGATTTCTCCAAGCTTTATGAGCCTTCTTTCACTACTGGCTTCCGTAAAGGCGTTGAAAATGTTTGATAGAGGTATAGCCGTTATTGCAATCACGCGCCGAGGAGTTGAAACCGTACTTAGAATCAAAGCGGTATTAGAAAAATTGAATTTCCCCTGCACAGCCTATGCCCCAGAGAAATATCGCCAAGAAGGAGTTGTTTCGTTAAACAAGAAATTGGACGAGTTCGTAAAGGAAATTTACCGTAAAGTCGACGCGATAGTCGCGGTTATGGCGTCAGGCATTATAATTCGTGCAGTTGCTCCCTACCTCGAAAGCAAGCTTGTTGATCCTGCAGTCTTATGTGTTGATGCTCCGGGTCGTTTTGTTATAAGCCTTCTTTCTGGTCATTATGGGCGAGCCAATGAACTCGCAAGGTTGATTGCCGAAGGAATAAACGCTGTGCCCGTGATTACCACGGCATCCGACGTGATGGGAAGACAATGTATCGAAGAACTCGCGTTTACTCTTCGTTTATCTATAGTTAACCCTGAAACTGTCGTTGCGGTAAACTCTGTACTGGTTAATGGGGGTCGCTTGGCTCTTGTTCTGGTTGGAGATGTAAAAATTCCTGAAAATCGAATTTCTGGTTATGAAATAAAAAAAGCAGACAAAATTGAAAAGGCATTAAAAATTTTAAGGAATTTCGATGCAGGCGCTATTATAACGAAATCGAAAGTGTCTACAGAGCAATTAACAAAGCCTACTACTATACTTAGACCAAAAACTGTGGTTGTGGGCTTAGGCGCAAGAGAAAACATCTCTGAAAAAGAAGTTACAGAAGCTGTGAAATACGCTTTAGCCCGTGTAGATGTTCCGCTGGAACGGGTTGACCGATTAGCCACTGTCAGCATAAAAAAGGATTCGCAGTCCATTTTAAGCGCCGCCGAGAAATTAGGTTTACCAATCACTTTCTTGGACATTGATGTGCTTCGCGCCTTTAATCATGCGGATCTTTCACCTGACTCACCTCTTGTTGAGCAGAAAATTGGTGTTGGAGGCGTATGCGAACGAGTAGCACTAATAGAAGCGGGAACAAACGCAAAACTGATTCTGAAAAAAATAAAACTGAACGGCGTGACAGTGGCCATAGCCGAGGGCGAATAAGCGTAGTTGGCATAGGGCCCGGCGCCCTTGAACACCTTACGCCCAAAGCTAGGCAAGCAATAGAAACAGCCGACGTCATAATAGGCTATAACACCTACATAAAACTGATTCAACCGGTAATCGCAAAAACAGCTGAGGTAATCTCTGGCGGTATGGGGCAAGAAGTTGAAAGAGCGCGGACAGCGGTAGCAAAGGCGAAGGAGAACAAGCGAGTAGCCGTCGTAAGCAGTGGAGATCCAGGTGTTTACGGTATGGCCGGTGTAGTTTTAGAAGTTGCTGCCCATGAGAAAGCCACTGTTTCAGTGGATATTATTCCGGGAGTAACAGCCGCTACCGCTGCTGCTGCAGTGCTTGGCGCGCCCTTGGTCGGAGATTTCGCTGTAGTAAGCCTCAGCGACCTTCTGACGCCGTGGAAGCTTATCGAAGAACGGTTAAACGCTGCTGCCAAAGCTGATTTTGTAATTGTGCTCTATAATCCACAAAGCCAAGGCCGCAAGGAACCATTAGCAAGCGCTCATCAAATCTTGCTTAAGTATAGAAGCCCTGATACGCCTGTAGGCATCGTCAGAGCAGTTGGGCGAGACGACGAAAAGGTGGTCATCACAACGCTTGGAAATCTGCTTGACCACGAAATAGATATGGCTACAACAATAGTCGTGGGCAACTCGGCCACTCGCGTTATCAATGAAAAAATGGTTACACCTAGAGGATATGACCTGCTTAAGAACTAACCTACAAGTAGCCAAAACGCTAACGCAAGAAGCACTGCACCGCTAACTTTGGGGAAATATCTCTCGTATTTGCTGATTCTTGCTTTAACTTTCTCGTACATTTTTATTCCCAGCAGAGTTACACCAACAAGCCCTGCCGTGACTGCTAAGCCATAAGCGGTCATCATGAAAAGCGGGTTAACACCTCCCATCGCAAGTGCGAGAAGCGCAAACTCTTCTTCATGGGCAAAGCCTATGAAAAATGCGCAACTCGCTATTTTCCACAAGCTGAGAGTATTCATTCTTTTTGGATGGAAATGCGGGTGAATGTGCCAGCCAATATCGGGGTGCTCATGTTCGTGTTCATGCTCAATTTCTTCAGTGTTATCGTGGAAATGGCCATGCTGGTTTTCCAGTTCAGAGTCCACCTTCTCCATAAAGAATTTAACCGCCAACAGCACTAACGCGGCAAATGCTATGTACTTGAGAAGGGGACTTGTGAAATTTATCAGCGCGCTTGCTGCAACATAAATTATGACAACCGCGATTGATGATATAAAGTGGAAAAATGAAATCACGCTTGAACTGACAAAAGCATAAAAAGTAGGTTTAGTTGTTCGCGCTGAATACAGCAATGCGATAAGCCAGCCGTGCCCCGGCTCTAACCCGTGAAGCAGTCCTATTGCAACAACACCTATTAGCGCAGGATCAAAGACGACACTCATGCAGTAGTCCTCTTTTTCTTTTCACGTCTTCCAGATTCTAAGAGCCTCAATATTTCTTTTCTTGCCTCACTTATAGTAAGTGGAAGACGCGGGTTTATCGGCAAGTTATCTTCCTTTTTTAGAACCTCAAAAAGATGTGTTATCCTTGGAGAGCGCAGGTTGATGCTTCGGATTAATTCTGCATCTGAAAATAATTCCGCAGGCGCGCCTTCCGAAACGAGTTTTCCCTTATTCAATATGTACAGTTTGTTAGCAAAGAGAGGAACCATGTCCACATCATGCGTAGCCAATATTAACGTAAGCCCCAGCTCTTTGTTAAGCCGCAGAAGCAAATGCAAGATCTCACTTGTACCGCGTGGATCCAGATTCGAAGTTGGCTCATCCAAAATAATGGCTTCAGGCTGCATGGCGAGAACTCCTGCAAGCGCAACCCTCTTCTTTTGCCCAAAGCTTAGAAAATGCGGTGGCTTTTCTGCATATTCGCTCATACCCACGAGCCTAAGTGCTTCGTCAACGGCCTTCTTCACCTGATCGGCTGGTTGACCCAAGTTTAATGGACCAAAGGCAACATCTTGTTTTACGGTTGGCGCAAAAAGCTGATCATTAGGATCTTGGAATACGAAACCGACGCGTCTTCTAAGCTCAAGCAAAGCTTTAGGTGAGTATTCCAGCGGCTTATCCTCAAAATAGACTTTTCCAGAAGTCGGTTTCAATATACCGTTCAGATGCAGTAGCAATGTGGTTTTTCCAGAGCCGTTAGGTCCCAGAAGGGCTATTCTCTCGCCTTTAGCGAAACTTAACGATATGTTATCCAACGCAAGAGTGCCATCGGAATATTGATGTGACAAATTTTCTAAGCGAAAAAGCATTTTACACTACACAATCCTGAGGTCCATTGTTAAATATGCTATTATTGCAAGCGCAACCGCAAAAAAGATGATTCCCGCCAGCGCGACATTGCTTGGCTTTGGCAAGTCTTCAAGAACACGTATGTTGCCATCGTATCCTCTGGCGCTCATGGCGGTGAAGGTGCGTTCTCCTTGATCTAACGTTCGTATGAAAAGATTTCCAATAAGCATAGAAAGCGACCGAAGTTTCTTCAACCAACCTGAATATCCAAGACGCAGCTCTTGAGCTATACGCATGGTTTCCATGACCTCTATAAAGACGAATATGTACCTGTAAATAAGTAAAGACATTTCCACTATGATCTTGGGCACACGAGCTTTCCGGAGAACTAACAATATGCTTGTCATAGGTGTTGTTAACACAAGGAAAAACTGGCTTGAAAGCGCCCCCGCCACTCTGAAGAACGTGGTGAACCCTGTTGCTACGCCATCCCTGAAAATAATCCATCGCAACCCAAGCAAGTTTACTTCTGCGAGAGGTTCTTGGTAACCGAAAAAGAGGGCAATTATGACGCAGGTTAATGCAACAATCAGAGTGGGATACCAAAGTAGCCTCAGGTAGAAGCGCAATGGGATTTTGGCGCAGAACAAAATTAGGCTGGTGCTTGTTAAAAACACGGTTATGGGCGCAACTGGAGACGGCGACAAGACGCTTATAAGCAGCAGTGAAAGCGCAAAGAGAAGTTTGGTTACTGGACTATTTTTTGATAGGGCGTTTGTATAAGCGTATCTGTCAATTTCCGCTGATAAATTAAAGTGACTCATTTCCGTTCCAATTTCTTCGTATATGTGCCACTTATTCTTTTGCTCTTTTCCCCTTCTCATATCCAATAAAATAGCCAATTATGATGGCGCCTATTGCGGCTTGAACCGCAAATAACAAACTTTCTATTTCGCCGCTCGGCGGCTCCCATATAGGCGTGAACCACGGCTCGTAACCTTGCTCGCTTATGGCTTCTTCCGCAGCGCTGTCTGCACCGCCAAATTCCGCCGAGGGATGCATTACTAAGGGCGTGATGAAAAGCGCAAGCATGATCACTATCAGGATAGCATATTTTATTTTCGTCTGCATCTATTTCGCATCCTCCTGAGACTGTAAACCAACCCGCAAGCCAATCACGTTCATGGCGCTAAGGAGCTTTCCCTTATACTTAACTAAGAAATCAAAAAGGAAAATTGCCAGTATGCCTTCGCCTATGGCTAAAGGAATTTGAGTTACGGCGAAAATTGATCCAAAAGTTATGAACGAATCCATAAAGCTTGTTGATGGAAAAGCAAGTGCAAGCTGTACCGACGTGGTAACATAAGTGCTTAGATCTGCGAGAGCAACAGCAAGGAACACTCCTACTGATGTAGGTAACCGCACTTTTTTGCTGGCAACCCATAAACCATAGCCTACAAATGGCCCTACTATTCCCATTGAAAATATGTTCGCGCCAAGCGTGGTTAAACCACCATGCGCCAGCAACAAAGCTTGGAAAAGCAAAACTATCGCTGACAGAACTGAAGCGATTGCCGGCCCGAGCACCACAGCCGCCAAGCCTGATCCCGTTGGATGCGAGCAACTGCCTGTTACAGATGGTAACTTAAGAGCTGATAGAACAAAAACAAACGCGCCCATTACTGCGAGAAGCGGTTTGGCTTCGGGAAATCTCTCTGTGAGCTTCTTAAGCTTGTAAACGCCCAAAATTACAACTACAATTGAGACCGCGAACCATATTTCCCACCATGGATGGGGCAGAAAGCCTTCCATTATATGCATTTTATCCCCTTCGGATTGGATAAGCCATCCGAAGATTTATAAATGTTTGTTAAACTAAAGTTTAAGCAAGGTTGATTAAGTTGCCTCAGCGTCATCCACTGCTCCTACGCGACAAGGGTGAATTTACCAAATTCCAAATCTTGTTCGAGATTATGAGAAACCAGCCGCATATAAAGCAGAAGGACATAAGCGAAGCGCTTGGAATCACAATACAAGCCGTCTCAAAACACTTTAAAACCTTAATGAAGGAAGGTTTGTTGGAAGCGGGCTCGGAGAGAGCAGACTACCGGTTAACAGCCAAAGCAAACGATAAACTTCAAGACTACTGGAAGAACTTGGACAGCTACGTTGAAATGCTTAAGGCAAATCTAAAAGTCGAACGCTTCTTACCAGCCATGGCAACCCAACCAGTAAAAGCAGGAGAAACCGTCGGCTTAGTCATGAACGACGGCATTTTATGCGCTGTAGCTCCAGCCACTCCCGGAATCGGAGCCTTCGGCGTTGCCATGAACGATGCAAACGCTGGAGAAGACGTTGGCTTAAAAGACGTAAACGGTAAAGTGAAAATGCCGCAAGGCAAAGTTCTGCTCGTTAAGCTGCCCAGTATAAAGGAAGGCGGTTCAAGAGCCGTTAACATAACCAAAGTTAAAAAGTTAATCGAGGAATTCAAGCCTGACCGTATTGGCGTTATAGGCGCCGTTGGCAGAGCCGTTCTGAACAAGATGGGCGTCAAAGCTGATTTCGAGTTCGGCATCAGCCGTGCAACAGCCGTTGCGGCGTCACGAGGGCTTAAAGTTTTCGTGCTTGTTGTCGGCAGAATGGCTAATCACGTAATCGAGAATATTGACATGGAAAACTTCAAACATGCTGCACATATAACTTACGAAGTAAAAGATGGACGAACCCTTTAGCAAGCCAAGCCCCCACCGCATGCAATGTCATCATGTAAACGCTAATATCTGCGACATTTCCTATACCCTTGCATATCTCCAGGCGCTAAGCAAAGATGAAAGACAATTGACTGGGCAGACGCTAACTTTACCTGACGGACGACAACTTGGATACCTAACACTCGGCAAAGGACACCCTATCATTTATTTCCACGGCACTGCAAGCAGCCGGCTGGAAATTCTGCTGCTAAAGGAAATTGCCTCCAAAGAGAAATTGCAGATAATTGGCGTAGATAGACCAGGCTACGGATTATCCACTTTCAAACCAATAAAAAGTCTCCGAGACTTCAACAGCGACATCAATTTCTTGGCTGACTATTTAGGTCTTAACCAATTTGGGATTCTCGGCTGGTCAGGCGGCGGCGTTTTTGCGCTCGCGTACCTTTCTCTTTTTCCCGAACGCGTAACCCGCACAGTGGTTGCAAGCACGCCGACTTTGCCTTTCGACGGGGCAACAGCGCACAACAC
>JAOAIV010000049.1 GCA_026414525.1 Candidatus Bathyarchaeota archaeon | reverse complement strand
TGGCACTGCTGTTTGACCGAATGTACTTCCTGTTGGTAGATTGGTTGAAGCTGGTGAGATAGCTGCTTGCCAAGCGTCAATCATAAAGTATAAGCCTAACCCCAAAAGGAGGACACCTAATGCTAGCATCAGCGCTTGTACTATTTTGAGACCGACTTTTGTGGCAAATTTGCGTTTCAGCTCTTTGAGCTGCTCCTTTTGCTGTATCTTTTTGCCTTCACCTGCTTTATGAATGGAAATGCATGGTTGACTTGGCATTGTAGGATTTTTCCAAGCCAGAACATCGAAAAGTTTTATACCATTTTCCTTGTAGACCTTCGTCAGCTTTTCCGCCAGTGCTCTCCCAAGGAGCGACTTGCCTGTCCCTGGATCGCCAAGTAAAAGGAGATACGGACCTGGACTGATCAATGTTTTTGCTGAGGGCTTGTGGTTTTCGGGTTTGCTCCAGTAGGTATCCCAGTGCATTTGCTCTAAATGCTTAAGCTTGTGTACCCACTCGTTCAAGCAAAGGAAACTCTCGTTCAGGGCTTGCTCTTGGCCTATGATCCAGTTAATCATATTGTCATCGACGGGAAACCCTTCTGTTGTTTTGAATTTTCCCCAATTCCAGCGGATCTTTACAGTTCTACCTTGAACAACTCGACAGATCGTTTCAGTTTCCGTGCCAAAATAATCAAGAGTCACACCTTCTCCTCCTCGTGGATGTCAGCTTTTCTGTAATAATCAATTAAAGAACTTATTTCCAAACTGGCAATATTCAAAAAACCGGACATAACTCTTCAAAAACTGCTTATAGCAAACGGGGTTGCGAATAGATTTTTTGGGCGAATAAGCCAATTTCAAAGTTTATATGGTACTAAAAGCTGAATTATTTAATTGTTTACTTTCGAACTCTCCCTTAAGCAAGAGTGTGTGTATTCTCCACTTTAAACGTCAAAATAAAAAAGCTCAATTTTGGCTTAAAATTGTCTAAAGACCTTATTTCTGCCTTTTCAATGTGGCAGTTTACTCTTAACGATGGAAAAAACCGTGGCTTCATATAAAGACTGACGAAAATCTCCATGCCGGGCCGAAGCTGGCCAACTTCGAGGATACTTCGAGCCGAGTTTCTTGTTCACAGAAGCTATTTTACAGGCAACATCGTATTTGGCGAGCAAATGCATGTGCTGCCCGCTAATGAATAAGAAACTCGGCTCGAAAAATACGATGTTAACCTGCTGTATACAGCCACATAAACCAGCATCTTAAAACGTAACCACCTTCAGTTTTAAGATCGTTTCTTAAAACTGAAACGATCTTTGCTATTTTGCAACGACCGCTGTGAAAGGTTTAGCCGATTTTTCTATTGCCGCATATAAGATGCTGGGTTATGTTGAGCGTTCTTTGCGGGCTGAATCAGGGTGTGACGACTTAAAGGTGCTAACCGCAAGTGGCGTTTTTTTGGGTTGATGCTTCTGTATACAGCAGGTTAATAGCATGGTTTGAATATCTTTCTTTCTTCCCATATTTGGCTGTGGCGCTGTAGGGAAAGCGGCTTTTTTGCGGGTTATTTGATGTGAAAGTGCATATTTGTATTACTTGGTGTAGACTAAAACTTTTCAATTTTTGAGGTATTTACGTAACTATTTTCATATTCTGTGAGTTTGGTGATGTTAGTATTACTTGGAATTTATTATCGCCACCAATGCTCTCCAGAAGAAGCATGGCATACACCCGTATACAGATGCATCAACAACAGTCCGCATAATTCTTTATATTTTCTACACTACTACTGCTGAGGGCGAACTCAATGATTAAAGAAGCGGATAAAATCAAACTTCGTCGGTGGCGCAAACGCGGCTTCTACAGTGAAAACGCGCTCGTAAAGTTACTACAGAAAAATGGCTACAACGCCGTGCGCATCCCAGTCAGCAACCCCAGCCTAAGCCCGCTGCCCGACCTCATTGCTAGGAAAGGCGATCACATCTATGCCTTCGAGGTAAAGAATGCAGACTACTACGCGTATTTTCCTAAGCAGCAGATCGACAAGCTCTTTCGCTTCCTTAACGAGCTTATGCCGGGCAGCAATGATCAGAAGCACGCGGTGGTCGCAGCGCATCTGGGTAAAAAATGGCTGTTCAAGGAAATCAATTGGGCTGACTGGGAAAAAGATAAACTGCCGGAGAAGATCAGGATCCTCAAAAGAGACCGAGGAAATTTTACGCTATAGCCGCTAAGTGCATGTCAACGCTTTTGATGAAGCGACAGCTGAACCTAAAAACATATTATAACTTTAACTTATTTTCTAACATGCCGATGGAGTCGACTGTTGTTTATCTGCGCGATTTATGCAAGGTCTATCGCGTTAGCGGGGTAGACGTTGAAGTTCTAAAAGATGTAAACCTAAACCGTTGCTAAAGGCCAGTTTGTTGCTGTCTGCGGCCCGTCCAGTTCTGAGAAGACAACGCTGCTCAAGATCATCAGCGGCTTTGACAGAGCTACAAGCGGACAAGTAGTCGTTTTAGGACAGGACTTAACAACGCAAGATGAGGATTCTCTGGCTGAGTTCCGATGTAATAATGTGGGCTTTGTTTTCCAATCCTACAACCATGTCTCAATTCTGACCGTTGCGGAAAATATTGCTTTTCCGGTGGAGTGGAGCCGAAAGCCTGAAGCAGCAATAGAAACGCACGTAACTAAATTGCTGGAAACAGTGGGTTTGGCTCATAGGGCAAATCATTTTCCCGCCCAGCTTAGTGGCGGTGAGCAGTAGCGTGTGGCTTTTGCTCGTGCTTTAGCCAATGATCCGCCGTTAATCTTTGCTAATGAGCCTACTGGAAAGTTGGA
Source organism: Candidatus Bathyarchaeota archaeon (assembly GCA_026414525.1). Classification (GTDB taxonomy): domain Archaea; phylum Thermoproteota; class Bathyarchaeia; order Bathyarchaeales; family Bathycorpusculaceae; genus JAOAIV01. Next base: position 6,524 of record JAOAIV010000049.1, on the reverse strand, counting down.
TGGCAAGAATGGGCAGAAGATAACGCAGATGTTGCAGATGCTTAAGGCGCAGGGAAAAACCTTTATTTTGGCGACGCATGATCCTGCGCTTATGCAGTTATTTGACCAGACGCTGCGTTTGGAAGAAGGCAGATTGGCAAGTTGCAATGAGTAAGGCTTATTTTCCAGCAAACGACCTTCTGCGTAGAAAGTGGCAAACATGCTCAGCCGTGGCGACTGTAACGCTAAGTGTTGCATCTACTCTTTTCCTATTGCTTTTTATCATGCGAATAGGTGTTGGGTTAACTTCCGCAGGTGATGTTCTCACTCGCGGTTTGTCAGCAGTTTTCACGCAATTCATGCGGTTCATTGGCGTTCTGATTTTTGCGGTAGGCGCCGTGATAACCTCGTTTGTAGTGTTTTTGATGATGAACCAGAGAACACGCGATTTCGGCTTAATCAAGGCTGCTGGCTGCCCAAATGGGCTTGTTTTCGCATACTTCCTAACTGAGCTCTTAATTGTAACCCTTGCAAGTTGCGCTTTAGGCGTTGCATTGGGCTATGTAACGGACATAGCTGGCGCCCACTTTTTCAGCTTCCAAGCCTATCCAAAGATGTGGGACCTTTGGCTTGCCCTTCTAGTATTTGTCGTCTTCTTTGTTCTTGCCTTAATATTTGGTGTGAAACCCCTATTGGAGGCGGCGCGCTTGACGCCGATAAAGGCGCTGTCGCCTATTCAATACTTCCGAATGAGCGTTGACCGCAGGCACAAGCCCTTATCTAGGTTTGGTTTAACTCTTCAAATTGCTTCAAGAAGCTTATTTAGACGACAGACGGAAAGTGGACGCATTTTTTTGCTGCTTTCAATAGTTTTTTTGCTGCTCACGGTGTCGGTAGCGGGAAGCATAATCGCCAATGATACCACAAAGTCTTGGATTGAAAGCGCCATCGGCGAAGACACGCTCGTAATAGCGCATAATACCATGTGTAATCAGTACAAGTTGCTTCTTTCAAAGTTCTCTGGCTCCACAGAAAACAGCGAGTTTGACTATCTCAACATGCAATTTGCCATACCTAACGCTTTAATTCAGCAGCTAAATGCCACAGCTGGAGTGGCGGCTGTTGATGCAAGGTTAATTTGTAAGGTTCATGTATATGAGGTAAGAAACTTCGATTGACCAGGAAACTTTGGCAACTATTCTAGTTGGCGATAATCGAGAAAAAGACGCGCTAATCATCGGTGTCAACCAGGAAAAGTGATAACCGCCTGGTCGGTTTATGGAAGATTTTTGGCTATCGCCGACTCAATTGAAGCTGTAATTGGCGATTCTTTAGCGTAGCCAATGTTCTCGCAACCCTTAGTTCAAAGTGTGCGCTTATTCAACAAGACGTTCAGTGTGGTAGGCGTTTGTGTTGACCCCATTAACAATGGTCGTGTCCTTTACGTTTCCCTCAAGCAACTGCAAAATATCACAAGCATGCCCAACATCAATGTTGTGCTTGTTAAATTTGCTTCCTCCGCTGACCGCGCAGCCCCATTAGCGCAAATAAACGCGGAAATTCACAGCGTGAATCCCGATTTCGCCATAATGGAATTGGATGACGCGCTTCGGGAGCTGCTTAATTTTCTGGGTTCCGCATGGTTAACTGTCCTGTTTCTGCCTTTGTTCACTCTAGCTTCTGCAGCATTATGATTAATTGGCTATATGATGCTGGCTGTGGATGAGCAGCGGCAAGAATTTGCGATTTTACGTACCGTAGGCGTGAAACCTAACACGGTTATCAGCATTCTCGCAGTGCAGAGCCTTGTCGTTTTGCTATCAAGTTTCGCTGTTGGAATCTCTTTGGGCATAATAATAACAGTTCTAATTCTGGTGCCTAACCCTGTGGTGAATAGCCTAACTGTATTAGAGGTTTCCGCGTGGTTATTAACAGCGTTGGCAGTAATGTTTCTTCTAAGCCTTTATCCGGCCATGGAGTTCGCTAAAAAATCCCTTTTGAAACTCTTAAGCTAAATGATTAAAATCCTTCAGAAAATACTTCAGCGACTCCGTGTAGGCTGGAAGCTGACTTAAAAAATCTTGCAGCTGAAGCACAGGGACAATAGGGACATTGTCATAAAACTTGAAGCGGGTTTGCATAAGCGACAGAACAACGGGCACAAACTTTGCCTTATCCCATTTAGCACACTCAAGTTCCACGGCAATGTTTGGTAATGATTCAGCTAGCGCTTGCACTCGCTGCATTTGCGCATCAACAATACGCTTTAAAGCTGAAGGCGCCACGCGACTCCAGTGCTTACAATCTATACATACAACAAGCGGCTTCTTGCATCCTACCACATCTATTTCCCATCGTTTGCCTTCATGCTTGAACCGCACATTTTCAACAACACGGTAGCCATTTTTTTCCAACGCCACAGCGGCCACATCCTCAAATTCCTGCCAACGCAGAAAAGAGCTGACGCGCTCTACATCTGCGCCTAAGGATACAGCCTTGACAGCCATCTTCAAGCGCTTATCACGTGTTATATTGATGACGCCGCCTTGCAGATTAAGCAGGTCGTCGTTTTGAAATTTTTCTAGCAACATCCCAATAACATCGCGGGGCAATCTAATATCATTATTGACATTTTCAATTAAAACAGCGCCATTCTGCGTCAATTTCAGCAAAGAAATTAACACTTCCCTCTCAACAGACATAGCTAAACCCGCAGAAAAATGCATAAATCTATCAAAAACCCACCATTCTCACAGAACACCTTAAGCCTTTCTGCATAATACGCTGCGATATGGTATACGAAAGCATCGACAAAACGCATTTTTTACGCCTCTTTCACATGCGTCGCTGCCAAGCAACTACATAACACTAAGCGTTAAATAAGAACCTTGTTGGGCAACCTAAAGCGGCAAGGCATTTTGCGCACACGCTTCTGACGAGCAACTTCGTAACTCGTATTACCAAAACCGAAAAGGTAACCATGAATTTTAAATAATTTTGTTGCATTTTCGCACTAATCAAGCAGCTATTTTTAACTTTTTAATGTAAAATGTGACCGATCGACAACATTTCGCGATCAGCAAATAAAAGAAACACTGCGCGACAAATACATTTACGCGCCGAAATGGCCCAAAACACCATGGAAAACACAAAAAGTTCTATTCACAGCCAACATCACCGGTATGGTTACACCACGATTTTTCACAATTTCGGTGCTTCAAAGGGCAAAAACAGCAACAAACCCTGAGCTAAACCTTGTGCATCCTGCCCCGAGACCCATGTATTTATAAGGTTCGCTTTTCTTCGAATAATCTGCAGGAGCCCGCATCCGCAAAACTCGTTTTGGAAAAAGTTTTGTTGATGCTTTTGCATATGGCTACGATCTTTTAATAAGCAAAGCCAGCATCTCCAAGCCACGGCTATAAGATGCATAGGCTTACATGCGTTTAAGGCGCTACTTGAAAAGCGAATAGGGATGTTCCGCAGAAACATACAAAGCACAATAGTGTACGCTTTAAGAGCGTCATTTAGGCTTTCTCAGTTTAAGCATTCCCTCAGCCTTCTTCAAATCTGCAAGCGTGTTTATATTAAAAAACGTGTGCAGTTCAGGATCCAACTCTTGTATAACTAATGTGGAAATATAGCGTACACCGCGAAGTTTCTCAATCATTGCGCGCATATGCAGTTTGCCCTCGGCCACAGCAGTCTTAGCCGCCTCAAGGGCCATATTTGTTTTATAAACAGCATGAAGCGGTTCAACGTTTCCATTAGGCCAGCGTGGTATCACAGCGGCCTTGCCAATGCAAATCTCAAAAAGCAGAGAAATAACATCTCGTGAAACAAACGGCATGTCAAAGGGCAAAATGAGGGAATACTGACTTTTAGAGATGCTTAAACCTGTTAAAGCACCGATCAGCGGACTATTTGACTCATATGCATCCACAGCAAAACGTACATCTCCAGTAACAAGCGGGGCATATTTGGCGATCCGCGTTTGCGTGCTAGTAACCACAATTGTCTCTTCAACAAGCGGCTTGACTGCATCTACAACATGCCTAATCAGCGGTTTACCATTAAGCTCTAGAACGCCCTTGTCCTGACCGAACCTCCTAGATGAACCTCCTGCTAAAATTATGGCTGTTTTATCCACTACTTTTTTCTCCGCGCATGCACATTTACACAATGCTTAAACGTTCTATAAGCGTTTGCACGGAAAAATTAAGTTCCGTTGATGCTTTTGTATACAGCGTTAAAAAAAGAAAAGGGCAAGAAGGGCTACTTTATGTTGTCGCTCTCTATTTTCCGCGCTATTTCATCTAAGATTTTGCTGAAGGGATGCTCGGGTTTGTCTTGGGCAAATATTAGGTTTCCTTCGGCGCGCAAAATCTCGCAGAAGCATGGTACAACAGCCAATAATGGAAAGCGATATACTGCTTTAACTTTATCTTTCATCTCATCCATCTTAGCCTTCGAGGAAGCATCAAGCACCTTGTTAATAACTAGGCCTGTCTTTTTTTCAAATAACTCGTAAATTTCATGTAGCATGCGCCGTGTTCCGTTTACGTCAGATCGGTCGCCGGTTGTTGCCACGATCACTAAATCAGCAGCCACAATGGCGTTTATTGAAGAATATTGAAGCCCTGGGCTTGTGTCAAAAACCAAGTATTCAAAGCCTTGCTCTTTCATTAGGGTATTTCTCAAAGATAAAAGTCTACCTAAAGCGCGCATTTCCCATTTTCTATCCTTTGCACAGATGTCTCTTATTGCTTCGGTTGTGGGATTTGCGAGGCACACAAAGAACTTGTCGTTCATTTGTAGGCGGCTGCTCAAGTCTATGAGAACTTTGTTGATGTCGCATGTGCCGTTCAGGTAATCGTTCATCCAATATTCCGTGCTTTCTACCTTAAGTATTGCAAAGAGACTTGGTGCTCGAAAGTCTAGGTCAAAGAGGCAAACTTTGTGGCCATGTCTTGCTAGCGTGGCGGCTAAATTAACTGAGAGGAGAGTTTTCCCTGTACCGCCCTTATATGAGTGTACTGCTATTATTTTATTCATCTCTGTATTCACCTTGATTGTCTTTGTCAACATAGAAGTAAGCTTTGCGTCCCTTCCGCTCTTTTTTTAGGTAGCCCATAATTACTAGTTGATTTAAATATGCACTTTCCACTGCTCGCGCCCTGTTTGTTTGCTGAGCAACTTCATCTGCAGTGGCTCTTCCGAACCGACATATGGTCATGGCAGTCTTTCGGAGATGATCAGGCATCGATAGCAAGGTCATTACATCTAGTGATGCATCGGGGACTGTCGGTGTTTCTTTTTTGCCGTGCTTTTGCAGTTCTATCATTACTTCCATTTTTTCATTGAGTTTCTCGAGGTTTTCTCTTATTTTTTCTAGAAGTTGTAATGGTTTTTTGCCCAGCATTTCGTCTTTCATTATTAGATTATCACCTATTGTTGTGCATATCTACAGTAGAGAGCCGCCTATTTATTAAATCTTGCGAAATAATAGTCATTATTCGGAAACACCAACAACCACTAATAAAACCAGCTGACGTGACAACAAAATACAAGAACAACAAAAAAGAACAAAAATTAGGCAAATAAAGCTAAGCTAATACAAAACTGCCAAATTAATAAGGTGTAGGCATCTGGTTTCTAGCTTCCTCAACTATAGGCAGGACCTGCTTCAGTTCCCTGAAGTATTTCAGCACCGTTACGCCCCGCTGAGTAATTGCGTAAACAACGCGACGTTTCCCAATAGTCCTTTCTTCAACTAACCCCTGCTTCATCAGGAAATCCAGATACTCTTTCAATACACTGCAATTAACGTTAGCCTTATACATCACATGTGTCAATTTTAGTGGGCCTCGCTGAGCTAATACCTTCAGGATGTCAATATACATCTCAAGTTTGGAACGTCTCATACATAGGCCTCTTTTTTGCCATATTCAGCGCTTTTTATATAAAGCTTTTATGTATCACTGGTAAGTATTTTTCTCCATAGCGCCGCCTTGCTGCCGACCTTTAGCGCCCGCAAAATTTAACACGTTTAATCTATTTTCGAAGGCAGTGACCATATCATCTATCAATATTTGTTGCAATTCTGACGAGAGACCTCTAATTTTATCATTGAAAACAACGGCCATTTTCGTCTCTAACTCTTTTCTATCCTTAAGGGTAATACGCGGCTTCACTCATCTTCCTCCAGACTTAACGCACAGAAATAACGACAAAACTATTTAACTAACTTGCGACGCAAAAATACAGATTAAAAATTCACGTATTACTCATGCTTTTCATATCGGCGGCTTCGGTATGTTCTTCTTTGTTAGAACCTCCCGACTCCAATTTTCAAACTCCTTTGAAGGAGGCATTTCAAGATAAAGTTGTTTCCGCTTTGATTCCAAAAAATTGTTTTTTTCTCCAGCAAACTCTGCTGCCGTCATTATTTTATGTCCAGCACGAAGTGCTGCGTCATATACTAAGGCTATTTTCTGCTTCCACTGCTCATCTCTCAAAGTGTGATGCTCCAAAATAGTTAAGGG
>JAOAIV010000048.1 GCA_026414525.1 Candidatus Bathyarchaeota archaeon | reverse complement strand
GTGTTAGGCAGATCTTGTATCGCTTCCAGCTTCAACGCTGCTTTTAATAAGCCTTCCTGGTGCATTATTGGGAGTAACTGCCGTTTGAAGTCGCGCGCCGCTGTATCCTTAGTAACGCCTATAAGCAGTATGCGCCTCGTCCAACATTCTTCCATAAGCATGTGCAACGTGAAAAGCGTGAGAAAAGTGATGTCAAGCGTGGTTAGCCACTGTTCATTCCCATCTTTCACAATTTTCATGCCACCGGCAGATTCTTCCCCAGGCGACTTGGAGAATATGCCATCGCCTATAGTAACCGTTAACTTTTTTATGCGCTCCCAACTTGAAACGTACCTTTCCTTTAGCATGTAAACTCCATTTTCCTCAATCAAGATTCCCCTTTTAGATAGACTTTTGAGGGCCAGCTCAATTCTACGCGATCTTTTCTCGTCTGCCACTCCAAATTCTGCTTTAATCTGCTCTGCTGTTATTTTGCCGCGTTTTTTGGCGAGATTAACTATTGCATAGCGGAGATAATCCGCTCTGGGCGGAGGTAAGCCTAAACCATCGTTGCATACAAGATGCCTGGCTAAGGCTAAATCGTTAACGTCAACCGCTGTGTCGTCTACTTTGCAGCCAAGGATGCTGCATTTGGCATTCCAGAACTCCATTTTAGACGTGTCATAAAGCAGGCTTGCCCGCTCCACAGACAAGCTCCGATCAAGCAAAATTATACGCATGTCCTGACTTAGATCTGCGGCAAGCTTGAAGGCAAGATAATACTCAGAAAAAGTCATTATCGAATTAGCGATTGTCGCATTGCTTATTATGCCCTCGTCGGTAAGCACTTTACTTGGGCTTACTTCGCTAGGCTGCTCCTGAGCGAAAAAGGCTTGATCAACTTCTGGAATTTCGTTTATGTATATGGGCACAACGCTGGATATTCCCATGCTCTGCTGTAGCGTCTTCTTATCATACTGAACCTGGGGCGCAGCATCTTCAGAGAATGTCACGATGCCGGTTGCCGCGTATGCACCACCAAAGAAAATAACCATATCGAACATAGATCGTGAATACATGGTGCCATCTATACCAGCAAAGCGAACGCTTCTTTTACCGAAAAAGTCCTCCGCGTTTCGCCAAGCATCTTTGGGGCTAAAAGAGGCAATAGTAAAATACGCAAGTAAATCACTATATAAATTTTTCAACACTGCGAAACGCTGCTCATACTCAGAGATCTGCTTGGTTGCACTTTGCTTCAGCGCATTGCACGTTCGCTTTACTGCATCACTCAACGAAGGCACCAACATACTTATCAACACTTGTCAAATCACTATCTTCATTTAAGCATAAAAAAGATTGTTAACATATAAAATGCTAAAAACGCATTCCAAACATGTCCTAAGCCAGATTGAATTTTACTTTACAATCGCACTTTTAACATGCTACTTAAGCTCGAACCTTAGCTCACACACAAATGCAAGGAAGCCTAGAGGCCATGTAATATTCGCAACAAAAACAATTCACTAAGACTGATGAAATAAAGTGGCCACAGAGACCAGAGGGGATTCGCTCAAAATTTTGGCGGGCCCGACGGGAATTGAACCCGTGACCCCCGGATTTCTCCGGCGTTAGCTTAAAAGTCCGGTGCTCTATCCTTACTGAGCTACGGGCCCATTTGATAGTTTTCTGCGCATAGGAGAAACAAAAAGGGGTTTTTTAGCGTTTCGATTTAACACTGAAAGAAAAAATAGGGATTGCTTTGAGTTTTCAAAATGTTTGCCATGAAACCTTTAACCTTGTCTTTTGCATTCATTAGTAATGTCAATTGTTCTTTCGCCTTTTTCAGTAAGTTTATAAACGCGCTTCCCCTCGTCTCATATGCCTTCCACAAGACCGTTTCTTTCAAGAGAGTAAAATAAGGAATATACAGTTCCGGAACTAACTAGAAGGTTAAACTTGTTATGAATATATGAGATAACATTGTAGCCGCTGAGCGGCCCGCTCCGCAGTTCAGTCATTATTATAATGTCCAAGAAATTTTTGATTATGCGCTCATGCATTTTCTTGAGGATTTGGCTTTCGAGTTTGCTATTGCTTATGGCAACTGTTAGTGCCACCATGTTCAATCACAATGTATCTTTTTAATTCATGTTTGGATATATATAAAATTTATTTGAATTTCGAATTTGACGTTGATACAAAATCTAAAATGTACATACTAAAACATGTAACCAGAGCATGGCAAAATGAGTTCACCACTCTTATCCAATATTTCCCGAACAAAAAGCAGAAACTTGGGATTTAACCATAATAAGCGATAGTTGTGCAACCGTAACAGTACTTTGAAAAAGTTTCAATATTTAATTACATATATAACATAGAACTCTCGTAATTTTAAATACAAAATTTTCATTTGGCAAAAGACCCCGGCTGTTTTTAATAGTAAGCGATATACATGCATGTTAACAAACGTTATTTTCTCCTTTTATGATTAAAACAGAAACGGTGCTGAAAATTGATTTCGTGGAAATACTCCTTTAAGCGATTAAACGAAGAATACGAGATAGCGCTGAAAAAGAAGCAAGCTTTAGACAATTTGTTTAAAACGGGCAGAATTTCAGAGGCAACTCGCAACTCCTTCGAAAATGATATAAACGCTGTCTTAATTGAAATCGAGAAGCAACAGAAGGATCTAGTTGTTAAAATGCAAGGTAAAATGCAAGAGCTAGAGAACCAAATTAAAACTTTAGAGATGCTACTTGCTAACCATGAACTACAACATGTGATCGGGGAAATCGACGAGGAAAGCTACCGACGGGAGATCACACTGCTTACTACAGGCCTTGAAAACGCTAAGCGCGAGTTAGACTCCATCAAGGAAGCTATAAACCAACTCTGCTCTCCAGTTAAGTCGCTTGTAACAGAGCCTTTGACTTCTGAAACAAGAACACCTGTTGCGGAGAATGTACCAATCGCGGATAAAACAGTCGCTCAAGCAGATGTGGACAACGCTGAAGAGGCAACTCCTGAAGAACCCTCTATAACTACTGAACAAACAGTTCAAGAACCGCAATCAGAAGTCGTAAGTGAAGAAACAATTCCGACAGAGATAACCCAAATAGCAGAAAACACTCCACACGTAATAGTGGAAGTCCCAGCGACAGCAAAAAGCCAACCAGTTATCAACGAAGGGTCACTGCCTCAAACCAAGGTCGTTCACGAAGTTGTGGAAGAAACACAAGTGAAAGAGGAAATCGCTCGAGATCTGGAAGTTACCGTAGAAGAGCAAGCAGTGAAGCCAGAAGTTGAAGAAGAAAACTTGCAAGTTGCCGAAGACACACAGGAATTGACAGAACCGCCGTTAGAAGTTACGGAAGAGGTCTTGCAAGTCATAGAAAACTCGCCAGAGATTGTGGAGGAAATTGGTGAAAAAGCCCACCCTACGAAAGCGCCACTGGAGGCGCATCACGAAGACATAGCCGAAAACGCTACAGAGCAAAAGCAAGATATCGAAGAAATAACCGCAACCGCAGATACTGATGAGAAAGCGGAAAACACAGCTTGAATATAAACATGCGACTTTCTTCTTTTTCTTTTTATATATAACCTGAAAGTTTTAACAGGTATTCCTTGTTTTTGTGCTAATTAAGATGAATCAAATACTTGGGAAAAATAATAAGCATGAAAAACAAAATAAGACTTTTGTCTCTTTTTTTGTTTTTACAACCAATAATAGCTGTCAATTTTTTATATACGACTTGTTTTTATTTGTAAATCTCATATGATGGGCATACGCATATGATAGAATAGCAGCGAATTTTTGCAAGAACTGCTAAATCAGTTATTTCATTCGGGTAAATGCCCATGTCCCGATTATTATCATGATTATGTCAAAGGCGCCCAAGACGGCAAGATTTACATGTAACGCTTGAAGCGGTTGCCACGCTTCGCCTAGGATTATGGTTCTTAAAGCGTCAACGCCGTAAGTTAGAGGGTTCCCTTTTGAAATGAGCCGTAGCCAATCTGGGATGCTTGGGTTGGTAAGCGGGAAAAGTGCGCCGCTAAGGAAGAATAGGGGGAGATTTATGAAACTCTGGATTACTCCGAAGCTTTCTAGGCTTCTCATGAAGCTAGCTATCGTTAATCCTATGCTAACTAGACCGAAGGTTATTAGCAGCATAACAGGAAGCGCTTTGAAATATGCCACAAGATCTACTTTTATTCCTAACAGCGCAGCGACGAGGAATATGATCGTTCCCTGAAGAACAGCATCAGTACTGTCGCCGACCATTTTGCCTAAGAATATAGTAACACGCGAAATCGGCGCTACCAAGATTTCTTTCATGAAGCCAAATTCCTTGTCCCATATAACGGATATGCCCATAAACATTGAAGTGAACAGCAAAGCTTGACCGATTATTCCGGGAAACAGGTACTCTTGATAATTAAGTTCCCCTATTTGTCCTGAAAATCTGAAACCAGTGCCGAATACGACTAGCCACAGAAACGGCTGGAAGAAACTGCTGACTATTCGCACTTTGTCGCGGAAGTACCTTTTGACTTCGCGGAGCCAAAGAGTGTAGAATCCTCGGAGTTCAGTCATTTTATTCTTCTCCTTGCAATAGCTAAAAAGCCATGTCGCTCTCGACTGCTGTCCGCCCGTATTGTCCTGCCCGTGTAATGTAAGAAGACATCTTCGAGATTTGGCTCACGAAGGGAAATGGATTCAATGAAAATGTTATTCTGAGTTGCTGCTTCCACAATTCTGGGCAACATACTTTTGCCGTTTTTAACGGTTATCTCTATGGTTCCGTTGTTTATGCGCGCGTTTTGCAGGCCCATTTTCTCGGTAACAAGCGAAAGTAATGTCTCAGGATTATTCGCCCTAATGTTAACGACATCGCCCTCTAAGGTTTCCTTCAGCTTACTCGGCGTGTCTAAGGCAATTATCTTGCCGTAATCCATTATGGCTATGCGGTCGCATAGCTTGTCTGCTTCATCCATATAATGCGTCGTCAGAACAATTGTTATGTCATGTGCTTCTTTCAGTTCTCTAATATACATCCAAATGTGGTCTCTCGTCTGTGGATCAAGCCCCAACGTTGGTTCATCAAGAAACAGCACCTTGGGATAATGAATGAGCCCCCGGGCAAGCTCTAATCTACGCCTCATGCCGCCCGAGTAGGTTCTCATAATGTCATCTGCCCTGTCCTCCAACTCCACGAGCTTTAGAACTCTATCGATACGGCTTTTCTGCTCGCTTGATGGCACACCATAGAGGTTGGCATGCATAAATAGGTTTTCGCGCCCAGTCATTCTATCATCAATGCTTGGATCCTGAAAGACAATCCCGATTGATTTCCGCACTTGCATCGCTTCCTTAACTATGTCGAAGCCGTTAACTTTCGCGGTGCCAGAAGTAGGCTTCAGAATAGTGCAAAGCATTGAGATCGTGGTAGTTTTTCCGGCGCCGTTCGGGCCAAGCAAACCAAAAATTTCTCCACTCTCAACGCTGATGTCTAATTGGTTCACTGCAGTAAGCCTGTTAAACATTCTTGTTAATTTGAAGGTTTCAATAACTTTACGCATTAAGTCTCAGTTAAAGGCATCCTACGATTTATGTCTATTTGAGAAATTAATAGGAAAAATTGCATTTTATGGTTCAATTTAGCACTGAACAATTCACGTTAGGCTTAAATATGGTTTTTCCAGTTTTATTGCACCACGAGGTACAGAATTGTTAACCGCGAACAGCGCCGTAGCTGTTGAACTTAAGGGTGTTGTGAAGCGCTATCATGAGCTTGTAGCGGTAAACAAGCTTAACTTGAGTATAAATGTGGGTGAAATTTTTGGTTTGCTTGGCCCGAACGGTTCAGGTAAGTCAACTACGCTGAAGATGATGCTGGGTTTAGTTAAACCTGACGAGGGCTCGATCACAGTTTTGGGGAAAGATGTTCAAAAAGACGCGGTGGCGGTGAAGCAGCAGGTGGGTTACGTTCCTGAGTCGCCGCGTCTATATGAGTTCTTGACTGGCATTGAGTATCTGGACTTTATAGGCGATATATACGGCATATCAACAGAAGAGAAGAAAAACCGCATCACGGAGTACTTGAGGGCGCTGCAGCTTGAAGGGAGAGAAGGCGATATGATTAGCAGTTACTCAGAAGGCATGAAACAAAAAATCGCCTTGATTTCGGCTTTTCTACACAGGCCAAGACTTCTGATTCTAGATGAACCATTAAACGCTCTGGATCCCCGTTCAGCACGTATAGTCAAAGAGGTTCTTCACAAATTGAAAACGCAAGGTGTAACCACCATAATGTCCACGCATGTGCTTGAGATAGCTCAGGCGATATGCGACCGCATAGGCATAATGTATCAAGGGAAACTTTTGGCTTTAGGCAACATGAATGAGTTAAGGCAAATGGCTAAATTGCCTGATTCTGGTCTGGAAGACATCTTTCTAAACTTAACTGGCTCAGCTGACTTGAAAGCGGTGGTTGAGGAATTACTGAAATGAATTGGAGAAATATCCTCGCTCTTATGCACGTTGAAAGAAAATCAGGCAGGCTTCTTCGAGGAGTAAAGCTTACACGATATCGAGAAAGCGGGTTCTTTGCGTACTGGCCATACTGGGTTGGTTTAGCCTTTGGCGTAGGCGCCGGCTTATTGGCAGGCCTTATTTATAGCAAAACAATATTGACGGAAGCAGATGTGATGCTACTCTTTCGAGAGGGCACAGTGAGCATCTTTTTGACGTTGCCTACGCTTGTTTTAGTTTACAATTTAGTTTTTACCATGCTGCAACAAATTCAACGCAGCGGCATAAAAGCCTCATCTCAAGTGCCTTATTGGCTACCTGTAACTTGGGAAGAATACACGTTGGCATCCATCTTGGCCAATTTATTGGGCTTCCCATTAGCCTCGATAATATTTATTGTATCAACCATCATGACCTTCTCAGCGTTTAGCAGCCAGCTTCTTTTTGCGTCGATAACGTCGTTTGCAGTATTAGGTGCCGCTTTTATGGCGAGTGCTCTCACAGAGATTCTACGAATTCTCCAAGTTAGGTTCATCGGTGCCGTTTACAAGACATCAGGAAGAGCCGCAGTTTGGGTCAGATTCTTCGGTTCACTATTCTTTTTTCTGGCATTCTACATAATCTATCTCTACGTAACTTCCGGCGGAGCTATAACATTCATCCAAACCATCAAGTCAACACAGACAACCGCTTGGTTCATACCATTCGTGTGGTTGGGCATGATGCTTTACTCCTTCACAAGCGGACTCTTAATACAAGGCAGTGTATTCCTTGTACTCTCCATCCTGTTTCTCGCCGGTTTATTTTTTCTTGCAGCACTGCTAAACAAGCAGTTTGGCCTTTATGAGCCACCAGCAATCAAAATTTCGCGTGGAGCTTACGTACCAAGAACAGGCTTTCTTGGCAAGCTTGGCTTTACAGCTACAGAAGCAGCTCTAATCCGAAAGGATCTACGAGCATTTACCCGTCGGAGGGAGCTTATGTCAGTATTCATAATCCCAATAGTACTAATTCTAGTTCAAGTCATGCAGAGCACCGGTTCAACAATGGCCACGCCTTCCGCGCAAGTTTTCGTGTATCTTGCAGCATCGACTTTTCTCTTGCCCTCAACTGTAACCGCCATAAGCTTGGGCAACTTCATGATAGGTGAAGAAGGGCAAGCCATATGGCGAATTTACGCTTCCCCAATTTCCGCTAAAACTTTGGTTAAGAGCAAGTATTTTTTCATAATCTTCTTCTCAGTCATAGTCTTAGCCATAACGGGCGCTTTAGCTTTTATAGTATATAATCCATCGTTGCGGGCTACGATTGTTGCGTACATTGAAGCACTTTTTTTGATCTGCGCTTTAGGCGCAATTTCCTTGTCAAATGGTATAAAAGGCGCAGACTTCACTGAAATCCCTCGCCCGCGAATGATACGTTTATCATGGAGTCTGATTAATCTTGGCATATGCCTCATGGCAAGCGTGGCAATATTGGCACCGTTTTTCCCATTTGCGCTATCCGCTATGCTTCCAGAAACCGTGCCCAACCTGACATTGGAAGCATTTCTAAATCCTCTTTTGGCACTTGCAATAAGCGCAATTATCGCCGTTATTTTAACGGGAATCTTTTATCAGATTGCCATAAGAAACGCAAGAGACCTTTTGACAAAAACGGAAATTTGATCTGCTAATTTTAGGCATTTACGGTGTTTTACTAATAAGCTATGAGACTTTCCAAACGCTTGTTGCTTTAAGTTTCCATAAAATTGCGCCTTGTGTCCCCATACTTATAAAATCACTTCTATCATATAATTCAACGAGCATTCCTGTAGCCTTATCAAAATAGTACTCTGCTTCAGCAGTGTAATAGCCATATTCCTCATCGCGACCATTATATTTTATTTTAAAATAATTCGTTTCTCGAGGGCCACTAGCATAGTTTCGAATTACGGTTTCGTTAACGGCAATTTTGTTCTGTCCTGAAGGATGCAACAATTCGCCCTTTCCCAAATTAGCAGCAACAATTGGCCAAAAGCCACCCGTGTTATATCCTGTTTCCACGTTTATCATGCTTGTCGAGTTGTATTCAGTTCCATTTTTAAAAACCCATGTTTCGCGTGTCGAAACCATCGGTCCTGTAATATTTGTTATGGTAACGCGGAATTCTTTCGTTTGATTAATATCAAGCATTCTTTGAGGAATCGTCGAGTTCACCGCACTCACATTCCAAAAGCCCATGACATCATAAACGAAAGTGTCGCCTATGGCTACACCCGGCACTCTAACTTGACTTTTCGTTTGTAAATATGTGAGAACCATGACAGACGTAATAAGAATGGCGAGTATAATTACGGCTAATAGATAGCCTACGTTAGATCTTTTTTTGCTCATAAGTGCATAACTGCGCTTAATCAAGTATTTAGTTTTTGTGTATGCCCACCAACTTCATATATAATCGGTCCTTCAGACCCATAATAGCATTCGTCTTGAAATAATTTAACAGTCTTTTTTGATTAGACGATAGAACGCTTTAGTGTTTATAAAATAAGTAATAAAAAGTTAAAAGATTAAGCAAAGGGAATTGGCCAAAATTATCTTAGAAAGTCGTCAAACGCCCAGTAATGCTCTTCTTCTTGTATTACTATGTCTTCAAACATGCGGCGCGTTGTTGTATCTCCGCGTTTTAAGGCCTCAGCGATGATTTGCCGGTAAAGCATTATGGCAATGTTTTCTGCTTCTCGATCCAGTATAATGAAGTCATCAGGGGTTTCACCAACTTCCGGAAGTGGATCAGGCGTAACAGTACATTCGCCTTCCAGCAGGTAAATCCTCTCGCTTATTTTCTCCAGATGTTCCATTTCCAC
>JAOAIV010000047.1 GCA_026414525.1 Candidatus Bathyarchaeota archaeon | reverse complement strand
ATACATACTCAAAGCCAGCTTCAATTAACTCGGAGGCTTGCTCCACGGTTTTAGCGGCTTTACAAACATATCCATCATCTTCCGGGAATCGATTATTTGTGTGTACACAAGCGTATTCTTGATATTTCTATGTCCCAGCATTTGCATTACGTGAAGTATATCCTTTGTCCTATGGTATTCTATAGTTGCCTTCCAATGTCGTAGAGTATGAAAACTGATTCTAAGTAGCCTTGGGTTTCCAAGATTATACGCTATTCTTTTTCTATGCCTTTCAAACGTTCGGCTCAAGTCCTTAAGGCGCCTATAGTTGCCAAAGATTCTCTCACTAGTTCTAGGAAGTCTTTGAAGCATTCCAATCAGCTTGTTAGATATGCGAAATATTCTTGGGTTGCTTCCTTTTTCGGGCGTAATTCTTAAAGTCTTAGCTTCAAAGTCAACATCGATCCATTTCAAATTGAAGATCTCACCTGCTCTTGCACCTGTTTCCTTAGCTATCTGAAGGAAGGTTGCCACCGATTTATTGTTGCACCCGGCTATTAAATCATCAATTTCCCTTTCATGTGGAATGAAAGGCAGTTTTCTCGCTGGTTTGTATGAAGGCCTTTCCCATTTCATTCCCATGTATTTAGCGAAAAGGTCATAAGCGTAAGCTGAAGCTCTTGAGGTGATAATAGGTAAGCATAATTGTTCAAAGTGCGGAGGAAAGTTCAAGCTTAGAGAAGGGCTGATGATCAGCATAATTGAAGGTGGCGGCAAAGCTACTTTCTTTTTATGTCGAGCATGCCTTGAAAATGGAGTTCCCTATCAATCCGAAGAGTTTGACATTAAGAAAACGAAATATCCAAAACTTGGCTTAAGATAAAAGTTTATTCAAGCCTAAGCGTCGGATGGTTAATGTGTTCTTGCAAAAATTAAGAACTCAACTGTTAGAAATTATTTTTTATGTTTTCAGACAGGCTGACCAATAGGCTTTTTTAAGTAGACTAGGACATCAACCGCGAGAATCCCGTCCTTCGCTAATTCTTTGGACCAGCATTCCTTAAACTCATAAGCAGCTTTCACAAAGTCTCCATATTTGGCAAACTCTGAACCTTTGATTACCAAGTGCTTGCTTGGTTTTCCTTTTTTTATGCCAAGAAGAACATGTATTTCAAATTTTTCTCCTCTATTAACGGCATTATTCAACTCGTTTAAAGTTAAGTATGGTCTAAGGTCCATAAAATTTGATTTGGTTGACCCTTTAACCTCTATGAATAAATCTTCTCCAGGCGCCTTTAAGTCGTAGCCTTCACCGTGCTCGATAACAGCAACCTTGTTTTTCACCTTCTCAAACCAGTCTTTGACATACTTCTCCGCAATTTCGGCAACACTCATCCATTAACACCCTTTTAACCTAATATGCCAACCTATTACTTAACCTAATAGCTTTTAGGAAGCATTCTAACTAAAGTTAAACAGACCTAACGCCTAAGCCAATGGATACCCGCGCAAGCATGGTGCGAGATCATTCCACCACTAGCAATGTAAGCGCAACGAAATAAGTTTGATTTTCGCGCTTCTTATAATGTCTCTTAATAGAATTAATTGTTTTGGGAGATTGTCATGTTGCAATTTTTTGGCTAATGTTTAAGTTTAGGACTATTTCTGCGATGTCGCTTGCGTATTCAGCTGTTCTTCGTATGCTTTCCATCATCATCCGTATATTAGAAATGTCGGTTTGTTTTATTTCAGTTAGAATTTCTCTTATTGTTTCTGCTTCGAGGATTGTTATTGTTTTTGCTTTTGAAACTACATTGTCTGCTAAAGTGTAGTCTTTTTTAAATAATGATTTTATAGACTCATCAAATACGCTTTTTGCGAAAGTGCTCATTTCTGAGATTTTTTGGAAAACTTTTTCACCTAGTTTCTCTTTTAGATGCATAACATTTTCAGCGATTTTTGTAGCATGATCTGCTATTCTTTCCACGAATTTTACAATTACTCTATAGCCTAAGCAGTCTCGTGGGCTGGAAAGCCCGATGTCTCTCAGGATTTTTTCGTTTTGGACCGCCGCTTTCAATTGCCGTATTATGTAGAGGCTGAAACGGTCAACTTCGTCATCTAAATTAATGATTTCTTGAGCAAGGTTTTTATCTAAGGTTTTTAGGGCCTGTATTGCATCATCATGCATTGATGCAGAAATTAGGCAAATGCGCCTTAAAGCGTCCTCTACCGAAAGCTCAGGATAACTTATTAAAATCTGCAGTTTAATTTCGTTTGGAGATTCAGCTATGACTTCTGTGCCTACCAACTTTTTTCTAGTCAACTCTTTTATCGCGTTTCTTTGCTGGGCGGTTATGCGTTCATCCCTAGTTCGCACTTTGATATAGTTGTACCCCGCTAAGTATAGAGAGACAATTGCTCTTGCAATCATGTCCGGATGATCATTGCTTGAAATATTTATGGCAGCCTCGATGTTTCGCGTTGAAGGTTTATCAAGTTCTTTTGGAGTCAAGATTAATGAGTTATCTTGTTGAGAGACTACTATTTGACTTCCAGCCCTTAGTCCCAACGAGGTTACCCATCTTTTTGGGAGAGAAACTATGTATGTGGATTTTCCAGTGAACTGGATTTTTCTTACTTCTTCTATTTTCTGGGACATGTTTAATCATCTATATACTCAATTTTCATCTATATTGTTTATTCGGATAATGTATATAGGTTTTTCCAATTTATAAATGGATGAAGAGGTGAAAAAATGAAAAGCATATATAAAATTGCAATACTAATAGTCGCTGTTGTAATAGTTGCAGCAGGCGTGTTTAACTATCACTTCTCACAAGCGACACAAACAACGCCGAGTAGTCCAAGCGCAACGCCTACGCCAACGCCTACGCCAAACCCGAGTCCCACACCAGCACCTACACCAACGCCTACGCCAAACCCGAGTCCCACACCAGCACCTACACCAACGCCTACGCCCACCCCTGCACAAGGGGTAGCATTGAATGGAGCAGGTGCAACTTTTCCGTTTCCGCTGATCGACAAGTGGGCTGCTGAATATAACAAGATTAAGCCTAACGTTCTGGTTAACTACCAAGGAATAGGAAGCGGCGGCGGGATTCAACAGCATACCGAAAAGACTGTGCATTTCGCCGCCAGTGATGCGCCATTAACAGCTGCACAAGCGGAAAAAGCTCCCAACACCCTGCATATACCCATAACCATAGGCGGCGTCGTCCCAATCTACAATATTCCTGACATACCAAAAGGGCTGAAATTTACTGGAGAAATTTTGGCAGGCATATATTTGGGTGAAATTACCAAATGGAATGACCCTAAAATTGTTGCGGTAAACCCTGGTATCAGTCTTCCGAATCAGCAGATAGTGGTGGTGCATAGGTCTGATGGAAGTGGAACAACTTTCATTTGGACAAGCTACCTGTCAAATATTAGCCCAAAATGGAAGGAGACTGTTGGAAGAGGCACTTCGGTAAACTGGCCCGTTGGCCTCGGAGGTAAGGGAAACGATGGGGTTGCAGCTCTTGTTAAGCAAACACCCTATTCAATTGGATACGTAGAATTCACCTACGCGAAAAAGAACAATTTGGCATATGGCTATGTGCAAAACGCTGCTGGCGAATTTATAGAGCCAAGCATTGAATCCTTTGCCAAAGCAGCGGATTATGCCGCAGTTACCTTGCCAAGGGGAGATGAAAGCTGGTCAAAAGTTTCGATAGTTGACAGTTTAGCAGGCAACACGCAGGCTAAGGGCGCCTATCCAATAACAAGCTTCTCCTACATCCTGGTATACAAGGAGTTGAATGTTCTGCCAAACATGGATGAAGCATCTGCGAGGACGCTTGTGGAATTCCTGTGGTGGGCGATACATGACGGGCAAAACTATGCATCTGATCTATACTATGTTCCTTTACCCTCAAGCGTTGTTAAGCACAATGAGGCTACAATCCGAATGATAACCTACAACGGGCAACAGCTACACAAGTGATAAAACATGGAAAGTTCCCGCAAAATATCCCTTTTTAATCACAAGTTAAACACTAAACATTTTTCACATTTTAAATGGCAAATAAATGGCGATAATATCTTTAAGCTTGTAGGCGCATTGTTCGCTTCCAGCATCCTTCTGCTGCTCGGTTTAATGATTTATGAGTTAATTAAGGGGTCATGGCTATCCATTCAAACTTTTGGGTTAGACTTTATTTTGGGAACCAAGTGGGACCCGGCTATATCACGAGTTTTTGGAGCTTTACCATTAATATTGGGAACAGTTGTTACCTCAGCTATTGCACTTCTTATAGCTGTGCCCATAAGCCTTGGAATAGGTTTGGCGCTTTCAGAATATGTGCCTAAAAAATTTGGGTTTGCAATTTCTTTTTTGGTGGAGCTTTTAGCTGCTGTTCCAAGCGTTATCTATGGGCTTTGGGGGATATTTGTTTTAATACCATTTTTACGCGACCATGTTTATTCACACTTGCAAACACTTTTCGGGTTTATCCCCATATTTTCAGGACCTATTTATGGTGGCGGCGTTCTCACGGGTGGCATAGTTTTGGCTATAATGATTATTCCCACGGTTTCCGCTGTTATGCGAGATTTGTTCTCGGTTGTGCCAACTTCCCAGCGGGAGGCGATGATAGCCCTTGGCGCCACAAAATGGGAAACCGCTAAAACAGTGATTAGCTATGCGCGTTCCGGGGTTATAGGCGCTATAATTTTGGGGTTAGGGCGGGCTATTGGGGAGACTATGGCAGTAACAATGGTTATAGGAAATAAGTTTCAGGTTTGGCCGTCCTCGCTTTTTGATGCATGGTATACCATGTCAGCCATAATTGCAAACGAACTTCTAGAAGCCACATATGACCTTTACGTGAGTGCGTTGATGAATGTTGCACTTGTTCTGTTATTCGTGACCTTGGTGATTAACATTCTTTCACGACTTATTGTTTGGCGAACACTTAGGCTGGTCAGGGGGATGGCGAAAGAATGAAAAAACTTGATTATTATAGGTTCAGAATAATCAAGGATTATGTCGCGCATTTCCTCGTGTATCTATCACTTGTGGCGGCGTTAATCCCCCTATTTAGCATACTCTATGAAGTTGTTCAAAGGGGTATTTCCGCGATCAACCTTAATTTCTTTATTAACCCGACGCCAACCGTTGGAGAAAAAGGAGGAGGCGTTGCAAACGCTATTCAGGGCACTTTGATAACTATGGGTTTTGCTTCTCTCATTGGGATACCCGTAGGATTGATGTCTGGCATTTTCCTAAGCGAATATAGTGAACATAAGCTGTCCATGGTTATCAGATTCTTTAACGATGTTCTGAGTGGCATTCCATCAATAGTTATCGGAGTCTTCGCCTACGCATTAATTGTCCGTTCAATTGGGTTTTCAGTTATCGCTGCAGCCTTTGCACTAGCCATAATTATGGTCCCAATTGTAACTAGGACAACTGAAGAAGCGCTGAAACTTGTGCCATTAAGCCTCCGCGAGGCAGCTATTGCTTTAGGTGTTCCTAGGTGGAAAACCGTTGCCACAATAGTATTAAGAAGCGCCAAAAAAGCAGTAGTCACAGGGATGTTACTTTCTATTGCAAGGATTGCTGGAGAATCCGCGCCTGTGCTTGTTACAATGGGATATTGGAGATGGTGGTTTGCAAGCCTCAACAGGCCAGCTGCAAACCTCGCTTTAAACGTGTTTGTTTTCGCCATGTCGCCCTTTGAAAGTTGGATAGTCCTAGCCTGGGGATCTGCGCTTGTGCTGATACTGCTCGTTTTAGGCGTAAACATCGCCGTGAGAGTCCTTACAAAGGAGAGATACTAATGGCGCCAAAGTTTGAAATAGAAGATTTAAACGCGTGGTTTGGCTCAAAGCACGTGCTGAAAAACATTAACATGAAGATTGAGGAAAACGCCGTAACAGCCATTATAGGGCCCTCTGGATGTGGCAAAACCACCCTCATTCGTTGCCTTAACCGGATGCATGAAATAACCCCAGGCGCCCGAATTTCTGGAAAAGTGCTGTTTAACAGAGTGAACATTTACGGTAATGGTATTGATCCTGTTATGATAAGGAGGAAAATCGGCATGGTTTTTCAAAAGCCGAATCCCTTCCCGATGATGTCAGTATATGACAATGTAGCAGCAGGCCTAAAGCTAAATGGCATTAGAGACAAGAAAAACCTTGATGAAGTTGTCAGGCGAAGCCTAGAACTGGCAAATCTTTGGGACGAAGTTAAAGATGACTTAAACAAGTCAGGAGCTAGCCTTTCGGGCGGACAGCAACAGAGACTCTGTATAGCACGGGCCTTGGCCGTTGAGCCGGAGGTTCTGTTAATGGATGAGCCCTGTTCAGCCCTCGACCCAATAGCAACGGCAAAAATAGAAGCCCTTATCAGAAAACTGGCTGAAAACTACACCGTTGTAATTGTAACCCATAACATGCAACAAGCAGCCCGGGTTTCAGACTATACTGCCTTCCTTTACCTAGGCGAGCTGATAGAATACGGTCCAACTAAGCAGATCTTTGAAAATCCAAAGCATGAACTTACGGAGAGATACCTAACTGGAGAGTTTGGCTAAGGTGAAAAAGTATGAGTAGAATTATAGACTCTGGTCTGGAAGAACTTTCAGCGACCCTACATAAGATGGGTGAACTGGCATATCGCGCCGTTTTAGCCGCCATAATAGAATGCGTTGAAAATAAGCAAGTCTATAGTGAGATTTGTGAAATCTCCGATGCTCTCGTCTTGATGGCGGACAATGTTGAGGATAAGGCGTTTGAGTTGATTGCACGATTTCAACCAGTAGCCTCAGACCTAAGAACCATCAAGTCTTACATGAAAATCGCCTACGACTTCGCCCGCTTCGGCAGATATGCCCTAGATGTGTCCTACACTAACCAAAAATTGGGCGGAATAGGAAACTGCGACGCATGGATGATTTCACATGTCAAAGAGATGGGTGAAAAAGCGTTAAAAATGATTAATTTAAGCATAACCTCTCTTAGAAGTCATGACGCTCAACTTGCTGAAAAAGTGGCGCAGACAGAAAGAGAAATAGATAAGATGTATTTTGATTTTCTCAACAAACTAATCGAGAGAGCAGACACTACAACGAAGTGCGCAATTTCCAGCGTTTTAATAGTGAGATACCTTGAAAGGATAGCTGACCATGTAACCTACATCTGCGAATCAATAATCTACATTGCAACAGGGCGAAAAGTGGTTTTAAGATGAGTGTTATGAATTTTTAATTTTTATGGAGGTGAAAATTGTTGGAGAAAGGTAGCTATGCATGGTTTGAAAAACGCAGAAAAACCAAAGCCTTAGAACTAGCCCAACAGCAAATAATAAAGGCCCTTGACACGGCAACCCTTCTCCACCAAGCAGTCCAAAGCATGGCACAAAGAATGAATAAAGATGCGGAACAACACATACGCCATCTGTTTCGAACAGAGGAGGAAGTTGACAAACTAAGAAGAGAAGTTTTCAAGGAAATGTCCAAACACACAGCATTAACAGCAGACTACCGCGAAGACATATTACACCTCGTAAAGAGGCTGGATACTCTCGCGGATCATGTTAAAGACGCAGCAAGATGCCTAGAAATACTTCAGGATGTCCAGATACCGCAAGAACTAATCCAAAACACACTCCAAATGACTTCAACCCTAGTCGAGTGCACTTCAGCCTTACGCACAAGCATAGAAAAAATTTCATCAGCACCAGCCGAAGCCATAAAACACTCAGCAAAAGTTGAAGAAATCGAAAACAAAATAGACAACAAATACATAAACATGAAAAAACTACTTCTCACCCACGGAAAGCAAATGAACCTCGGCGCCATCATAATCTTCGACAATTTAATAGAATTTATAGAACAAGCAGCAGACATGTGCGCAGACACAGCAGACTACATCACAACACTCTCAAGCAGAGAATAAACAGATTATTTCTTAACAACATATTACACGTTCTATTAGTCATCGTTAAAAGAACTTCGAGGGGCAACGGAATTTTAGCTTTTTATCGTTGTTCTCCAGCTTTTACTATGGTAGTATTTTAGTATGCTTTAAAATTTTTAAACATTGTTTTCGCTGAAGCTATATGGGTTCTTCCCAGTCTGTTTGACTCCCGTTTTCTGGTATCTAGATTATTGTTGTTTCATCTGGTAGCGGCGCCGTGGGGTTTTCTCTTATATTTATGGGTTTAGACTTTACGTTGGCGTGGATTGCCACTTGTTTGTAAAATCTCTTTTCAATTGGGTGATAGACCATCTGAAGCAAGCTTTTGTATCTCCATATTGGAAATACATTGGCCCTCTTTTTTATTTCTTCATCCACAGCCTTGAGGGCGTCTATTATGGAGGCTTCATCTTTTAGGGTTAGTTGAAAAGCTTGAGGGAAGAACTTGTTTATTTCCCGTTGACGGATAATCACAGCGACTCTTTTCATCAATGTTTATATGTGGATAAATTAACTTAACCGTTTTGCGTTTTGCACAATAAATGCTATGCTTGAAGAATAAATTATTTAAATTCTGGTTATTATAGGTGATGCCGATAATCCAGATGAGCGGGACAAAAGAGGATAAGGCTAAGTGCGAGCATAAATGGAAGGCTGAAGGGCTAACAGAAAACAAATCTCACGTCAAGCTTGTTTGCGAAAAATGCGGAGCAAAAAAGGAGATAGAACTTTTCCCATAAAGGCGAGACAGTTTGTTCTCCACACTTTTTGCTATTAGTCGCTGATAAACGAATGGTGTTCGGGTTAGACCGAAAAATTTATTTAGACTGATACTTAAGGGGGTTAAGTGCTTAAGGGGGTTAAGTTTGCCGCTTTTCAGCCTTCACCCGAAAGAAAAAACAGAAGAGCTTTTTGGGAGGGAGAATGAAATTGAAGAGCTTGTTCGCCTAGTTAGAGCTAGAAGATGGGTTGCTATACTTGGTCCAAGAATGGTTGGGAAAACAAGCCTAGTTAAGGCAACCAACAAAAAATTGGAATGCATGGGCATTAAAGCAATTTACGTTAACCTTTGGGGAACAAGGGGGACTCAGGGCTTGTTAAATGCATTAGCGCAAGGACTTAACCAAGAGAGAAGCGTACTGCAGAAAATTAGGGACATTGCCGAGCGCATAGAAGGATTATCGATCGGAACAGGAGGCATCTCCATTTCTTTATCCAGAAAGCCCATGACAACGATGTGGGAACTTTTGGCCGCTATAGGAAAACAAGCAGGAGATTGCGCCATCGAACTTGATGAAGTTCAAGAGCTCTCAGTAATTTCTGGGCATCTCCTAAAACTACTTGCCAACATTTTCAACACATACCCAAACATAGTCTTCATCTTCACCGGATCCATGTTCGGTATCTTAAAGACGCTGCTTGAACCAAAATCGACTTCACCACTCTACGGAAGATCACCAGCAAGACTATATCTGCAACCCTTTACAAAGGAAAAAGCAACAGAATTCCTAAGAAGAGGATTCCAAGAATATCGTCACCCCGTAAAAGAAACAGAGGTAAACGAGGCTGTTGAAAAGCTGGACGGTATTCCAGGC
>JAOAIV010000046.1 GCA_026414525.1 Candidatus Bathyarchaeota archaeon | reverse complement strand
AGATGTGTATAAGAGACAGGTTTTAGGGAGGCAGCGCCGAAACTTGGCTTTAAAAAATATGAGTAATGAGGGAAACCGATGGATACTCTGGCAAACGGTCTAATAACAATAATAAATAATGAAGTTCGCAACAAACGCGAATGTGTAATTAGCCCTGCCTCTAAACTTTTAGGTCGTGTGCTGCGAATAATGCAGTTGAACGGTTACATAGGTGAATTTGAATTCATCGATGATGGCCGCCAAGGCAAGTTCAAAGTACAATTGCTGGGTAGAATAAACAAGTGTGGTGCTATCAAACCCCGCTTTCCCGTTAAAGTTGGCGAATTTGAGGAGTGGGAAAAGAAATTTTTGCCTTCCAGAGATGTGGGTATACTCGTTGTTTCCACGTCAAGGGGCGTCATTTCGCACCGTGAAGCTGAAGAAAAAAACATCGGAGGAAGACTATTAGCTTTCGTTTACTAAACGGGTGTTCTTAATGCGGTTGCCAGAAATCTCAAAAGTCATTCAAGTTCCCGATGGCGTCGATGTAACCGTTGAGGAACGCAAGGTTACAATTAAAGGTGCGAAGGGAACATTGACACGCGACTTTTCTCTAGCACCAGTATCAATTGAGAGCAACGGTAAATCCCTGAAGGTTTACGCTCAATGGCCACGCAAAAAAGAGGCCGCTATGGTGGGCACGGTGTACTCGCATATTCAAAACATGATAACTGGTGTTATGAAAGGCTTTTCTTATAAGCTAAAAATTGTTTTCTCCCACTTTCCAATATCCGTTAAAGTCCAAGACAAAGCAGTTATAATTGAAAACTTCACTGGTGAACGGCGGGCTAGAAAAGCCAAGATCATTGGCGACGTAAAGGTCAAAGTACAAGGTGACGATGTGATCGTTGAGGGCATCAACTTGGAAGATGTAAGTCAAACTGCCGCAAACATTGAACAAGCAACTAAAGTCAAGCGTAAAGACCCCCGTGTCTTCCTTGACGGCATATATGTTTATGAAAGAAATGAGGGAATGACATAATGGCAGAGAAAGACGTATCTGCAATACAGAAAGCATTGGCGGCGCGAAAACGCGCTAAACAGAAAAAGCCAGAGTTTGTCAAGTCAGAGAGCTGGCGTTACGTTAGAGTAAAAGCAAAATGGCGTAGACCCCGTGGAATAGACAATAAAATGCGACAGAAAGTTAAAGGCTGGCCGCCTTCTGTAAACACCGGCTATAGAGGGCCAAAAGAAGTTCGTGGTCTTCATCCCTCTGGATATAAAGAGGTTTTGGTGCATACTCCAGAAGAAATCGCTAATATTGATCCTAAAACCGAAGCAGTGCGAATTGCCCACACTGTTGGCAAAAAAAAGCGTGTTCAAATCTTATCTGAAGCAAAGAAGCGTAATTTAATAGTTTTAAATTTTAAATCTGCGATGGAGACGGTAAAGGAAGAAATAAAGCAAGAGGAACCGTCAGCACAGCCAGCAGAGCAAGAAATCAAAAAGAAAGTTGATAGCAAGGAAGAAAAGAAGCCTGCTTCAAAAAAGAAAGAATCTAAAGAGGATGCAAAAGAAGAAAAACCGAAAAAGGCACGTTCAAAAACTAACTCTGAGAAAGGAGATGAGACGCAATGACTGACCTTACTAATCAAAGGCGTTTGGCAGCACAAATATTGAAGGTGGGTAAAAATCGAGTATGGATTGACCCCCGCCGAATTGAGGACGTGGAAGCTGCTATAACACGCGAGGAAGTTAGAAAGCTGATTCATGAAAAAGTAATTCAGGCTTTACCGGAAAAAGGCGTAAGCCGTGCTCGAGCAAAAGAAATTCAAGAAAAGAAAAAGAAGGGCCGCCGTAAAGGTCCTGGAAGTAGATCAGGCACCGGCCACGCCAAGATTCCCAAGAAAGAGGCTTGGATTAGCAGGATCCGCTCTTTGCGGAAGCGGCTTCGCGAGTTGAAAGCTACGCGCGCTATTACAGAAGAAACTTACCGGAAAATGTACCGTGTAGCTGGAAGCGGACGGTTTGGGTCAGTAGCTGATTTAGAACGTTATTTAAAAGCTAATGATTTATGGAGGAAACGTTAGTGGCGAGAAGTTCTGTTTATCGAGTTCCACTTAGGCGCAGGCGAGAAGGAAAAACTGACTATCGAGCGCGCAAAGCCCTGATTATTTCCGGGAAGCCACGGCTTGTTGCTCGCTGTTCACTAAAGAACATTACTGTGCAAATAATCGTTGCGAAACCTCAAGGAGATGAAGTTCTGGCTTCAGCGCACAGTCGAGAGTTAGTCAACAAGTATGGATGGAAAGCTCCTACAGGCAATGTTCCTGCAGCTTATTTAACCGGCTTACTTTGCGGTTTGAAAGCAAAAGAAAAAGGCGTGGGCGAAGCTGTTTTGGACATCGGCTTGGCGGCGCCAACAAAAGGTGCTAGAGTTTTTGCTGCTTTAAAAGGCGTTCTAGACGCTGGCCTAGAAGTTCCTTGCTCCGAGGAGAAAATTGTTGTAGAGCGAATAGAAGGAAAGCATATCGCTGCCTATGGCAAGATATTGTCTTCCAATCCTGAGGTTTACTCAGCAAGGTTCTCTAAATATCTGGAGAATAAACTTTCTCCGGAAAAAATCCCCGAGCATTTTGCTAAAGTGAAAACCTCCATTATTAATGCATTCAAGAAGGGAGGAAATAAAGCATGAGCAGTAGCTATAGTGAAACCGAAAGCAGATCCAGTTTAGATAATTGGGTTCCGAAAACCCGTTTAGGAAAGCTGATTCAAGAAGGCCGAATAACATCCATGGATGAAGTTTTTTTGAGCGGCCTGAAAATTGCGGAACCACAAATTGTTGATGCATTAATTCCTGATTTGCAAGAGGAAGTGATAAATGTTAACCTAGTTCAGAAGCAGACTGACGCAGGCGAAAAATCAAGATTCAAGGCAATAGTAGCAGTTGGTAACAGGGATGGCTATGTAGGCTTAGGTGCAGGAAAAGCTAGCCAAGTTCGTACTGCAATAGAAAAAGCCGCTATGGTAGCACGATTAAATATCATTCCAGTAAAACGTGGCTGCGGCAGTTGGGAATGCGGCTGTGGTAAACCTCACTCAATTCCATTCCAAGTTGAGGGCAAATGCGGTGGTGTACGCGTTGTTATCGTGCCAGGTCCAAGAGGCTTAGGCCTCGTTGCAAGTGAAGTTGCAAAAGTAATTTTGAACTTAGCAGGAGTTAAGGATCTTTGGGTAAGAAGCCGCGGTTCAACAAGAACTGTGCCTTCTTATGCTCATGCAATTTATGATGGCTTACGCAAAACCTACAGTCTTATAACACCGGAGGACTGGGTGAGATAGTTGACTGAACAAGAGCGCAAGTGTTTAGCTGTTGTAAGAGTGCGAGGCACAATAAGCGCTCAACGTGAAGCGCGGGAAACGCTCGAGATGCTTCGATTGTCAAGATGCAACCATGCAATACTTATTGATGATCGACCATCATATGTTGGTATGTTGAAACGGGTACAAAATTATGTAACTTGGGGTGAGATCTCAAAAGAGACTGCTACGCTGCTCCTTAAAAAGCGGGGTCGCTTGGCTGGTCGTAAAAAACTAACCGATGAGTATGCTCGCAAAGTCGGATATGAATCCATAGACGCGTTGGCCGAAGCGATAGTATCAGGTAAACTTGAGTATCAGAAGCTACCTGACATTCAGCCTGTTTTTAAACTACATCCGCCAAGCAAGGGATTCAAAGGCACAACCAAAAAAAGTTACAACGCAGGAGGAGAAGCAGGCTACCGCGGCGAAGCAATAAACGCACTCATAAAACGTATGATTTAATTTTGCCAGCTTCCCTTTTCCCATATATTTCAAAATATTAGTTGACCATGCATCTTTTTTGGCTAGCAACTAAGTTTCTCGTCTTTCGCGTATTCTGGATAGGCTTCTTGCAAAGAACTTGCGGATTTCTTCAGCAACAATAACAATTATAGCAAGTGATGCAAGATACAACCAGTCACGGAGATCAAGCGCCGTTGTCTTGAATATTCGTTGCATAAAAGGTACATAAATTAGCATTGATAATATTGAAAGTTGCGCGATTATTCCAAGAATAATCCACTTGTTACTTGATAATTTTGTTTTGAATACTGATACTTTACTTGTTCGGCATGCGAGTACATTACCTACTTGTGCAACAACTATGCCGGCGAAAGTCATTGTTACTCCTTTAATATACACTGGGCTATCATCGGGCAGAGGCATTCCAAGCTGCCATCCCTCTGCTGTCCACGTTGTTAGGCAGCCGATCATTGCGCCTATAGCGATAATCGCGCCGATGTAGAGTGATCGTAGTAGCACTTTACTAGTAAAAAGTCTTTCTCTGATGCTGCGCGGCGGCTCCTGCATAATTCCTGCTTCAGGCGGCTCACGGCTAAGCGCTAATGAAGGAATAACATCTATTGCCAAATCTATAGCTAAAATCTGAACTACAAGCAAAGGTAAGGGTATACCTAACAAAACATAAAGCACATATGGAATTAGCTGTGCCCAATTATGCGAGAAAACGTAAACAATAAACTTTCTAATGTTTTCGTAGATGGCGCGTCCCGACTCCACGGCTTTAACTATAGATTCAAAGCTGTCATCTAACAGGACAATATCCGCGGCTTCACGTGCTACATCCGTTCCAGAAACACCCATGGCTACACCTATATCCGCCTCTTTCAGTGAAGGTGCATCGTTAGCGCCGTCGCCTGTTACAGCCACGATCTCGCCACTTTTCTTCAGCGCTCTAACAATCCGTAGTTTCTGTTCAGGCGACACACGAGCAAAAATCACATCGCCCTTCCTAACGCGGTTTACGATGTCTTCGTCGCTTAGAAATTCTAGGTCAACTCCGCGGATAATCTCGCATCGGGTAGCTTCAACAATGCCGACTTCTTGAGCGATGTACTGCGCTGTAGGGCCGTAATCCCCCGTAATTATCACTGTTTTTATGCCCGCTTGTTTCGCTTTCAAAACGGCGTCCTTAACTTCGCGCCTTGGCGGATCACGCATAGCACATAAGCCTACAAGAATCAGTTCCTTTTCAACTTCTTCGCTTTTCATATAAGATTCGAGTTTCTTATATGCTACCGCGATAACACGTAATCCTTCATTTGCAAACTCGTGGATTCTGCTTTCCACCAGCGCTAGATTCTTTTCGTTTAGGACTTCAACCGAGCCATCTGCAAGAATGTGCGTGCATGCGTCAAGAATGCTTCTAGGCGCGCCTTTCGCGTAAACATAAATCCCATCTTTTGCCTCATGAACGGTGGTCATCCGCTTTTTCTCAAAGCTGAATGGGAAAACATCTATGATAGGTTTCTCTGCCAAGGCATCTTGAATGTTTAGTCCGTACTTAAGTGCTGCAGTCAATAGCGCGCCATCAGTTGGGTCTCCAATGACACTCCAATATTTGCTCTTGTCTGATGGAGGAACAATTTTCGCACTGTTGCAAAGCGCTGCCGCCTCAAGCAGTTTCTCAAGTAGTGGAACTTCTCCTTCGTTTAGCCGTTTGCCGTTAAGATAAAAGTCGCCCTTCGGGTCATATCCTATTCCGGAAACAGTTATGACCCAATCTTTGACCCATAATTTCTCTACGGTCATCTCCCCCTTAGTTATAGTGCCTGTTTTGTCGGTGCAGATTACAGTAACGCTACCTAAAGTTTGAACCGCAGACAACCGCTTGACAAGAACATTCTGCTTGACCATCTTGAGCACATTAATCGCTAAAGCGCTTGAAACTGTAACTTGTAGCCCTTCAGGGACACATGCAATCATGACGCCTATCATGAAGAGGATGCCGTTTGGAAGTGAGACGTTAAACAAGAGAACACTAACCGCAAAGAAAACCGTGCCAACAATAACCGCAATAATAAAATCATACCTCGCTGTCAGAGCAATCTCCTTTTGAAGTGGGCTTTCTTCCTCATGTATTGTCTGCGTTAAATTAGCTATCCGCCCAAACTGCGTGTTCATGCCTGTAGCGTAAACTATGGCTTTCCCTCTTCCCTTGGCGACGCTGGTGCTCATAAAAACAAAATGAGGCGAATGCAAGTCTGCTTTTTCCAAAATAGGCCCGCCTTCAACCACACGTGGTTGAGGCTCAGACTCCCCAGTTAACGGCACATTATTTGTCCATAAATCAAAAGCTTCAATTAACCGTGCATCTGCCGGAACACGGTCTCCTTCTTCTAGTACGATAATGTCTCCTGGAACAATTTCCTTTACCAGTATTTTTTTAAGTTCACCATCCCTGATGACTTTGGCATATTCAGGCATCCAGCTCTTCATAGTCTCCATAGCTTTCTCGGCACGTGATTCTTGAAAAAGACTAAAGAAAATATTGATGAAAACCACGGCAAGAATGATAAGTGCCATTTCAAAATTACCGCTAAGCGCGGAAAGCGCGCTTGCAAAGAGCAGTAATATACCAAATAAATCCTTAAAATGCTTGATAAACTTATACAAGAGGGGGATTCGTCTCTTCTCCGGAAGTTTGTTATGTCCATACTTTTTAAGACGCTTTCTTGCCTCTTCAGCAGTTAACCCATTAGGGGAAGACGCTAATGCATCAAAAACCTCGCTGAGACTCCGAGAAGCAACTTTTTCCAAGAAACCCCACCAAACTCACACAGACATGCTTAAGAGCCTATTCGTGGTCTGTGGATTATGAAAATCGCTGCTAAAAGACTGAACATTAATGAACTTTTTTTCCCTTTAACTTGAGTTTTGAAGCACATCTGTATCCCCAACAAGGGTACCATTATAATTGTAAGGTAATAATACGCTTTTAAGATATCGCATTAGCCAAAAAACAATGTTAAATTTAAACTCATCGGGTCAATCGCAGCTTTTTTAATTACCTGCTTTAGTAGCTCATGTCTTGGTCGAATTATGCAAGACGCATCATTTACGGGATTCGCGGGGTTACTTTGTCGGCGTTAAAGGCGAGTTTCTGGGCAGCGAATTTGAAGAGAAAGCGAAGGTAATCGTTTGCGCCACGGGCGCAGAGTCACCTCTACGGACTAAAGCTTTAGGCGTATTCTCAAAAATAACCCTCATAGACTCCTGCATACAATACGAAATGACAAAAGTGAACGTTGCTCCCCACATAAGTATTATTGGTGTTCGTGAATAAATGATCATATTGTTGCCATAAAGTTAATAGGTGACAGTTTTAATTTCCATGTAGCTTATCCCCTTTAAGAGAGAATTTAATATGAATCGCACAATATCGTATTTCGCTTTAAAAGAAGGGTTACATGTTAACATAAATAGACGTGGAAAAGGTGTAAGTTATGGGACGCTATAAGCAAGTTGAAGACATCGTCAAGCTGATGAATACTCCAGAAATCATCAGGAACACAAGCATAATCGCGCATGTTGATCATGGAAAAACCACTTTATCAGATAACCTGCTAGCCGCCGCGGGCATAATCAGCGAGCAGACTGCTGGGCAAAAGCTGTTTTTAGACTCATGGGAACTTGAGCAGAAACGGCAGATGACGGTTTTTGCTTCAAACATAAGCTTAACACACACTTACAAAGGACGAGATTACCTGATCAACCTTATTGACACACCGGGACACATAGACTTCAGTGGTGCGGTAACCAGAAGCTTACGCGCGGTCGACGGCGCCCTTGTAGTTGTTGACGCCGTAGAGGGGCCAATGACTCAGACAGAAACAGTATTGATGCAAGCGCTACGTGAGCGTGTAAAGCCAATTTTATTCATTAACAAAGTGGATAGGCTGATAAAAGAGATCAAGCTAACTCCAGAAGAGGTGCAGCGTAAATTCGCAAAAATCATTGTTCGAGTGAATACACTAATTGAGAAGTATGCACCGCCTGAGCACAAGAAGGATTGGCAGGTTAAGGTTGAGGATGGTCGTGTAGCATTCGGTTCTGCGCTTCACAAATGGGGTCTGAACCTGCCGCATATGAAAGCGAAAGGCTTAACGTTTAAAGATATTATTGATGCCTATACAGGCGCTCCAGAAGAAATTGGCAAGAAAGTTGACGAATTAAGCAAAAAGGCGCCATTATACGAACCAATTCTCGACATGTTCTGTGAACATTTGCCAAGTCCCCTTGTTGCACAACCCTACCGGCAAAGCCAGATTTGGCCAGGCGACGCCAACAGCCTGACAGGCAAGAGCATGGCCAAAGTTGATCCAAACGGGCCGCTTTTGATGTGTGTCACCACAATCGAGGTTGACCCTCATAGCGGCGTCGTAGCCATAGGAAGAGTCTTCAGTGGGTCGGTGGCTAAAGGCAAAACAGTCCAGCTTGTAAGTAGCCGTCAGCGTGGTACAATACAGCAGGTTTACATGAGCATGGCCACTGACCGAGTTATTGTCGATCGTGTTCCAGCTGGCAACATCGCAGCTATATCCGGATTACCATCAATTCATGTCGGCGAGACTGTGGCTGAGGATGGCGTTGAAACTCCGCCATTTGAAGGTCTGAAATACGTTTCAGATCCAGTGGTGACCGTAGCCGTGGAACCCGAGGACGTCAAGGATCTGCCACTGTTTGACAAGGTTATACACAAGCTGACCACTGAAGATCCAAACCTTCACTTTAAGATGGATAAGGAAAGCGGCGAATTCCTATTAAGCGGCATGGGCGAACTTCACTTGGAGATCACCGCCTACCGGATGCAGGAAGCTGGCTTGAAAGTAAAGCTTAGCAAGCCAATTGTTATATACCGCGAAACCATAAGCCATGACTACCGCGGCCCGCCGGTTATGGGTAAGAGCCCCAACAAGCACAGCAAACTTTGGATAACGTTGGAAAAATTATCCGATGAAGTCATTGAAGCGATAAGAACGAACAAAATTACAGAAATGCAAAGCCGTGATGAACGCCAGAAAATCCTGAAGGATCTAGGCTGGTCAACTGAAGACGCTCGAAATGTTATTGCAATTGAAGAAACTAATGTACTCGTTAACAGAATAAAAGGAAGGCAATACGTTGAGGAAGTGTTAGATCACATAAAATCAGGTTTCCGCGAAGCCGTGCACGCGTGTGTTTTAGCGAAAGAGCCTGCTTATGGATTGAAGGTTAATTTGGAAGACATTTTGGTTCATGAAGATCCAGTGCACCGCGGTCCTGCGCAGATCCTGCCTATGACTTGGCGCCCAATATGGTGTGCTTTTCTGCTTAGCGATCCCAAACTCTTAGAGCCGATGCTAAGCTTTGAATGCAAAGTACCAAATGAGTTCGTCAGCCCAGTCATAGGTTTAATCCAGAAACGCCGCGGCAGAATATTAGACATGGTAAACGAGGAAGACATGCTAATCGTCAAAGCAGAGCTGCCTGTGGCCGAATCCTTCGGAATCTCCGATGAACTGCGCTCATCCACTCAAGGCAGAGCTTTCTGGGCTACGCAATTCAGCCGCTGGGCACCTGTGCCAGAGCAAATGCAGGCTGAAGTGATACGGCAGATCAGAGAACGCAGAGGCTTACCGCCGACGCCACCGAAGCCGGAAGAATTCTACGAAGCAGAATAACTCGCTGCTTCGATTTTTCTGCCATCAGCAACCTTAATTTTCAAAATGCAGAATTACCGATATTTTTTAGCAATTTTCAAATATAGTTGACCTTATCATGGTCATTGGGTTTTACTTCTGATTTGGAAGTTTTTATTAGGTTAAGCGGGAGCGATTGTTTTGTATTCAACCGAGCAATGCCATTTGTGTCCTCCTTATGGTTTTCGATGGGTTCAGGGA
>JAOAIV010000045.1 GCA_026414525.1 Candidatus Bathyarchaeota archaeon | reverse complement strand
CCGCCATATACGTGGAAGAAGCACCACAAGCCACACCAGAACCAACACCTACACCGGCAACAATGACTGAAACATATGTGCTGGGCTTCGGCATCGCTATGCTCGCGGCTGTCGTTATAATCGGGCTAGTGATCATCCTGATGCTTAGGAAGCGTTAATTAGCTAATTAAGTCGTTTCCCCCTTTCCTTTTTTGTTTAACTTTGTTTTTGGCGGGTTATGAACCTAATGTAATTTTGATTTTTGGCCTAATCTTTTAAATACGTGTTGATACATGGTTTTGTTGAGTGAAAATGAAATACGATTATGATGAGTTGCTGAGGCGTGCATATGCACAGGCACCTGAGGTTTCAGTGAAGCGCGAGCGGTTAACATTGCCGAGGTTAGTATTAACTACTGTTGGCATGCGCACTATTGTCGCTAATTTCAAGGAAGTAGCGGAAGTTTTGGATAGGGATCCACAGCATATCTTAAAGTTTTTGACTCGGGAGCTTGCCACAGCAGCTACTATGCAGGAGTCTCGTGTAATCTTCCAAGGAAAGTTTCAGCAGGACAGTCTTGAGCGGCTTTTGCAGAGATACATGGAAATTTTCGTGATTTGCCCTGTTTGTAAGCGGCCAGACACTAAGATTGTTAAGGAGAGGCGCTTGTCCTTTCTTTTATGTAATGCATGCGGTGCGAAGTCGTCTATTAAGCAGTTGTGAGAGCGCGTTGAAACTTGGATGTCTACGTTAACTTTAAAAAAGTTGGTAGAACTGTGCTGTTGGCTATCTGTGACTGTGAGGTGCTTGGTAGAACTCTCAAGGAAGGCGCGATTACTTTTCATGTGAACGAGGAATTTTATAATGGTGGTAAAGTGAGTTTAGAAGAAGCCATCAGAATGATTGAGAACTCAACTATTGTTAACTTGGTTGGGAAGAACTGCGTTGGCAAAGCCGTTGAGAAAGGTTATGTGCATCCAGAAGCTGTTTTGCACATAGCAGGTGTTCCTCACGCGCAAATTGTGAAGCTTTAGCTTGTTGCGCTGTAAGCTTTTCAGTTGTAATAAACCTTATCTGAAAATGGTATAACACTATTCTGTTAGTGCTTATACTCAGCGTGGATGAAAACAGCTATGAAAAACTTATTCAATACAAAAGCACGAACATTAATAGTGGTAATTGTTTTAGTGCTTTTTTCCGTTAACATGTATTTGCTATTTGACTTAAGGCGGCTGGTTGAGAACACTGTTCACGATTCTATTTACGATTATGTAGTCTTTCAAGAGGGTAGCATGTATAAGGCGAGGAATTATGCAAGCGGTTATGTTGAGTTTGCGTCTGATGATGCTGCTCGAGTTATCAGCCAGGCAATAACTAAAGGCAACGTGATTTACCTCAAAGCAGGCAATTACACATTAAACTCTGATATTATAGTAAATAATAAGCAGCGTTCACGAATACTCAGCAACGGTGCAGTGATAATAGGCAACGGTAAACGGTTTATCATAAGAGGCGACGCCTACAACAGCTCCCAGAACAACTTCATTTCAGGCTTAACAATAATTAATGGCACTTTAAGAATTGAAAACTCCTTCGGCACTACCGTGACCAACATGGCGTTCACGTGCTGTGCCGTAGCGATTGAGGTTGTAAACACGGAAACCTGGAGCGAAGGCACAGAAATAGCAGACTGCCGCTTCATTAACTCAACAGTAGGCATAATTTTCCGAACGCCAGTTGGCAATGGCACAGGATCATATGCTAGCTCAAAAATTAGTAGATGCTTCTTCAACCTCCTTGACGACTCAGTAGGCATAGTAGTCGAGCGCCTCGCTGAATTCTCAGATAGCCAAATAAGCGAGGTGCGAATGTGGATG
The DNA here is from genome assembly GCA_026414525.1 of Candidatus Bathyarchaeota archaeon. Lineage (GTDB taxonomy): Archaea > Thermoproteota > Bathyarchaeia > Bathyarchaeales > Bathycorpusculaceae > JAOAIV01. Next base: position 7,987 of record JAOAIV010000045.1, on the reverse strand, counting down.
GGCGAAAATGGTTTTATGCGTAATCAAACTGGGCTTCTGGTCGATGGGTCAATGCATCAGACCCTCCTGTTGGGAGTTGTTTTTGAATCGTTCGCGGATAACCCTGATCAATTATACGCGATAGCGCTAGGCGCAACCTCTATAACACCGCCCATTCTTGCAGGCGGAGTAACCTTCTTAGGCAACTGGACTGCGAAAATCTATAATCCAAACAGCAAGTGGATTGCTGGTGTTGGGTCTATCTTTAAGCAAGAGGACTTACGCGTATCCGTCGGGTTGAATGGACAGTATGGGCCTATTCAGAGTTTTCAGATGCGTCCGCTTACAATTGCTTATTTTAAAGCGAAAATAGATGTACAAGGCAGTTTTGCATATAATGAAACAATCACTGTCCGGTTTCGCCTTGAATTTGTTGACAATGTTATTTCGAAAAGTGTTGAAAAATCCTTCAACAACACTACTACTTTATGGCTAAGCGATGATGACCTTCTACGCATGTATCCTTCACAAAGTGTTATATGGAATATTTTAATAGATGCTAAGGCAAGCTCTGCCTCCACCGACGCTGTAGTAATGGTTAGTATTTTGGGAGTAAACACTTAAAGACGAGTCAAAGTAGAATCATAGAACACGTCCACGTCTCACTTCATCTTTCTTCATTAATTAATCTTTTATGGTTAAAGATTTTCTCCAGCTCTTCAGGTTTAAGCAAACCTTTCTCAAGCGCTATTTCTTTTACAGATCGTCCTTCTTCCAGAGCCTGCTTTGCTATTTTGGCCGCTTCTAAATAGCCAATATAAGGCGAAAGGAAGGTTGCCAACGAGGGGTTCTTTTCCACATACTCTGCGCAGCGCTTTTTGTTTACGGTTATGCCATCAATGCATTTCTGCCTGAAAACAGGAAGGTAATTCGTTAAGATTTGGATGGAAAAGAGCATGTTATACATTATAACAGGCGTCATGACATTCAGGTCCAACTGGCCAGCTTGAACTGCAAGCGACACGGTCAAGTCATTGCCTACAACTTGAAATGCAACCATGTTTAGGCACTCAGCCATAACAGGATTAACTTTGCCAGGCATTATGGACGAACCAGGCTGCACCGGCGGTAACTCAATTTCCGCCAAGCCTGTAGTCGGACCAGACGCAAGCAAACGCAAATCATTCGCTATTCGAATGAGCTCTAACGCCAATTCCTTCAATGCGCTGGAAATTGTCTGCAGTGGTCTGCAGCTCTGCAAAGCCTCAAACGGGTTACTAGCGGGTTTAAATGGTAACCCAGTCATCTTCTGTAACTTTTCAATCGCCAGTTGCTTGTATCGAGGATGCGTGTTAGCGCCTGTGCCTGCCGCTGTGCCTCCAAGCGCGAGGGCATAAAGATTTTTCTGTCTTTCCTTAAGTTGTTCACAAGCATTCTTTAATGCTGAAGCGTAGGCGCCAAATTCATGCCCAATTGTTAGAGGAACTGCATCTTGGAGGTGTGTGCGCCCAGACTTTATAGTTCCACGATGTTCATTAGCCAGCTTCCCGAAGGCTTCGGCAAGCTTATCCAACTCAACAAGAAGAGGCTGCAGTGCCATTAAAACCGCAATATGCATGGCTGTCGGGAATGTATCGTTTGTGGACTGCGCCATATTCACGTGATCATTAGGGCTTATCGTCTTGTAGTCACCTTTTGCTTTACCCAGAATTTCCAGCGCTCTATTTGCGAGAACCTCATTGACGTTCATGTTAAACGATGTGCCAGCGCCGGCTTGAAAGACATCGACAACAAACTGGTCTTGAAATTTTCCTGCGAGAACTTCGTCGCATGCTTGAACAATTGCTTTTCCAATTTTTTGGTCAAGCCAACCTACTTCCATGTTTGCCAAGGCTGCAGCCTTCTTAACCATTACATAAGCTTCAATAAAGATGCGAGGCGCTTTGATGCCGCTAACGGGGAAGTTCTCTGTTGCCCGTAGCGTCTGAATTCCATAATAAGCAGTTTCGGGAATAATTTTTTCACCTAATGGATCTATCTCTATACGTGTTTTCGACATGTTAATAGTATAGCCACCTTTAGCGTTAGGTAAGTATTTCCTAGCAGTATTCAATATAATAGTTTCCGCGAGGTTCCCCATTGCAAAAGTTGCAGTGAAAGTCGCGAAGCGAAAAGTGCTACTAATTTTTCACGGCAGCGGGGGTAGGGTTACTTCAGGGATTGTTTCGTTTAATGTCCTGTCAGTTTGGTTATAAAGATATTCTTGTATTTCTCTGATCCTATCGATTTCAGGCACATCGTTCATCTGCAAAATATTTTCTACAATAGTAACTGCATAATTAACCACGACGCATGCGAGTAGGGTTGCAGATACAACCAAGAGTAACGCTGCCACTACCCCTTCCATACTCAGCCTTCTCCGTTCTCAAAAGCTGAAAGAACGTCTTTTTAAATTAAACTTGTTCCATTCCAAAAATGTTACGACAACCGTAACAAACTTTAAATATTAACATTAAAGCGCCAGTGTCTTTATCGTAAGATTAAGTAGGGTGTTTGACTATTTTTCTAATACATGCCACAAAACCATGAATTAAAAGGCAATACGTTGAAGGTTTACATATACTTGTTAAAGAATGGGCCGTCTGAACTTAGAGATATCCAGCACGCACTTTGTTTTTCTTCAGCGTCTCTTGCTTCTTATCATCTTGGAAAGCTTGTGGAACTAGGCTACGCCAAGCAAGACGCGTATGGACGTTATTCTGCAGTTAAAGATTTAGCGGATCGCGCCCTTGAAGGCTACTCAAAAATTGGGCCCGCCATTGTTCCACAACTATTCTTCTTTTCCCTGCTCTTCACAATTCTCGTCGTCTTCTTTTCAACGGCTATATGGACCGGCGGCAATTTTATTCTTTATCTCATAGGCGTGAGTTTTGCGATGCTTGCCGTATTCTGGTTTGAAACAATTAGACTTTGGCGCAAACTGGCCGTATAAGAATCTTTTTCCATCGAATTTTCATGATTAAAAGCTTTTTAATGCTTCTTCAAACGATTTTAATTAACTTTAAAACCTGTAGGTTTTTACTTCAGCGTGCCTTTTTATGTTGCCGAGGAAAGTGAAATGTACCGACGATGGCCCTTTAAATCTGGCTTAGCGGCAGTTACAGCTGCAGTCGTCATCATAGCAGTATCTTTATTTGCAAACTTGTCAAACACGCCGCTTGCACCGACAATTCCAGCAGTGGAGGGCGCTACCTTCGCTATTATGCTGACTGATCCGCCTACAGTGCCCGCGGGAACAACCCAGCTAAACTTGACCTACACAAATATTGCTTTGCATATAATCTATCCTAATGGGACGGCAGAATGGTTGCCCATAAACGCTGAAGGCACTGTAAACCTGTTCTCGCTGATTAATATGTCACAGACGCTGGCCACTGTAACTATACCGTTAAATTCGACAGTGGATAAGGTTCAGTTCACCATAAAGAATGTAACCGCAGTTATAAACAACGAAACTTACAATGTAACCTCGTTGTCCGATACCTTTATTGTCAAAGTAGTGAATGGCGCAGTAAACAAGACACTTTCAGGAGTACTGATTGACTTCAACCCGACTTTGGTTCAAATACAAGCAACAGATGAGAATGACGCAACAGTGTACTACTATGTGCTTGTGCCTAGTGCAAACGCTATCATCGTTAACGACTTAACAGCTGCGCACGCTAAAGTGGGCACAATAATTGAGATTGGCGAGCACAATCGTGTACGACTCACCCGTGTTCAAGAGGAATTCAAAAAGAATGTAACAATTGTTTCCGCCTCTCTTACGGTAAATGGAAACACTACAGGGCTTTCAGTAACACTGAAGAACGAAGGAGACATAACATTTCGAATCTTTGGGCTAACGCTAAACGGCGAATTCAACGCAACACAAACTTTGTGGAAAGCATTTGGCCGTGGCTGGCGCATGGAGCATAAAGTAAAGAGTTATCCTCAGACAATTCCCTTCAAAGTAAACGACACTTCGCTTATTCCAGTGTTCGGCGCTTTCTGGAAACCCGCTGGATATGTTAATCCCTTCTCAGCGGTGACGCTGAATCCAGGCGAAAGCGTCACGTTAACATTCAACGACGTTATTGCGCTTTACACAGGCTGGAAGCAAGATCCTCTATGGACAGTGACACCCATAGTGGGCAACAACTACACAATTAGACTGATGGGCGAAGGCTTCCAAACGTATACTGTAACCGCTACTGCCGCTTGAAGCATCTTATTCCTTTTCTTTTTCTTTTGTAAATGAACTATATATAGAAAAAGTTTTAAAAAATCATGCAAAGCTTTTTCGCTAGATTTCAAATTTTTCTAAAATTTTTCGTTCCTTCTCTCCAGTTATTTCTGCAACCACGCGAATGTAATTTTGCAAGCCTGACTTTTCAATTCTTGGCTTCAGCAACTCGTCAATTTGAAAAACACCTGCAGAATTACTCATTGTTATCTTTATGGTAACAGGCTTCTCTTCGCCTTCCAAAATTTCAACTTTTTCTATGGATAACGCGGAAACGGCGTGAATATCAATTTCCCCCGCCTTAAAGGGAATCCGTGCCCTTCCAGCCTCCATATCCAAAGAGTCAGCAATGCCTACAACACCTGCTTCTACGGTTAAGGGCCTATTTGGTTGCTCATGCGCCACTATAGCATGCAATACTTCGCTGATGATTATTGCCCTTTCTTCTTCACTATAAATCTCTGATAAAAACTTTTCAAGAAACTCTAATGCAATGAGAGCACTGTATTTCTCATGATCTTGTCGTGTAACGATCATGCCTAAATCATGGAAAATCGAGCCAAGAACCACCACAACCTCTGCATCCTCATTCTGCATCCCATAATTCTTGACAATGCTAGGCATAACATTCTTTCCCACGAGAATACGCAGCAGCTTAAGCGCTAGATTAGCAACTATCTTCACATGTGTGGGGCCGTGATCCGTGTAGCCTAAGCGTTCAATAGCCATCACGTTAGAGCATCTCCAAAAACTCTGTAGTTTGGCATCCCCTCTAACTTTTTCAGTAATATGTTTCAGCTTTATGTTATCCCGAAAGGGAATGTTAAAGACGTAAGACATGCAGCAAGCCTCTTACCCTATACGTCTAAACCAGCTTTGAGCAATTTAAATAACTCGCACTTTTATCAGCCTTTGTCCTACAGTTGACCTTTTTGAAATGAACATCCTTTTAAGGGAGCTAATAATACTTTCTACAACAAACTGAGAGGTTCTAGTTTGGGCAAGAAAAAAGTATTAAGTGAAGGCGAAATAAGCGAAATGGTATATCCAGGACCCGGGGAAGTTTTAGGCGTAGTGGTTAAGCTACTTGGGTTCGACCGTATTTTAGTAAAATGCCAAGATGGAAATGAGCGCCTATGCAGAATAAGAGGAAAAATGAAAAGGCGTGTTTGGATCCGTGAAGGCGACGTCGTTCTTGTTTCACCATGGGATTTCCAAAGCGACAAGCGCGGCGACGTAACCTGGAGATACACACACGCCCAAGCAGAGATGCTCCGCAAGAAAGGCTTGCTTACTATATAATGTCTGCTAATAAGTCACTTCACGTAAAATCTGAGTCGAGAAAAAATTTGTTATGCTATATTTAGTTTCTTTTTTTACTTTAATGCTCTTTAAATATTACACGACGCATAACATTGTGAACGTTTATGTCTAAAAAGATTCAGGAAAAATTGGAGCATAAAGAGAAACTCGCTGAAAAACGAGACAGAATGCTTAGGCATGATTTTTCAGCGGAACGGGCAGTGTTCGAGGAAGTTTTTGATCAAGCAACTCTGATGGTTATTTATGATTTTCTCAATAATGGTATACTCTATGAATTACATGGCGTAGTTAATGCTGGAAAAGAAGCGCGGGTCTATTGGGGTAAAGATAAAGATGGAAACGACTTGGCTGTTAAAATCTATTTGACAACAGCCGCCGAGTTCCGTAAAGGCCGATTAAAATATATCGAAGGCGATCACAGGTTTAAAAACGTCAAACGCGATACCAGATCACTCGTTTTTGCTTGGGCTCAAAAAGAATTCAAAAATCTGGAACAGGCATACAACGCAAAAGTACGCGTGCCAAAACCCATAGCAGTAAAAGACAACGTGTTAGTAATGGAATTTATCGGGAAAGGCGGTGTCAATGCTCCATCCCTTAAAGAGCACCCTCCCAGCAACGCTGAGAAGGTCTATAAGCTACTGCTAACTTATTTACACAGGCTTTACTGTAAGGCCGACCTCGTTCACGGCGACTTGAGCGAGTACAACATAATGTTATGGAAGGGCAAACCTGTAATTATAGACATGGCGCAGGCTGTGCCCACTTCGCATCCTATGGCGCAGTTCTTTCTGAACCGTGACATCGAAAACATAAATAGGTTCTTCGTTCGCCTAGGTGTAGAAGTATTGTCAACAGGAGAAATTTACAAACGAATTGTGGGCTAAACATGTCAAGACCAAGTACATTTATTAGAATCCCGCGGGAGCGAATTGGCGTCTTAATAGGTCCAGAAGGCAAAGTTAAACGTGAAATTGAAGAAAAGCTCTTGGTTGAGCTTCAAGTCGAAAGTGATTCTGGAGGAGTAACAATAACACTTTCTGAAAAAGCAACAGATCCCTCAGTTCTGCTTAGAGCAAAGGATGTAGTAACCGCTATCGGTAGAGGCTTCTCGCCTGAGCATGCTTTCCGCCTGCTTGAGAATCCAGACAACATCTTCGACTTCATAGACCTACGTACAATATTCGGTCGATCAGAATCCGATATCCGTCGCGTCAAAGGCCGCATCATTGGCGCAGAAGGTAAAACACGGCGAACCATAGAGGAATTGACAGACACAAGCTTAGTCGTCTATGGGCATACCGTTGGCTTCATAGGAACGTTTGAGCAGGTAGACGCAGCAAGAAACGCTGTACAAATGCTCATTGAGGGCTGCCAGCATAACACAGTTTACAAGTATCTACAACGTAGGCGAATTAATTTAAAGAGACAACAGCTGGAACTCTGGGAAAAGCCTGAAGATGAGAAAATGCGTGGTCTTTAAGCGACATTTAGCGTTGGTAGGCTCACGCACTCAAGATCTAAATCATCCTCTGCGTCTTCGGGGCCAGAGTCGTCATTGCCCACCAAACAAAATTCTTCTTATCTTCAATTAAAACTTTAAGGTATTCATTTCCCCGTTAACGGAATGTTTTTAGTTACCGGCACCGTGAACTATCCAGGAAAAACTGAGGCTACTATATGCTGAAAAAGATTCGAATAAAGCCTTTAGCGGCTGAAAGCTTCGGCGTCAGATCAATGTGCACGTTTGTCGAAACACCAGAGGTTACAATATTGTTGGATGCCGGCATCTCTCTTTGCCCTTATCGTTTTGGTTTTCCGCCGCATCCGCTTGAATTTAAAGCTATTAGCAATCTTCGAAAACGTATCGCGGAAGCTGCTGAAAAAGCAGAAGTGGTAACGATCAGCCATTACCACTTTGATCATCACACACCCTCTTATGAGGACTGGCTGGTCAACTGGACAGCAGCAGATGAAACGGCCAGGCAAATTTACCAGGGCAAAAAAGTGCTTATGAAAAACCCTAAAGAAAACATCAATCCAAGTCAACGGCAACGTGCGTGGGCATTCCAAAAAACAGGTGGAAAATACGCGGTGTCGCTCGAGTCAGCGGACGGCAAATCCTTCACTTTCGGTAAAAAAACAGTGCTGCATTTTTCAGAGGCAGTGCCTCATGGACCTGAAGATTCCACACTGGGCTGGGTTATAATGGCGCTGATCGAGTGTGAAGACGAGCGATTCATGTTCGCGCCTGACGTTCAAGGTCCTATGGCTACATGCACGTTAGAATTAATTCAACTCGCTGCACCACAGGCTATCATGGTAGGTGGGCCACCTTTGTATCTCAGCGGCTTTAAAGTTGAAGAAGCCCAGCTGCGGCAAGCGCTTAAGAATTTAGTG
>JAOAIV010000044.1:9641-10095 GCA_026414525.1 Candidatus Bathyarchaeota archaeon | reverse complement strand
GCTGTAGCCCACGCCCTAATCGATTTGGTGAAAGACGGAATATTAAGCCGCGAAGGCAAACCCCGCAGATACCAATATGCCCAAAAAAGACCGCCTTCATAACCGATTTGGAACCTCGATATTTGTGCACTACTTCTTTTGCAGCCTTGTGGTAGCTTGCCTCCAAAACCAAGGTGCCTCGCAAGTATCAAATCACCATTCCAAAGAGAGTTCATAAAAAGCTCCGCGTTGAAGTAGACGGCGAATTCAACGTATAAAGGTGAAATTATTATTTTGGAAAAACTAAGCAAAAACCCTATAAATGGCCTAAAAGTTTTAACACCCAAACAAGCACTCAAAAAACTTTAGCCAGCATTCGCATTGCTCAAGAAACCTTCGTATTTGGCGTCTATTAGAGGTTCATTGCAGAAACCTATAGAGGGCAGGTCCTACCGAGCTTCTTAAGTGTTTTATG
>JAOAIV010000044.1:0-9631 GCA_026414525.1 Candidatus Bathyarchaeota archaeon | reverse complement strand
CTTCAGGCGGCGCCCTAAGAAAAATAGACCCGAAAAAAGACTAAAAATCAAAAAATGACAGGCTATGTGCAGCTTGTTGAATAAAATAAACCTCTATTTCTTTAAAGAAAGAAAAAAGTGAATAGCGCATTTCTTTTTTGCGCTCACTTCTGCTTGCTGCGCCTTCGTATTTGGCGTCTATTAGAGGTTCATTGCAGAAACCTATAGAGGGCAGGTCCTACCGAGCTTCTTAAGTGTTTTATGTGTGTGTTTTGCGTGAAGTGCAGGTGTGGTTAAAGTTATAGCGCGCCACAGAAAACTGCAAGTAGCTGTTTTTTTTCCAGCAACAACGAGCCAATGCCAGAATAAATTCAAATTATCAGATAAAAAATAATTTTCGCAAAGTGCCCCCAAACCTTGATCGCACCTGGCGTTTACGATTTTAAAGATTTTTGCAAGTGAGGGTAAGGCTTAATTCCTTATTTTTCCTTATTATTGTATCCCACTGGCTAACTCCATGACGACGGACCCAACGGAAGACCGCAAGCCACATAAAGCTTGCTGCTTGTGATGGCGGGTTTACCCAAACATGGGACACAGTGGGCGCGGGCATGAACATCCCACGCCGAGAGAGCTTGGCTGAGAGGAGCGCACCGCTCCACTGTGAAGTTAAGTGATAGGTTACGTGGGAAACAACCGCCCGCGAAAAAGGGCTTTTTAGCAGACTAAATTTTTAAGTTAAGCATTAACCATTATGAAGACAGAAAATTCCTGAAGATGGACAACATGGATATCGAAAGAAAACTTGAGTTAATCTGTAGGCCGCCAACCGAAGAGGTGCTTACGCCAAGCGATCTGCGTCAGCTTTTGGAATCTGACCCGCATCCCGTGGCATACAACGGCTGGGAACCCTCTGGCCTAGTGCATCTTGGCACAGGAGTGATTTGCGCATATAAGATGAAGGATTTCGCCGAGGCAGGCTTACGCTTCAAAGCCTTTTTGGCCACATGGCACGCTTGGCTTAACAACAAGCTCGGCGGCGACATGACGCTTATCCGCAAAGCCGCAGACCTTTTCCGCCACTCATGGATAGCACTCGGTGTGCCCGCAGACAAAGTGGAATTTATCTACTCAGATGAGCTCTATGACGACTTGGATTACTGGGCGAAGACTCTCTTGATTGCCAAAAACATGACCGTAGCGCGGACAAGGCGCACCTTAGAAATCGCAGGCCGCAAAGAAACCGACGCACGCTACGTTTCAGACTTCCTGTACACGCCGATGCAAGTTGCCGACATCTTCCATTTGGGCGTGAGGGTCTGCCAGCTTGGCATGGACCAGCGCAAAGCCAACGTCGTCGCTCGCGAGCTAGGCGAAAAAATCGGTTACTGGAAGCCCGTCTGCGTCCACCATCATTTGCTTCAGGGCTTGGAAAAGCCAGTCGCTTGGCCGATTCCGCAGGGACAGGAGAAAGAGGCGTTGGCCTCAGCTAAAATGTCTAAGAGCAAACCGGAAACATGCATCTTCATTTATGACACGCCCGCAGAAATTCGCCAGAAGATGATGCGCGCCTTCTGCCCAGAAAAAACCATCGCGTTCAATCCTGTAATCGACATTTGCAGATACATAATTTTCCGAGAGAAACAAGTTTTCACCATAGAGCGTCCAGCCCGATTCGGCGGCACCATCGAGTTTCACAGCTTCAACGAGCTTGAAACAGCCTACGCGCAAGGCAAGCTTCACCCACAGGATCTAAAAAGCGGCGTCGCTGAAGAACTCGCCGAAATCCTCGAGCCCGTGCGCCGATACTTCGCGAGCAACAAAGAAGCCAACGAATGTTTAGAGACTGTTCGTAAAGCAAAAATAACAAGGTAAGCCGCATTGTCTACGCGATTAAGAGAGAAAGAGGAAAAGATTATTCAAATTCTACAAGAATTAACTGAGGAATCTTCAAAAGGTAAGCCTATAATTGTTGAAGGAAAAAAAGACGTGGAGACGCTTCGAGGCCTCGGCTTGACAGGTATAATAGTAACGGTTAAGAGCGGTGGTAAATCCTTCATAGATGCTGTGCAGGAAATAGAAGAATTACAGGCACGCGAAGTTTTTCTCTTTTTGGATTTTGACAGGCGAGGGAAAGAGGCTACAAAGCGCCTTAAGCAAGGTTTGGAGCATATGAAAATAAAGGCTAATCTTAAGTTTTGGCAAGAGCTTTCAGCGTTGGTTAATAAAGAGATACAATGCATAGAAAGTTTGGCGGCCTATTTGGAAACTTTGCACTCTCGTGTTGCTGCTCAAAGCTTCAATCTGCGTAAATTAGCAGAAAACACGGGGTAGCTTGATTTCGGCAAAATATTTTAACCTCCAATAACAGTTAAAACTTATTAGAGGAGAAATTCGAATGCCGCGCGCTTTTGTATTGATAAACGTGGAGTCAGGCGCAGAAGATGAAGTCTTGAAAACTTTAAAGTCTGTCGAGGGTGTAGAGGAGGCGTACTTTGCTTACGGCGTTTACGATTTAATTACAAAAATCAAAGCAGACTCTATGGATGAACTTAAAGAATTAGTAACACGTAGAATAAGAATAATACCTAAAGTTAGGTCGACGCTGACGTTAATAATGATGGAAGAATAAGTGCGCTGTTTTCGCTAAAACCCAATTTTTTCATCAACTCATTTTTTAAGGCAATGCTGAAGGTTATTCCATTACAAGCTTTCATTTGTCTGAAGCGCAAGTCATATAGCAGAAGAATAACAAACAAGGCATATAGGATACATTGGAGAATAAATCCTTCATGCAAAAAGGTTATTCACGATTACTTGGAGTAATTGGAAAACCCAACACAGGCAAATCTACTTTTTTCAGTGCTGCAACTTTGGCGCCAGCAGAAATTGCGAATTACCCCTTCACCACAATAAAGCCAAACCGCGGCGTCGGTTATGTGCGAACGCCTTGCGTTCATGAAGAATTTCAAGTGAAGGATAATCCACGAAACTCCTTATGCCTTAACGGCGTGAGGCTTGTGCCCGTGGAAATAATAGATGTAGCCGGACTCGTTCCCGGCGCTTGGGAAGGGCGTGGGCTTGGCAACCAATTCTTGGATGAAATACGGAAAGCAGACGCGCTTATTCACATAGTTGACGCTTCAGGAGGAACGGATTGCGAAGGGCGCTTGTGCAGGCCAGGCGAGCATGACCCGCTTGAAGATGTGCGTTTTCTTGAACGCGAAATAACAATGTGGATTGCCTCAATAATCAAGAAGGACTGGGCGAAGCTTGCTAGAACTGTAGAAGCTGAATCTAAGGATCTTCATGGCATGCTCGAAGAGCGCCTAAGCGGCTTAGGTATAAGGCGTAGTCACATCTTTGAAGCCGCCAGAAAGGCTGGATTAAATGCGGATAAACCAACCAGCTGGAGTGAAGGGGAATTCTTAAAATTCGTGGACACGCTCAGGCGAATTTCAAAACCTATGTTGATAGTGGCCAACAAAATTGACATGCCGACTGCTGAAACAAACTTGGAAAAGTTACAGAAACTCGATTATATAGTTGTTCCATGCTGCGCTGAGGCCGAGCTTGCTCTCAGGCGCGCCGCTGAGAAACAGCTTATTAACTACACACCAGGAGACTGCAACTTCAAAATACTTCAACCAGAAAACTTGTCTTCCAGCCAAATAAAAGCTTTGGAAACCATACGTGAAAAGATATTAGTTAAATACGGCTCTACCGGAGTTCAAGAAGCTATAAACATGGCTTACTTCAAGCTTCTAAACATGATTACAGTGTATCCAGTAGAAGATGTAGAGCACTTGTCAGACCATGACGGGCGTATTTTGCCTGACGTTTATCTTGTGCCCTACGGGACAACAGCACGGCAGTTCGCTTATCTAATTCATACAGAGCTTGGCGAAAGCTTCCTTTACGCCGTAGACGCACGCGAGCGCAAAAGAATTGGTGAAGACGCAGTTCTGCACGATAGAGATGTAGTATCTATAGTAAGTACCAAAAAACGTGGTTAGTCCATGTTATGCACCATAGCGTCTTTTGCGCGTTTGGAAGGTGCGTATGGCTCTCAAAAGGTCTATAAGCCTGAAATCAGGCCAATAAACATCTAAGAAGACAAGTTCACTATAGGCTGATTGCCACAGTAGAAAACCGCTAAGCCGTTCTTCGCCTGAAGTTCTAATTATTAGGTCTGGCTCCTGCTTGGGCAGATGCGCCGTGTAAAGGTGTTTCTCAAAAACGTTTTCGTTTACCTCTTCGAGTTTTAGTTCGCCATTTAGCACTTTCGCTGCAATCAGCTTTGCTGCATCCACAATTTCGGCTCTTCCGCCATATGCAAAAGCGATATTTAAGAACTGATTATCGTATGCTTCTGTTGCCTTCTCTACTTCCGCAATTAGTTGTCTAAGGCTTTCTGGTAAAAGGTTCACACGGCCAATAACTTTCACATGCACTTTATTTCGGTGTATACGGTCGTCTGTCAAAAGTTTGCGGAACTTTCCCTCAGCAAGCTTCATTATTTCTGCAACTTCTTGTGGCGTCCGACGGAAATTCTCTGTAGAAAACGCATAAAGCGTTATAAATTTCACTTCAAGCTTATCGCACCATTCTAGTAGTTGTTCAACTTTTTCAGCGCCTACCTTGTGGCCTAACCATGGATTAAGCGCTTTCTCCGATGCCCATCTCCGGTTTCCATCTAAAATTATGGCGATATGTTCAACTTTAGAACCATTTTTAACTTGATACCATAACCATTTCTCATAAAGTTTGTATGCGCCGATTATTGAAAGAAGCTTCTTAAGCACCAACAATTAAACCTCACATGTTCTATGCAATACTGAACAGGGCACCATTAAGCCTGTAAAAAACTTGGACTTTCAATTAAAGCTTGCTGTATTCCAAGCAAACTGAATAAGCAAAACTTGCGCCTTTTTAATTGAAAAATTGTCTTCGAGTTCTTCAGGTTTGCTTTCAGACTTTTGGAAAAAGTCCGCCGTAGATCTGTGGATAACAATAACCAACAATACTGACGCAACAGCGATAAGAATGCCTACAACGATCGTGTAAATCAGTCGTGAGAATTCCGGATTATTAAGTCCAACACCCGGCTTGATAAGTATGTCTGCTGTGGCGTCGAAAATCCAGCGAAACCAAGCAACTGACACTACCAAAGCGGCGTTCCGTAACAATCTAGCGTCCCGCTCAAAATAGAAGCGTATGCTCCTGCCAAAGAGCGCTATTATTATACCTACAACCACAAGATCCATGAATCCTTTGATGAAGAAGCCAGTAGCGGTTGGTAGAACGCTAATCCATCCTGCGAAATCTTCAGGGATCGGTGCTAAGTTGTTAACGGCATTATTTACACCCAAGTATATACCTACAGCTGTGCAAAGAATCCCAGCAATAACCGTGTAATTTGCGATTTGCATTGGCAATGGCGGCGGAGAGTATTCTCGGGCCCACTTGTAAAAGTTTCTCACAGTCCTGTCTATTCCAAAACCCTTGATGAATAGTACTGTGCCTAGGATGAGTATAATAGCTATAAAATAATAATTGACAGCACCGGGTATTATGGAGAGAACACCATACAGAAAGAAGAGTAAGCCCGGTAGACCCAAAATTATACGGGCGTAACGTGGTGTTTCCCAGATAAGCCGAAGGTAACGTGAAAAAAGCGCTGCTGTTTCTTCAATGGATTCGCTGTGTTTAACCACCACTCGCCTAATCGATGATACTGGTACTCGTGACTCCACAAGAGGCAAAACTGCTTCGTCTGAATAGCCATCTGTAACTAAAATAACCTCATTTGCATTGAATAACTTTATTATGTTACTTAATTCAGCTACTAGTTTTCTGTCTGCGCTTACTCCTCCCAGTTCGGTCCCTGATATCGTTGCGACCTCAAAAATTTCGCCAGGCTGCTTTTCATTTTGTAGCCTGTCATATAAGCTTACTGCTTCAAACATCGCGTTAGCATCTGGCTCTTCTGGGTCGCGTAACGCGAGGGCTACAGCGGCTTCTATGTTTGCGCTTCTTCCCACAATTGGAGTTTTTATCTCCGCTTTCTTTTCCAGATCACCGTCTCTGTCAACACATAAAATCAGTATACGTTTCTGAGCTTTTTCCGCCGTTTCTTTTTCACTCATCAATTCTCTATTTCCTATTTATTTTACAAGTTAACTTTAAGCTTGCGTTCCCTGCTCCTCCGAATCATCATCGGCAAGCAACTGAAATTCTTCCCAGCTTAATCTTTCACCGCTCTGCAGCCTACTCCGTACTTGCGCTTCAAGTTTAGATTTAAGTGTTTTTTCCACTATTTTTTTGTTAAGTTCATTTTCCCTTTTTATGGAATTTTGCAGCTGTCGCCTTTGCTCTAGCAATGCTTTCAGCTTTTGCTGTAATGGTTGAAGGCTCTCTTTTGCTTGTACGAATGCACTATGCACTAAGTCAGCTTCTTTTTTAATTTCGTCTGCCTCTTTAATTTTTATAATAATTATTGAATGGAGTTCTTGACTTCTCTGTGCAGAGGCAACTAATTCTTGATGGCTTGCGTTTGCTTTAGCCTCAAGCGCCTCCAACTCTCGCTTCAATGACGCAATCTTCGCATTTAACTGCTCAATTTTCTGGTATATATTCAGCTGCTGTTCAAGCTGCCTAGCCTCATCCACAAGTTTCTTTTCATCCTTCAAATCAAGCGGCGACGTCTGAATTTTCCACTCGATATCATGGATTTCTTTTTCTATTTGTTGTCGGCTTTTTTTAGGTTTATTCACTTTTAACTTTGCGAGCTTTTCAGAAACGTCTTTAATTTCTTGAATAACGGTTTTCTTTTGTTCCCGGGCGCTATCGCGTTGCTGCTTTAAGGATTTCACCAAAGCATTTAATTGGTCACGTTCAGTCCTAAGCGTCTGAATCTCCAAGCGGCAGGCCCTAAATTTTTCATTAAGCTTGTCTCGCCTTGCAATGTGTTCACGTAACGTTATGTTAACTTTGTTAAGCTCAGCCCTCAACGAGTCTATTTGCCCATTTATGGCTGTAATTTGATTTGTATTATGCTGCACGTTCACAAATACTCCTCTGCAAAAAAGGCAATAATAGCATTGCGATTTTTAAATCAATATGAACCAGCATCTACCCATTCTTTCAGATTTGATATATGGAACGACTACGTTGCGGCATATATTGTGTGAATTCAATAAATTTTAAATATTGAAAAACTGAAATAACACGTGCCCTTGAAAAAACACTCAAGGAGCAAGGAGAGAGAGAAAGAAATGGTTAGGATAAGTAGAATTGCTGCTGCAATTACGGTTGTACTATTGATTGCTGCTGCAAGCTCCGTCGTACTGGTTTCTGAGGCACAACTAAACTTAGGAGAAGTTCCAACTTTCCTATATGTCAGTATTGCACCTAACCCTGTAGGCGTGGGTGAAACAGTATACGTTAACGCATTCTTCAGCAAACCCCCGCTAACGGCAGGTCTAGGCGGTACTGGTGACATGTATACAGGTGTAACAATTGAAGTTACAAAACCTGATGGAACAAAACAAACACTCGGCCCGTACAAGTCGGACTCGACTGGTGGTATGTGGGATACATTCATCCCAACAACAACGGGACAATACAAATTCAAAGCCATATACCCTGGCCAATTTGTGAACGGAACTCTATCGATGTTCGGTCCGCCAACACGCGTTATACTAACCTATAAACCGAGCACAAGCGCTGAAGTAACGCTTACCGTCCAGTCTGAACCTGTAGGTATGAACTATAAGACGCCACCGCTTCCAACCGAATACTGGTCCCGCCCAATTTACGCAACAAACTGGGACTGGGCTCAAATGGCAGGAAGCTGGTATGGTCTGCGAGCAGCTTCATTTGCAACTACCGGCATGTATGATGCAATGGGCAACTTCCAGCCATATTCAACCGCGCCTAATACACCGCATATTTTGTGGACAAAACCAACCCACTTTGGCGGCCAAGTCGGTTCCCCAATACCTAACGATCAAATGAGTCAATACATGTCGACTACAATAGCCACTACATTCTTTGAACCGATAATCCTACATGGAATACTTTACTACACGCACTTTGCAGGACCAACAGCCCAAAAGGCTAGGTGGGTGGCTCTTGATCTGCGAACAGGACAGGAACTATGGAGCAGGAGCGCAGGCTTGTCAGGTAACGAAGTATTCAGAATGGGTCAGATACTTCGATTCCATGCTATCCAAGAGTATGGCTCATGGGCCTTCTTATACTCCACAGAGTCCGCTGCATTCTTTGGAGCGCCAAGCTTCTTTAACGTATGGGACCCAATGACAGGCGTGTTCCTATTCAATATAACCAATATTCAGAATGTTCCCTATTTGATTTCGTTGGAAGGAGAATGCCCTGGAACGTTGCTAGCCTACTACACTTCAGGCGGTAACCTCACATGCTGGAACTCAACTAAATTAATGATGAGCAAAAGCACCGATAGAATCACCATCCGCCCGAGCGGAACATACGACTGGTCTGCAGGTGTCGAATGGACTGTCCCATTACCAACAACCATTGGCGGCCAGCCCATTGGTGGTTCACTAAGCATTGCTGCGCGCACACCGGAAGTAATACTTCTAACATATAACCCAACACCCGGAATGTTCATCTCACTAAACCTCGGCTACCAAATTGCCGCCGGTTTTGATGCAAAAACAGGTAGGCTGCTCTGGGGACCAAAAAACAACACAATGCCCAGATATAACGACGTAAGCATATTAGCCGCACGTGACGGTGTCTATGTAATGCACAACAAGGATACCAATGAAGCTTGGGGTTACAGCCTTGAAAATGGCAATATGATCTGGGGACCAGTAAAACTCCCAGGCAATGCATGGAGTTGCATTGCAGTTGGCGCAGAAATAGCTTATGGTAACGTGTACATCTGGGACTTCGGCGGATACGTTAACGCCTTAGACCTTAAAACAGGCAAAATCAAGTGGACCTTTGAACCCAGAAGCGCTGCTCGTGATGCGCCAACACCAATGTATCCGCTCTGGGTCTTCGGATCCGCCACAGTATGTGACGGCAAACTATTCTTCTCTGAAGGTAGCATGTACAACCCGCCGCTTCACCCAGCGTACAGATTAGCAATAAACGCAACCACAGGCGAGTTAATATGGAAGATTCTTAGCTACAGCGGTCGATGCCCGGCTGCCCACGCAGATGGCATGATGGTGCAATGGAACAGCTTTGACTCGCAGATATACTGCTTCGGCAAGGGTCCGACAGCCGTAACCGTTCAAGCTACACCTGAAATCTCAGTGCATGGCAGCAAAGTGCTCGTAAAAGGCATGGTCACCGACGAGTCACCTGGTACAAAAAACTACAACATACGCGCTCGATTCCCGAATGGCGTTCCAGCCATCGCTGACGAGCACATGAGCGAGTGGATGGAGTACGTCTACATGCAACAAATCAAACCAACAAACATCAAAGGCGTTGATGTTACCATTACGGTGGTTGATCCTAACGGCAACTGCTATGACGTGGCTAAGACCACCAGCGATGCGAGCGGCTTCTACAGCGCCACTTTCGAGCCGCCTGTTCCCGGCAAGTACACGGTAATCGCCACGTTCGCGGGATCAGAATCCTATTATGGCTCGTC
>JAOAIV010000043.1 GCA_026414525.1 Candidatus Bathyarchaeota archaeon | reverse complement strand
CATCTACAGTGTCATGGTCTGTTACGGCAGCCACTTTTACAGAATTGTGTAACGAAAGCGTTTCTACGAGAGTCTTTGGCGGAATTGAAGAGTCATATGAGTACGTGGTGTGCACGTGAAGGTCAGCTCGGATCAAGGATTATTCGCTCAAATGTTTGCGCAGAATCATTTCCAAACAAGTTAAAATGTTTTTGCTTCTTTCAACACGGATATTCACGTACTCAAATTTTACGCCCTTCTTTTGGCATGAGCGCTGGCAGTAGCGTTTGATGATGCCACTCCATTGCTGTGGATCATCAAGCAGAACCACCATTTCACAGTTGACCCGCATAATATACTCGTATACATGGTTTGCCACAGATTCTATGGTTTCCTTGTCAAGTGGTAAAGCCACTTCATGCTGAGACAACGGGTAAACCTCATCCAGCTCCAGCGGAATCACACCAAATGGCGCGGCATAAAAGCAAACATGCACCTTACTGGAGAGCACCACGCCTAATTCCTTGAGAATTTTCCGTATTTTTGCGTACTCAGATGTTTTATGAAAGGGTTTTTTGCGGGTTTGAGGCAAAAGCAGTAGCACACGCGCATCACTAGGCGGCGAATAGCGTTTAAAAAGGCGATTTCTGTAATTAACAACTTCCGGTCGCGTTATGCCAAGACCACTAAAAAAGAAGAGTCCACTGCGCTTCACAATTGGACTATACGTGGCAATAAAATCGGAGTAGCGCTTCAGTTTTTTCAGCGCAGTAAGTAGTGCGGGATGCGCATGCGCACGCATTTCCAGATGCTCCCAGAGGCGGCCGTCGCGTATGGCTTGTTTTATGCGTTTCAACTCAGCTTGGCATACGTAGAGGTTGTGCTCGGCTAAGAATGCAGCCCTATCCTCCTGCGGCATTTTCAAGACCGTCTTGGGTGTTGCGTCTGTGCATTTGGGGCATTGGCAAGGGAAAAACTCGAGTTCATCGAGCCGCCATGTGCCGTTTTCGGTCATGTAACGATTTTCGCGTGCGTACAGGGCATAAGCGGCGGAATCGAAAAGGTCGCAGCCCAAAGCCACGGCGAGGGCGAACATCATAGGGTGTCCGGCGCCGAAAAGATGAAGCGGTCTTTCCGCGGGCAGATTCATCTTCGCAGTCATTATCATGTCAACTAGCACGTCGAAACGGTAGTTTTCCATGACCTCGGTTGGGCTTCCAAGCGCATGCACTTGAAAAGGCAACTTGCCCATTTCAACAGCGGAACGTGCGACTAAGTCTAGATGTCGGCCGCCTTGAACTGGGCCTACCCAGAGGATATCATCGCGTGCTTTGGTTTTGAAGAAGGCGTTGGCGCGCCTGAGAGTTTCCTCCACTGTTTTTTCCGCTTTACTTTTAGTTATTCGCCAACCTGTAGGTATATCCAGTATTGTGGCTATATCGCTGCCTATGCCTTCTTGGTATTTGACAATTTCATCTTGGTTCACGTCAACGTTGCCATAAATTAGAATTTGGTAAGCGCCTGAATCAGTCATGATAACGCCGTTGAAATCTAGAAACTTGTGCAGTCCAAGCTCTAACGGTGTGTTCTGAAAGCGTTTTTTGAGGATGTACGCATTTGTTATTATGGCCTCAAAGCCGAAAGTTTCCTTAAGCTTCTTAGGTGGAACAAGCTTGAGACTGGGGTTTATTACGGGGAAGAGAAGCGGAGTCTCCACTGTGCCGCTTTTAGTTTTAAGCTTACCTATGCGTGCAAGTAAGTCTTTATCTCTAACTTCAAAGCTCATCCGCAAACCTACACAAACACTGCTAAGCGCTTATAAAATGCGTTGACTCACTTAGCTATTTTGGCATTGTATATTCTGCTCATGTTTATTTCGAAGGCTGCAACAGGGTTTTCCAATTTCCAGTTTTCGAGAACTAACGGGTGTATCTCGCCTATAAAACCTACGTGTACGCCGTTAACTGTTATCGTACCAACTCTGCCTTCGATGAAACTTGGGTGCGTGGTTTCTTTTATCTGCCACTCGGCGCCCATGTTCATGAAGAACGCGTCTAACGCGGATTTGATTTCGCTGAAGCCGGCGTTTGGATGCGACGTTGCTGCTGCGAGCCACTCCTCATCGCGAGTTTTCGTTTCTCTTGTCTCGTCCAGTAGCGTAACCTTGCCTAGCTCGAAAATTTTCTGTGGAAACTCTACTGACTGGTTGTTGCTGAGAAACTCCATTAAACCTGGCAAAAGCCAATTCCGCAAGCACGTCATAGTCACAACTTTTGGGTTCGCCACCTCTACAACATTTGCTCTTTCACAATTCATCTTGTCAAAGAGGCTCTCAGGGTTCGTTAACGTGTAGGTTAAGATTTCCTGAAAGCCTAAGCCGACCATGAGTTCGCGTGCAATGTTAATTAGCCGCTGCTCGGCTCTCTCGCCTCCTGTTGTGGGCAACTCCCGCCAAAGCGGCTCGATGTTATCATAGCCGTAGGCGATGGCAACATCCTCCACCAAATCCACCGGGTGCATTACGTCGACACGGTAGCAGGGAACTATCACGCTAAGGGTGTTTCCGCTGATTTTTTCCACGCCTAAGCCAGCCCTTAAAAGCAGTTCCGCGATTCGCGCGGCTGTAAGCTGGAAACCAAGGATTTTTTTGACGTAGTCAACGCTTAAATCCATGCGTTTGCTGCTGAAATCAGGCGTCACAATTTGTTTGGAAGGATAAGGCGCTTCATCGGGGTAATGCACCCTGGCAGCGTACGCCTTGCCGCTTCGGTCGATAAGCGCCAGCGTAACCAAGTTTAGCGTGTTAAGCACGGTCTGATGCACAGTGCCCGTAACTTCCACAAGTACATCTCGTGTTGCCTCCGTAACTCTGCCCAAATCGTTCGAGTTTATTATAGGCGGAAACGAGAGGACTTTCTCTTTGGAGTCCAGCAGAATCGGATACATGCTATGCTTCTTAACGATGTGCCCATACTCTAAGCCTTTTGGATGCCGCTCCAGAATCTCCGCTAAACTAAGCTTCTCCTCGAAGCCAAGCGGGACAAACCGGATGGCATCGGGTTTTGCAACCGTATATTTCAGCGGAGGAGAAATCAAGTTGTAATCGTAAAGCCCAATGGATGTTTTCTGTCTGCTTCGCCCATATGTCTGGTCAAGCTTGTCCTGCAAGTGCATAAGTCCGCGGATAATGGTGTCCGTTAGCTTTACATCTTTAACTACGGCACAGCAGATGAAGGGACGTATGCGGCTAAGCCGCACGTCCGCATAAACATCCAGTATTGGCGGGTTAATTTCGTAGCTACGTGATCCCTTTTCAAAGTTAAGGAAGCAGCGGAGCGCACGCGCTAAGCCTTCGACGCTCCATAGGTCTGGGCGGTTGGTGTCCTTCAATTCGATGCTCGCAACATTTTCTTGCTTGCTGTAGAGTTTTACTTCTGCTTTGACATACGCTAGGAGCTCGTCCAGCTTCTCTATGTCGCCGTGCCAGCTCCAACCAAGCAGCCGCTCCAATTCCGCGCAATCAACATCTATCGTCGGCATCTTACGCCACCTCCTTCCTTCTAAGCCAGTCTAAGTTCTGGCTGAAAATGTAGCGAATATCATCCACGCCAGCGCGCATCATGAATAATCGATCTATACCCAAGCCCCACGCAATAACTGGCACCTTCACGCCCAGCGGCAGTGTGACTTCTGGCCTGAAAATTCCTGAGCCGCCGAACTCGATCCAGCCGTAGCCCTGTTTATATGCGCTGAGCTCCACGCTGGGCTCCGTGAATGGGAAATAATCGGGTTTGAAGCGCACTTTGTCAGCGCCGGCGATTTCAAGCGCGAACTTCGCTAGAACACCCAGCAGATCCCGCAGCGTCAAGTTCTCGTCGACAACTATCCCCTCGACTTGATTGAACTCGCTGAGGTGCGTCTTATCCGCCACTTCTGGCCTGTAACAGCGGGCGATGGAGAAGTATCTGCTGGGAATTTCCAGCTTCGGGCTTAGCAGTGTTCTCGCGCTTAGGCAGGTGCCGTGCCCCCTGAGAATCAAGCGTTTTGCCTCTTGCGTTGAATACTTGTAGCCCCAGCCGGTTGAGCCCGTGCGCCAGCCATTCTCGTGAGTGGCTTTAACGTTTGCCACTGCCGTTTCATAGGCGCTTATGTCCCCGTATTCAGGATTTTTAACGAAGTATATGCCGAAGATTTCTCTGGCCGGGTGATCCTGCGGCGTGTATAAAGCGTCAAAATTGAAAAAGGAAGTTTCAACGCTGCTGCCTGTCATCTCCTTAAAGCCCAAGGTGACCAATTTAGCGCGTACCTCTTCTAGAAAACTAAGATACGGATGCTTTTTTCCTGGCCAAGTTTTAGCCACAGGCGCCTCAATGTTATACTTCCTAAACTTTACGCTCCGCCATTTGCCCGTGGTGATAAGTTCTGGCGTAAGCTGCGAAACTTCCTCCGGCACAGCAACTGCCTGCGCTGCGGCTTGCTTGCCTGCCTCGGTGGCTTCTATGATTCTGCGCGTTTTCTCTTCAGTTACAAGCAGTTTCCGCTTCTTCAGCGACTGCACAACAGCCTGCAGCGGCGCACTCAACGTGTTAAACGGAACTTGATTGGCGCCTCGCAAATAATTGAGCAGTTTTTCATCGTCGCCTTCGGTTGCTTCAGCTTGCTGAAGGTTGGCGGCGATTCGCAACCTATTGGTTTTTGAGTCATAAACAGCCCAGTTTTTCTTTATAACCCAGCCCAACGCGATCTGCTTAAACTGCGGATCCAAGCCTGCTTCCGCTGCCGCATGATCTAAATCGGCTTCGCCGCCTAATTTGAATAAAGCCCTTATAAGGCGCCTTTCAGGCAAACCGTTTTCCGCGTGCAAGCCGCCTTCCCCGCTAAGCTTAACAATAACTTGGGGTTCCGCATGAATTTTAGCAAGCCCTTGCTCCTGCAGAACTAAAGCTGCACGCATAACCGCAGCATCTGACAATTTTGCCTCGCTAATCAACNGTTCGACCGAGGCTTTACCGCCCAGCTTTGCTATCGCAGCAAGGACTTTAAGTTCATGTGCCCTAAGATTAACCATGTTCTTGAGCCTTCGTTGATTCAAGTGTGCTTTTGCTATTGTAGTTCTAACGACGCTAATAAAAGCATGTTGCTCCCATGGCTCCACACGGGGATTAGGAACTTTTACGTATAACAATTTCAAAAGTATTCCTTGAACTGTCTATCTGAAAGAATCTAATCACGCGACGTTTTACCAAAACGCTGAGAGCGGATACGTAAACAATGGTCGCTGTGCTTGCTGTTGTCTTCATAATTGTGGGTTCGCTTTCAACCATATGGAAAGAAAAGTAGCTGTAGTGGTTTTCTGCGAAAAAAGAATATATGACCGCTAACTTTCCTTCTCTTCAAAAGTAGCTGGTGATTGCACTGGCATCGCCTAACGATTCCAGAAATGAGATGGTTGTTACACCTTGGGAAGTCAAGGGGAAAGTTGACTATGAACGATTAATACGTGAATTTGGCACTCAACCCTTGACCGATGAGCTTCTCGCGAAAGTTTCTAGGTACACTGGCAAGCCGCACCTTCAGCTTCAAAGGCGCATTTTCTTCTCGCACCGCGACCTAGACACGGTGTTGGAGCTTTACGAGAAAGGCGTGAAGTTTGTTCTTTACACGGGCAGAGGGCCATCTGGCCCGGTGCATATTGGGCATCTTGTGCCATGGATTTTCACGCGGCACTTGCAAGAGAAATTTGGCGCGCGCCTATATTTCCAGATTACGGATGACGAAAAATTCATAGTAGACGACGAAGCAAGCCTTGCCGAAACGCGGCGGTACGCTTACGAAAACGCGCTAGACCTCATTGCCTTAGGCTTTAAGCCAGAGGACACCTTCATAATATACGATGTCGAAGACATTGACTTACTCTATGACATCGCGCTGGAAGTTGCAAAACGCATCACCTACTCCACGGCGAAGGCAACCTTCGGCTTCCAAGACAGCACCAACATAGGCTGGATATTCTGGCCGGCGCTGCAAGCAGTGCCCTGCTTCATCCACAAGAAGCTAACAGGCGAGAACGTGCCCGCGTTAATTCCAGCTGCCATCGACCAAGATCCGTACTGGCGGGTTACCCGAGACATAGCCCAGAAGCTTGGCTACTATAAGCCGGCGCAAATTCACTGCCGCTTCCTGCCCGGTTTGGGACCAGGCGGAAAAATGAGCGCCTCAATGCCTGAAACCAGTATTTTCACCATGGATCCACCGGAGCTGGTTAAGCGCAAGATCTGGAATGCCTTTACAGGCGGCAAACCAACAGCGACGGAGCAGCGGAAAACAGGCGCCGACCCAGAAGTCTGCTCGATTTTCCAGTATTACGTTTACCTTTTTGAGGAAGATGACATGAAGCTTATGGAGCGCGAGCGCCGATGCCGTGGGGGCGAAATCTTATGCGGTGAGTGCAAACGCGATTTGGCAGAGCGGCTTAACAAGTTCCTTGAAGAGCACCGGCGAAAGAGAGAAAAAGCTAAAGATGTAATAGAGAAATTTCACATTAAACGTTAAAAGGGGGAACATGTATGTCCGAGAAAGTAAGCGTGGATTTCTCCTCGGCGTATAGGCTTCTGCATCCGATGCATACTGTCCTCGTTTCCTGTGTTGGGAAGGCAGGGAAACCTAATGTTTTGCCCCTAGCGTGGGCGATGCCTACTTCGATGAATCCTCCGATGGCTGCAGTGAGCATAGCGCCCGGGCGATATTCGCATACGCTTATTGAGGAGACAAAAGAGTTCGTGATTAACATTCCCACCGTGGACATTGTGAAGCAGACGTTGGCATGCGGTAAAGTCAGCGGCCGAAGCCACGACAAATTCCGTGAGACAGGCTTAACACCGCTTCCAGCCAGAAAGGTGAAGGCTCCCATAATAAAAGAGTGCATAGCCCATCTAGAATGCCGCTTATACAACCAATTCAAAACAGGCGATCACACAATCTTCGTAGGCGAAATCATAGAAGCTTACGCGGATAAAGATGTCTTCACAGACAAATATGACATAAGCAAGGCGCAGATGCTCTTCCACCTAGGCGGAAACGTCTTCGCAACCCTCGACCCAAAAGTCTACACGCCTTAACAACCATCGCAAAGCGAGTGAAGCCACCTTTTTAATCCTCCATAGTTATCTATCCGTTTTCTATACTAACACTTAAGTTATGAATAAAAAATATCCTTTCACGGCAAAATGGGTACGCATAGAAGTGAGGTATCGATGAATCAGTATGATGAGGAAGTGATAGAAAAATTCCGCTTATCAGGAAAGATTCTCCGGGAAACTCGCGAAGAAATGCGCGGTTTCGTCCGCGAGGGCATGTCTATACTTCAGGTATGCGAAAAAGCTGAGGAGCTTATCCGCAAAAAAGGCGGAAAACCCGCTTTTCCCTGCAACGTCTCCATAAACGAGGTGGCCGCGCATTACACTTCGCCGCTGAACGATGAGCATCGGATTCCTGAAAAAGCCATCGTTAAAGTTGATTTGGGTGTTCATGTAGATGGCTACGTAACTGACACTGCATTCACCGTTTGTTTCGACCTCGCCTATGCGGGTATGCAGACGGCGGCTGAGCACGCGTTGAATACAGCCATAGGTAATATCCATGCGGGAATGGCTACTTCAAAGATTGGTGAGATAATAGAGAAATCCATACGGAACCGCGGTTTTAAACCCATTTCGAACTTGACTGGGCATTCTGTGGGCAGATACCTGATCCACGCGGGAACCTCTATTCCAAATGTCGCGCAACTTTCTTTCACGAAGGTTCAGGCTGGCGAAGTATACGCCATAGAACCTTTCGTTACAACCCCTGACGCCATCGGCCGCGTTGAAGACGGCCCAGAGGTTACAATTTTCCGTTTGGTTAAGGCAAAATCCGTGAAAAATCCTTACGCCCGGAAACTTTTGGATTATATTGAGGAGAATTATAGAACCTTACCTTTTGCTGAACGCTGGCTAAAGGGCGTAGTGCCCGCAGACAAGCATAGGGAAGCCTTCAATGAGCTATATAGGTCTAAGGCGCTTATGGGCTATCCTGTGTTTATCGAGGCAAGCAGAAAACCCGTTGTCCAGGCCGAGCATACGGTGCTTATAACAGAAGATGGCTGCGAAGTTCTCACTTAAAATGCAAATGTTTTCTCTCTTTCTCTAACTTCTTTGTAGATGGCAGTTATCATCATTTTCTCGTTGCATTTTTGGCAGGGCTCCAGCTCTTTGAATACGAAGTCGCCGCGCTGAAATTCTCTGAGGCTTTTGAAGCCGCATTTTCTGCATTCAATTGTGGTCATAACTTTTGGCGCTTCAATTTTCATTTCTGCAATGCGTCTTCGCGATTGAATCATAACATAAAGCGACAATGCCATGGCAATTAGACCTATAATGAGCAGGTATCCAGCGGCGATTTCATTACCTTCAACCATGAGATTAACCGATGAAATAAGCGCTACCATGGATAACGCTAAAACTATCAGCACAATCATTGTTAGGTATGTTGAAATCTTTTTGGTTGCGGATGATGAATTTTCACTCATGCTTGTTTCCTCCTATTGTCCAATTCCAATTGTATTGCCTACACCGAAGATGATGACTTTGTCACCTTCTTTAGTTCTTTCTAGGATAACACTTTTCACGCGTTCAATTACCCTGTCAACTGAGTCGGAAATTTCTTTGCGCATTGGCGAAACCGCGTCGCCGATGTCCTCCTTAACTATCACCGCATAGATTGGAATGTGATAGTCAACCAGCGCCTCTTCAATCTTGAACTGATCCACGCCTGGACCGCCAATTGCAGCGCCTACTCCTTCGGCAACCTCGCCGACCATTTCACCTTCAAGCTTTAAACCGGCATCAATCATTATGACCGCAGCGATTTTTCCTTTGTTCTCGTCGATAACTGCCTTTATAGCGTCGCCTGGCTTGCCCACGTTACCTCCTGGTCCTTCTGCCTTCATCACAAGCGCAGTACGACCTTCTAAGGGCACTTCAGCTACGACGCAATCTTTCGGCACTTTGCGTGTTTCATAACCATGCATAAGCTTCGCAGCTACTAATGGGCCAACACCGTCGCCTATAGGCTGCCCATATGCGAAAGCCTTCAACGCGCTGGCGTATGCCTCTGCCTCCTTCATGACTAACGGCAGTATCATCTGCAGCTGCATTATGATGTAGAGGCTTAATGTTTTCTTGCCTTGGATATAATAGTGGCGCACGACCTTGTAGATGTAGTTAAGGGCCATAGCTGCCTCGAGCGTGTTCTCCAAGTTGTTTATTTGGACTTCGTCGCTTGCAGGCGCCATCAATTTAACTTCGTCCTTAAGCCGCGTATCTCTTACGTCAAGGATGTGGTCAAGCTTGTAAACAATGCCAGCTGGATCCATGCTTTGGGGGGTGATTGTGAAATAATCTAGATAACGGTCAACCCTTGCTGATGGATCCGTTTGCGGCTTGCCTAGCTCTTTTATTGTCTCAATGGCGATTCTTCGCCCTTCGTCTTTTATGTACTTTAACTTGTAAAGTGATCCTTCAACCTCTCGTATCATTACGTACATTTGGATTCTTTGACCATAAAACAGGAAAACGATGAAGATGACATAGAATAGTATGCTTAAAATTTGTGATATACTGTCTCCTGCTCCTCCCAGCTGACCAGTTAAAGCAGGCAGAACTGCCAGCATGTTCACGGTTTCACCACGTCTCCAAAAACATTCAGCACTCAGTTATAAATCTTAGCTAAATCTCCCCGATTCTTCAAGCGTTTAAGTGGGCTGCCAGCTTCCCCAGTTTCGCGTGGCCGAAGACCACACTACCGCTGGGAACGGAGCACGGTTTAACTTCTGAGTTCGGAATGGGATCAGGTGGGACCCGTGCCCTATGGCCGGCAAACCCAGCAATACACGGCATTTTTCCTTCATTAACTTTTCGCTTTTTGGGCGGACGCTTCCTCTTAAAACTTGTTGTCTCTCGCAGCATGATGTAGTAGTTTAAGCGTTACGCTGTTGCTGTAACCGTTTATTTTTTACATGTAAACACCATTTGAAAAAATAAAAAAGGGAGATGAGGGAGTTCTTATTTCTCTTTAGTTATTGTCAGGATTTCTTTGATTGCGATTATCACTGCTGCGGGAGCTGCAAAGGCTATTATATAATTTAGAATTCCAGTTGCCCAGAAATATAGTAAGTCATGAACTGCGCATAGCGGTTCCCAAACG
>JAOAIV010000042.1 GCA_026414525.1 Candidatus Bathyarchaeota archaeon | reverse complement strand
GCGGAAGACAGTGAAAAAATTCGCCGAGTTTCTCAAAAAATACGAAAAAAATACGAACAGAAACCAAGGGGGTTGCTGAATATGTCCGAACAAGATAAAGCCAAAAAACGGAAAGTTGCTTGGGGAATAACGGGCGCCGGCGACAAAATCGCCGAATACATAGGAGCAATGAAAGAGATCCAGAAGGAATACGCGGATACCGTGGAGATTCATGTTTTCCTCTCCAAAGCCGCTGAGCTTGTACTGAAGTACTATAAGCTTGAAGCGGACTTGAAGCAAAGCTTCCAAAAGGTCTCCGTGGAAATTAATTCTAACGCGCCCTTTCTTGCGGCGTGGATGCAGATGCGCAAATACGAGTTTCTGCTTATTGCGCCTGCCACGTCTAACACGGTTGCTAAAATCGCGAACAGCATAGGCGACACTTTACTGACAAACGCGGCTATAATGAGTTTGAAAGCGTTCGTGCCCGTTTATATTGCGCCAACAGATTTCAAAGTAGGCACGGTATCCACGATACTTCCAAACGGTAAAGAAATGAAGCTACGTGTCCGTCGAGAAGAGGTTGAACAAGTTGAGAAGCTGCGGCGAATGGAAGATGTATATGTGTTAGAAGGACCAGATCAGATTCGTGCAGTTTTCAAAAAGCATTTCGGCTGAGCAAAAGCGCCATTTGCGGATTGAAATTCTTAGGCTTATAGTTAGCCCCCGATTCGTTTACATGAAAGCCGGATGAAAAGAGTTAATAGTAAATTGTGAATTTTGCTCTGGTCTAATATTGAAGGCGGCATCGATTCAAAAGAGGATGAAAAGAGTTAATAGTAAATTGTGAATTTTGCTGGAGTAAAAAGGCAGATTAGGGCTGTGATCAATGCCTATGCGGCTTAACTGCCCAAGCTTAAGTTATGCTGACGTTCTGAATGTCAAAATACCTTTTTACTAAAAAGCGCAGTCGCTCAGCGTTTTTGCCGTTTTTGCCGATGGCAACGCCCTTATCTTTAGGGTTAACGTTTACAACAGCTATCTTTTTGCCGTCCATCCTCTCGGTTATGCGCACTTCCTTGACCATTGCAGGCTTCAGAGCATTCTTAATGAACTGCACAACATCATCGGAATACTCAATTATCTCATGCTTCTTCCCAGTCATTCTTTCCAGCGTGTGAATGTTTCTTCCGCCTTTGCCAATGGCAACGCCAACTTGGCCGGGATTAACAACAAAGATTGCACGCCCTTGCTCCTCATCGATTATACAGTCTTTAACGGCAGCGCCGCTTATGCTTTCAAACAATGCAATATAGCGCATTTCATCGCAAGTAAATTTAATGCCGCTTGTCATTCACTACCTCCGCTGTATGCCTGCATTTGATTACTTTCAATAACCTTGAGAATCTCTGAATCGCCCGCTTCTCTTATACTTAGCGCCGAGATAACAAACGGTTTATTGCAGACTTTAGCCAAATCCATTGCAGCACCCCTATATGTCATGACCGGAACCTTGGAGATTTTAGCATAGTATTCAACCTGCTCTTTTATGTTTTTTGGGCAATTGGCAGCTAAAATTATCATTTTAGCTTTACCAGTCTTAGCGTTCTGCAAAGCCATATTTGCGCCAAAAGAAACCTTGCCTGTTTTCACAGCCAAAGCTATTGCCTTATCTATGTCTATCATATTTCTGTCTTACCTCCTTCCTTCTCTTGCTTTTCAAACGTAGTCATATAAAGCTCAACCAAACCAGTGCCAATAGGAATTGATTGACCAACAATCACGTTTTCCGTTACACCCTCCAGCGGGTCAGATTCGCCCTTGATGGCGGCTTCAACAATGTTTGGAACCGTAATCTCGAACGCGGCCCGCGCCAGAACACTGGCTTTCTTGCCGCTGATGCCGTGCCTGCCGATCTGCTGCACCTCGCCCGTTACAGTCATCATGTCCGCAACAAGCATGACATGCCGCACATCCACGTCTAAGCCTTGTTCTTCCAACACGTGTGCAGCCTCTTTAATTAAAGCGTTTCTTGCCGCTTCAATTCCAAGAGTCTTGGCGATTTCGTGGATGTTGTTGGTGGTTGTCCGCGAAGTGTCTACACCGCTGATCTCTAAAACTTTCGACAGGTTTGAACCATCAGTTCGAATAACCCATTCACCATGCTCCTCGGTTACAAGGACACGTTTTATCTCTGGCACACCCTTAACATGCAATGCGGGTATCTTGGTCAGCATCTTCTTAAGTGCCTCAGCCTTCTTGGGCTTGATGTGAACCGCGTTTTCCTCTACTGTTACTGTTGCATTTTGCAGTTGCAACTTTGCCTTAAGCTCTTCAAGGGTTATTCCTCGATCATCCATCATAGCCCTGTTCAGTTCAACCACTATTTCCTCGTTCATGGGATCTTCATAGATGGCAGAAGCGATGTTCTCCAAGCTTGTGTAGATTATTTTCCGGGCAATTTCAACAGCGCCTTCTCGGCTTTTCCGATACTCTGGCGTCAGGTATATGGTCATAATCGGGGTTGATGGAATGCGCCTTGCGTCGACTATCTCGATCAGTCGTGGAAGACCTAAGGTTACGTTTTGCTCTTTTACACCCGCATAGTGGAATGTTCTAAGAGTCATCTGAGTGCCGGGTTCGCCTATTGACTGGGCAGCGACTATACCTACTGCTTCGCCTGGCTCCATCAACGCTCTCCTGTATTGTTCAGCGGTTAACTTGACTGCTTTTTCTACGCCTTTCTCGCTGAGCTTAGCTTTAGCCAAGTTCTGCCTAAGCTGTTCCACAAGCAGCGGTGTGAGTTGCGCCTTGATGGTCTCCAGCTGCTTTTCGATAAACTCGGTTGATGCTGGAGAAACTTCTTCCTCCGCAATTTTTATCTGATCAATAAGGCGGCTTACGTTCACGGCCTTGCCATGGTCGCTTTTTGCAGGGTCTACACCGTCTTCTCCATATCGGAATTGTATTATGTCACCTGCGGAATCCCTCACAGTGCCGTCATACTCTAAGCGGATGTGTTCTAGAGCGTTGATTAGACGGCGCTGCATGTAACCGCTCTGCTGTGTCCTGACCGCGGTGTCCACGAGGCCTTCACGGCCGCCCATCGCGTGGAAGAAGAATTCAATCGCGTCTAACCCCTTCTGATATGAGGAGTATACGAAACCTCGGGCTCTTGGGCTGGGGTCGCCTTCGGCAAAGTGTGGTAAAGCTCTTCCGATGTATCCTCGGAGTATTCTTTTGCCACGCACTGACTGCTGGCCGACACAGGCAGTCATCTGCCCAATGTTGAGGCTTGAACCGCGTGCGCCTGTCCGCGTCATGACTATGCCAGCGTTCTCAAGTGTGAAGTCTTCATCCGCGATTTTTCCTGCTTCATCTCTGGCTCTGGCTAGCTCATGCATAACATAGATTTCAAACGACTCCTCAAGCGTTTGACCAGGCAACCGTGGTAAGGTGCCGTTGCGGTAGTTTCTAATGTGCTCATCTATTTTCTTTTGTATTTTCTCCATAGTTTTTTCGATTTTGTTTAAAGCTTTGGGTGAAAGAACAAGCTGGTCATAGGAGTATGTGAAGCCGCGCATTGTTATAAAAGTCTTCAGCAGCCGCGTTACCTTATTCAAGAATTCACGGCCAGCTTGAGTGCCATAATCTTTGATTATTCGGTGCAGCAAGCTCTCAGACTGCTCAGCGCCGATGGCGCGTCTGTCAATGATGCCTGAAATCAGCTCGCCGTTCTTAACAACAACGTAGGCGTCGTATTTGCAGTCTTCTTCTTCACACTTAGTGCAGCCCTGGCAGATATTAGCCTTCAAAACGTAGTTTAGGGACTTTGGCAAGAAAAGGCTGAAAATTTGTTTGCCAGACCATAGCGGCTGAGGTTCCTTAATCCTGGGTTCTGGCAACGAACCAGTATAACCTGTAGCCGTAAGAAGCCGGCCGACTTCTTCCTTAGTTAGATAGTTTTCTTTTCGCGTGAAGTAGTAAGCCGCGGTGATGAAGTCGCGGATTGCACCGATTATCGGTCCTCCAAATCTCGGCGAAAGTATTTGATCTTGAACCTGCATTAGCAGCAAAGCCTCTGTTTGAGCCTCCTCGCTTTGAGGAACGTGGAGGTTCATTTCGTCACCGTCGAAGTCAGCGTTATACGGCGGGCAAACACATAAATGCAAACGGAAAGTCTTGTAGGGCAATACACGAACGTAATGCGCCATAATGGACATACGGTGCAGCGAAGGCTGACGGTTGAATATGGCTATGTCGCCATTTTTGAGGTGGCGCTCCACAACAAAGCCTGGTTCTATGGCTTCTGCAATTTTTGTTCTATCCACCACGAACTCTAGCCGTATGCGTTTGCCGTCTGGTCGGATAATATAGAGGGCGCCTGGATACTTGTCAGGGCCATTTATAACAAGTTTCTTTAGTTCCTCGAGGTTCCATGTGGTTACCTTTTCAGGCACAGATAGGCGCATTGCGACATCCTGAGGTACGCCTACCTCGTTTATATCAAGGTTTGGATCGGGGGATATGACGGTTCTTGCGGAGAAGTCGACTCTTTTACCTGAAAGGTTGCTTCGGAACCGCCCTTCCTTGCCCTTAAGCCGCTGCGAAAGCGTTTTTAGTGCTCTCCCTGAGCGATGCCTTGCCGGCGGAATACCAGAGGCCTCATTGTTAAAGTAGGTGGTAACGTGATACTGCAGAAGCTCAGACAGGTCTTGAATAATGAGGGTTGGCGCTCCTGCTTCCATGTTCTCTTTAAGCCGCTGGTTAATGCGGATAATGTCAACCAGCTTGTGAGTTAAGTCATCTTCCGAGCGAATCCCTGACTCAAGAGTTATTGATGGGCGAACATAAACGGGGGGCACAGGAAGAACTTGTAGAACCATCCATTCAGGCCGTGCTACCTTAGGGTTGAACCCTAAAATTTCCAAGTCTTCATCGGGAATACGCTCCAGCCTTTCGCGAATCATACTGGGCGTTAAAGGCTCAGAGCCGGTTTCAGTTTGCTCAGTAAACTTTGTAGGCTTCTCAAAGGTTATTTTATACTGTTGCGCTGCGCAGTGCGGGCACTGTTTAGCCTTAATCTCTTGTATGATGCTCTTGTGAACCTCGTCAGGTATTGCCCCCAACAGAGACTTGTATTTTTCAATTCGACTGCGAACTTTCTTCGCTGCATCGTCTGACAGGAGTATGCGACCACAACTGCGGCATGTTGACTTCAGAAGCTCATGGATTATTTTGGTGAATTCTACATGAACTATCGGCACGGCTAGTTCGATGTGCCCAAAATGGCCAGGGCATCGAACTGCAGTGTTTCCGCATGTTTTACAGCGCTGTCGCGGTTCCAGCGTTCCTAATCGGCCATCCATTAAGCCCGCGGTAATTGGCGCGCCGTCTTCATCATAAGTGTCGGGTGTTTGAATTTCTACAACTGACTGCTTCCGCAGATCTTGTGGGGAAATTAGGCCGAAAGAAATTTCATCAACAACTTTATGAACCGGTTCTTCCGCAGACATGTTATGCTTTCTCCTTTAGTTTCAATTTAGGTGTGATACACAAACTTTGGAGTTCCTGTAGTAAAAGTTTGAAAGCGTAAGAAACTACTACAGGCGAAACCTTGGCTTTTTCATCACAGATTTTACATATGTATTTCCGCTGTTTCATGTCAAAGTAGGCGATTTGACCGCAGGTTTCGCATACATACAGCGTGTACTTATCAGATTCCTCCAGCAGCCTATCTCTAAGCAGCATAGCAGCGCCATGGCCTATGAGGCAGTCGCGTTCCATTTCGCCGAATCTTAAACCACCGCCTCTGGCTCGTCCTTCAGTAGGCTGTCGAGTCAACATTTGCACTTGCCCGCGTGCTCTGGCGTGGATTTTGTCGGCGACCATGTGGTGGAGTTTCTGATAGTAAACGATGCCAACGAAGACATCAGCAACAAATTTCTCGCCAGTTAGGCCATTATAGAATACTTCTGTGCCTGTGTGGCTGAATCCAAGCTTAACAAGGTTCTTTCTAATTTCATCTGGGCCTTCATTAGAGAAAGGTGTGCCATCAGCAGGGCATCCTCTTGCAGCTGCCATCTTACCTGCAAGAGATTCAATGAATTGACCGATAGTCATTCTTGAGGGTATGGCGTGCGGGTTAATTATTATGTCTGGAACTATGCCTTCGTCTGTGAAGGGCATGTCTTCCTGCGGCACTATCAAGCCTATGACGCCTTTTTGGCCATGTCGAGAAGCAAATTTGTCGCCTAACTCGGGAATACGTAAATCGCGAACTCTGACTTTTACTAGTTTGCTTCCTTCACCTGATTGTGTAACAAATATGCCGTCTACCACGCCTGTTTCTGAAGGACGCATATCCACAGATGTATCCCGCATGGACGGCCCCTTAACCTCAAACTCCTTATACTCCTCAAGGAATCTTGGCGGGCTAATCCGGCCTATGAGCACGTCGCCGCCTACAACTGAGGATTCTAAGCTTACGATGCCATCAGCCTCGAGGAGCCGATAATACTGTTCGCCTCTGTAACCGCGAGTTCCTGGTTCAGGAATTGTGAATTTGTCTTTTAGTCCGCCGAGATACTGTCGGCATTCAGCTTCGTATATTCTGAAGAAGGTTGAACGGGCCAGCCCTCGTTCTATTGAAGCTTTATTGAAGATTAAGGCGTCTTCCATGTTGTAGCCTTCGAAGCTGAGCACGGCGACAACACAGTTCTGGCCGGTAGGTCGCTGCTTGTAGCCGATGACACCCATGAGTTCCGTCTCAACCAAGGGTGCTTGTGGATAATGCAAAATATGCGATCTTGAATCTACACGGTGATGGAAGTTTGTGCTGTAGACGCCGAGGGCTTGTTTGGCCATAGCAGCTTGATAGGAGTTGCGTGGTGACTGATTGTGCTCTGGATAGGGAATTGTTGACGCGCAGATTCCGAGAATGGTGTAAGTTGCAATTTCTGCATGAGTATGCTGATTAGTAATATCGGCTAAGGATAGTGCCACATATGCGTTTTCTTCTTCATCAGCATCTAAATATTCAATTAAACCGTTTTTTACAAGGTCTTCCCATGTCCACTCGCCGAGACTTAGTTTTTCAAGATGTTCAGGCTGAAGTTTGGGAACGCCGTTTTCAACAATTATCAGGGGGCGTCTTACGCGGCCTTCGTCACAGTTTACGTGAACCTCTTCAGTTTCACTTTGTTGTTTATTGAAGTAGGTTATGTTGACTTCAGTTGAGATTTCGCCCTTCCTGCGTTTTTCTCTAAAAACTTTGACAAGCTCCGGCGCGGAAGTGCAGTAGCCAATTATATTGCCGTCAACAAAAACTTTTGCGCCAGACATTCGCAGCGCCGCCGGCGCTTCATAAGCGGGGACAACGCCCAATTCAAAAAGCAGTTGCTTAATTTTCTCGGGGTTTACGCCTACAGAGATGGACGCGGACAGCGCGAGATTTTTCACGAGACCACAGTTAGAGCCTTCAGGAGTTTCATTTGGACACAAACGGCCCCAATGGGTTGGGTGCAAGTCTCGCGCTTCAAAGTTTGGCTGACTTCGACTTAATGGTGATTGGAGCCGACGGAGATGGCTAAGTGTGGACACATAATTTGTCCTATCCAAAAGCTGGGTTACGCCAACGCGGCCTCTTCCCCAGTTTCCCGTTGCAAGGGCATGCTGGAATCTTTCAGTGATTATTCCAGGCCTTACAGCTGTGGATACTGTTATTATGGGACCTTTAACGCCTATGCGTTCAAGTTGATATTTTATGTCGCGGACCAAGTTTTTGAAGGATACACGAAACAGGTCGGCGAGAAGTGGCCCTGCAAGGCGGAGACGCTTGTTCTTGAAATGGTCTTTATCGTCAGGTTGCCTCCTGCCAAGTTTAAGCTGGATAACACGGTAGGCCATTTCGCCGAGGAAAAGCGCTTTGTCTTTGCGGTTGCTTTCGCTTCTGCCTAAATGTGGCAGAAAATTCTTGTCCAAGGCTGTTTCAGCCTTTTGCAATCTGTACTCCTCAACTTGTCCGTGGGCAACGCGGTTTCCGATGAATAGCATCGCTTCTTTCTGTGTGTCCACGCCGATGGCTTTTTCAAATGATGGACCTAACTCGCTTTGAATGGTCTTATCTAATGAGACTGCTTCAGCGATGTCTTTGTCCTTTTCCAGACCCAACGCGCGCATTATCACCACAAAAGGCATTTCAGTAGGCAACCCGGGCATCGTAACGTATATGGCGCCGTCTGGTTTAAGCTTCAGCTCTATTCTTGCTCTGAAGCCCACAGTCGTTGAGAATATCTTTGCTTGATAAACAGGCGCGGTGCCCTTATCGTCCACATCAACAATTACGCGGTTAGGCGCTAAATCTTCCATGGCCACTATAACGCGCTCGGATCCGTTAACTATAAAGTAGCCGCCTGGATCATCAGGATCTTCGCCCGCAGCGATCAGCTCTTCCCTGGAAAGCTGCGAAAGGAAACACAATTTCGACTTCAGCATCACGGGGATGCTTCCAATGTAGACAAGCTCGGTGTCCTGTTCTCTTCCATCGATTATAGGCGTCATCTCAAGGGCTATGGGCGCCGCATACGTGAGATTCCTAAGCCTTGCTTCCATTGGATAAATCTCATGTTTGGTGCCGTCTACCTCGGTGACGTAGGGTCCAGTAATACGCGATTGCGGATCAATAATCCACACTTGTCCAAGTTTTACTTTGTATGGACTTTCGGGAACTTCAATGTCGATCTCGCCGACTTCATCTACTACTTCCTGTAATCCATGATCGATGAACTCGTTGTATGAATCAAGATGCTGGCGTACAAGGCCTTTTTCGTTGAAGAAGGATTTCAACAAAAGACGTGCATCTTCTTTTGATAGCTCGGTCAATTTTCACTATCTCCCAAAATTTTATTTTTCGAACACGTAAACATGTATTTTTGAAGCGCTTCACTCAAACTTATGATTTCCTCCATGTTGGAGTGCCCAACTTGAAAAAGGATCTCCTACTTTAGAGAGCACAAACACATGCTACACCGCTTACTAATAAACTTTTTTATGTCAATAGTCATAAACAGCGGCTTTTTTAAACTTTTTAGAGTAACTACACAAATAAAAAATTTATTAAAACGCACTGAGCCCGCAAGACAAGGAAGAAGCCAAAGCGCTCCAAGCAAACGAAGATAACTCAACAGAGAGGCCTAATTTTAAACAACAAAGGGTTGCTGAAAAGTTTTCCATGTTTGCGACATCAATATCCCATCTTGCGGAAACGCCTTTACCAAAGTATACTGCAAAATCGCCACGCACAACCTCAAAAAACTCGGGGAATTAACATAAACATGCAAATTGCAGCATCAAAATTCTTCACATAGAAATCAATAGCACATTATTAAGAGAGAGCCGCAGCTATACCCAAGTTTCTGCAATGAATTTCTAATAGGCGCCAAATATGAAAGGCGCTTTTTTGCACGTGCAGCGGCTGTTTCGGAAATTTATATGTTCTATAAGCGATCTTGTTTGCGTGGCAGGATGAGTATAGGTTAATTTGGATTTTGATTCTGAATTCAGAGGCAGATTTCACAACAAATATTCTTATGCTTAAACAAAAGGAGGCTCCGGGAGCTAGACTTGCAAGTGTTATCGCCGAATTCAACGCGAAAGATGTTAGCAATAATATTACTAACCGCGTTAATTAGCTTCACGCAGCTACTTGATGCCACTGCACAAACAGCGGTAGAGCATCAACGCTTCGTTCATACATATTTTAATTCCCCAGGCAGAGGTAACTGGACATATATTGAGAAGCCGATTTTCCCCATTTACATCAACAGCTCCCAAATACCCATAGGGCAGAACTGGACCATCGTTTGCCCCTTGGAGGCTGGCCGCAGCTACCATGTATACTGCTACGGCGCTTGGATACATACAGGCTCAAAACCTAAGACAGACTATGACATTTACGTCTATAACCCTCAAGGAACATTGGAGAGTCTACACACTGAGGCGGCTGGACTTCCGGAGCATTTAGGAACTACTGTGGACGACCCATTCTTTGTTCCATCGACGTCGGGGAATTACACTTTTGTATTGGTGAATGACGCACGAGAAAGCCGTGGCACAGATCAAGCTACCTTCATGGTAATAGAGAATATCCAATGCGACAGGTGGTATACCCATCACGTTACAGGAAAAATAGCAAATTTGCCGACGCTTAGGACAAGCTGGGCTTACGAGTTTATCACGGACAGCGAACGCATTGAAGTGTGGGTGCGTGTTCCAGATACATTGGACATGTATGAAGCACGGCTTTACTTAATGAGCAACGCAAAATCGTTAAGTGTAAACAATATTTCGCTGCCCTGGGAGCCAGGACTTTATGGCAATGTAAGCGACGTAGGCGGCTATAACCTTAACAGTGAAGGCTACCGCGGCGTAGCTTACGCAAGCTGCGAATATAATGGCCAAGACATGTATCTCAACTACACCAGTCAATCGGCAGGTCAAAAACTTTATCATCTAGTTTTAATTGGCGAAGTTGGCGAAGGCGAAATAGAATTTCTGGTTAAAACCAAGTTTGACACAACA
>JAOAIV010000041.1 GCA_026414525.1 Candidatus Bathyarchaeota archaeon | reverse complement strand
CTCTTACCTCGCCTACAATCATGATGTCGGGGCGATGCCGCATTGAAGTCTTGACCAGATCGAACAGAGTGACTTCGCCAACGCCGCTTCCGCCTAAGCCGTAGCTTTGGCGTGCGATAAGCGATACCCAGTTTTCATGGGGTAGGTTAAGCTCGGCGGTTTCTTCGATTGTGATTATTTTGCTACCTGGCTTTATCAGGCAGGCCAGCGCGTTTAGGGCGGTTGTTTTGCCCGCAGCGGTTCCACCTAAAACCATTATTGATGCTCTGCTTTCAAGGCATATCCAGAAGTATGCAGCCATTTCCTCGGAGAACGTGCCGATGTTTATTAAGTCGATGATTGAATAGGGGTCTTCTCTGAATTTTCTGATTGTGAATGCGGTGCCGAATGGGGTGATTTCGCGTCTGTAAGCTACTGCGAGACGGTGCTTGCCTGGTAGCGAGGCGTCTACTATTGGGAAGGCTGAGCTTACGTGTTTGCCGGCCATGTGTACGAGTTTGACAACAAGGTTGTCAAGTGTCTCATCATCTGGAAATTGGAGGTTTGTTTCGATGCTTTCGTAGTTGCGGTGCCATACGTAAACTGGCTTATTTACTCCGTCACATGAAATATCTTCGATATTTGGGTCACGCATTAAGGGGTCAATTTTTCCGAAGCCGACAAGATCGCGTTCTGCATGATAGAGGATTTTGTACCATGAAACGTCTGGAAGCCAGCCGAGGCTGATGCGGTATTTGTCAACTATCTTTTTGGCTTCTTCGGCGAAGAATTTTCTTGGGTCGAGGATTTCCTCTTTAGGTGATTCTATTTCGGCGAGTAGGATTTCTAGGATGCGGTCGTAAACGCCTTTTTCGAGCGGGTCAAGCTGAAGCTCATCGAGGATGTATTTGTACTCGCCTGTTTTTGGGTTTTGGACGATTACAACGTGTGCGAAGGGCTCATATAATGGGTATTTGTCAACTACTTTGAGCCCTCTGGGTATGGGCTTTGGTGGAGGTGGGGGTATAGGTAGTTGCTTCGCTTTTTTCTTGAAGTTTATGTTGAGTTTGATTTTTTTCAAGCTGGTGAGTGGTGATTTAAAGCGGAAAGTGGGCATTTTGTGTCTCCTTATGTAGGATGGAAAGCACGTTCTATTAAATATTATGTCTTAACAGACAATATTGTAAACATGTTAAACACAAATACATATTCAAAATCAGCGCTACACATAACAACCCACTCAGAAAAACCAACACTTTAAACAAAATAAGAAATTAAAAAAGGACACTAACGCCCAGGCTACTTTTTAGCCCTCTTCAACTTGCGAATAATTCTCCGAGTCTTTTCTGCCGAAGGATGACTAATAGCACCAACAGGACATATTCCCTCGCAGCCTCGGCAGAGCACCACACAGTGGTAGGGATTCTTCACCACTGTTCTCTTTTTTCCTTCCCTTTCCTCAAAATCAAAAGCATGATTATGGCAAAACTCCACACACTTGCCACATGCAACGCATTTTCCATAATCAATTATTGGATACCAAGGTATCTCCTCTCTAGGAATTCCCCTGTAAGTTTTCTCCAACATTTGCTTTCTTTCCACACGTTTTCCTTAAAGGCAAAGGATTTTAGCGCAAAAAGCTTGCCTTTTTTTATGAGACAGAATTTCAGAAACAAAAAACGCATATAAATATGTTTACCAGACAATACTAGGGCAACAACAATTGAACCAAAAAGTTAACGAAAAACTAAAGCAACCTGCAGAATCAGAAACTTGCTCTCTTGAGAAAGCAACAGAACATGCTAATGATCTAAAAGTATTTGTTGACAAGGAAATGAGTCGAGAAGATGCTGAAGTTAAAAGCAAGTTCTTCAAAGCCCTCGCCGACCCTACAAGGTTAAGAATTCTGACGCTGTTAACTATGCGCGAGATATGTGTTTGTGAAGTCATGGCTGCATTGGAGTTAACGCAGCCTACAGCGTCGCATCATTTAGGAATTTTGGAAAATGCAGGGTTGGTAAAGAAAAGGAAGGAGGGTAAATGGGTTTTTTACAAGCTTGCAGATCCGGAAAAGTTTGAATTCATTCGCAGCATTGTGGTTTAGCATTCTTACAGCAACAAATTTAAATATTTTAATATATTCTTTCTTTGGGCAAGGCGCCAAAAATGACGGACAACAATCCCCATCACTCCGAAAAAGCGGTAACAGAAGAAATAGCGCCGAAACGGGAAGCATCCCTCGGCATTTTCGAGAAGTACCTAACTCTCTGGATAGCAATATGCATAATCATCGGCTTACTTCTAGGCCGATTTCTACCACAGTTCGGCCAGTTCATGGACTCGCTCAAATTTAACAAGCTCTCCATCCCCATCGGAATCCTCTTGTTCTTTATGATGTACCCCACAGTCCTCAGCATACGCTTCAGCGACATAAAAAAAGCAGCACAAAACCCCAAGCCTCTAATCGCCACGATAATCGCCAACTGGATTGTGGCGCCTGTCTTAATGACAGTTCTTGCAAACGTGATTCTAACAGCACTTCTCCCAGGAGATCCACTATTACCCGAGTACATCGCCGGCGTCATACTCTTAGGCTTGTCGCCTTGCACAGCCATGGTTATGTGGTGGATGTTTCTGGCGAAAGGCGACATGGCGCAGGGCTTAATTAACACAGCCATCAACGCCTTGCTAATGCTCGCTCTTTACGCGCCGCTTGCAGCCTTCTACCTCGGCGTAAGCAGCATCCCCGTTCCATGGGATTTGATTGCTACAAGCGTTCTGATTTTTATAGCACTGCCCGTTACAGCCGGCGCAATATCCCGCAGAGTCATAATAAGCAGGAAAGGTGAACAGTGGTTTAACAACACCTACAGCCCAACTATTGGAAAAATATCCATAGTGGCAATGCTAACAACGCTGATTGTTTTGTTCTCATTCCAAGGCGAAATTATCCTAACCAAGCCGCTATTAGTGGCTTATCTTGCCGCGCCGAACTTGCTACATTACGCTACAATGGTCGCATGGACTTACCCGCTTGGCTATTTTCTCGGCTGGAAATACGAGTCGGCTGTTGACACCATGCTTATAGGTAGCAGCAGCCACTTTGAAGTTGCCATAGCAGTGGCCACAACGCTTTATGGAATAAACTCAGGCGCAGCCTTGGCCACAGTTATAGGCCCATTAATGGAGGTGCCGCTTATGCTTTCGCTTGTCAAACTCGGATTAAGAACCAGAAAATACTTCCCAAGGAAAAAGAGAGCATAGAAAGTACGCTTTTTATTACAACCAATGTAGAAAAGGGTTAAAGCGTTTCTCTTCGCCTATCGTCGTTGTTGCGCCATGTCCAGGATAAACAGCGCATTGCTCGGGAAGGCTAGCTAGTTTTTTGAGGGAACAGCGCATATCCTTTTCAGAGCCGCCTGGAAAGTCTGTTCTTCCTATGGATCCAGCGAATAATGTGTCGCCAGTAAAGACAAGGTTTTCCCCCAGAAGGGATATGCTTCCAGGCGTATGTCCAGGCGTATGCATAACTTTTAGCGTGATTCTACCAATTTTCAGCAGCACGCCTTCTTCAAGCAAAATGTTAGCAGGACGCGTTGCGGCATCTACGCTATGGAGACAGCACGCGTCATATGTGTGAATGCAAATAGGTACGCTATATTTCTTCTTTAGAAGGCCATCGCCTTTGATGTGGTCGGGATGCCCATGTGTATTGACTATGAACCTAACTTTGAGTTTGCATTGTTCCACATGACAGAATACTTGTTCAGCTTCCTCGGCTGATTCTAATCCTGGATCTATTATTATGGCTTCTTTTGTTTTTTCACAGTTGACGACGTAACAGTTGGTTGATAGCATGCCGACAGTGAAAGTTTGAATTTGCATAGCGTTCATTTCTCGAATGTGATTGAAGACAAATAAAGCATTCGCCACATCTCCCAAAATAGTGAAAAGGCAAGTGTATGAAAGAATAGGAGCTGCAAGTTAAGCCAATATCCTTTTTTACCTCGCCATAGTTTCTAACACGGACAAAAAATAGGAAACACACAAGCATGAGCGATATTGCAGAGGGCATCACAAGCACTCGTATGTTCCAGCAATCTGATTTCGAGAAAATAACGCAGTTGGTTACGGCCGAGTTTAAAATTCAAGAAGCCCTTCTGGAGAATGGCATACCCACCTATTACTTGTTGTGGCCACAGGAAACCAAGCAAGCCTTTCTGAGGTTGCTGCAGACGCTTGAAGGAATGGAGTTAATTGCTTTTCTTCGAAAAGTGGACGAGCGGATAGTGCTAAAAGTTGTTCCGAAGCCGCCTATGCAGCCAAGCAATCCACGAGTAAATCTGATAATGCTGTTAGCCACGATATGCACTACTTTCGTGACAGGCTACTTTATGCTTCCAGATGCAGCGGGAATCCCGCCAGTGCTAAGTGGAATAGTCTTTTCAGCGTCCATTCTGACAGTGTTAGGTGTCCA
Organism: Candidatus Bathyarchaeota archaeon; assembly: GCA_026414525.1. Taxonomy (GTDB): domain Archaea; phylum Thermoproteota; class Bathyarchaeia; order Bathyarchaeales; family Bathycorpusculaceae; genus JAOAIV01. The sequence goes on along the minus strand of JAOAIV010000041.1, from coordinate 6,136 downwards.
CGAGATGGGACATAAGCTGACAGCTAATAAGAAGCGGATAGACGCAACTGCGCCATACTTTATTCCTGGGTTGCCCCCGCTGGGAACATGGGGGGCTGTGATCATGCAGAAGTCTCTTCCGCCGAATAGAGACGCGCTATTCGATGTTGGAGCTAACGGGCCAGTAGCGGGCTTCATAGTTGCCTTGATTTTCAGCGCAATCGGCATGACGCTTCTAATTCCCGGAGAAATTCCGCCAACTGACGGCAGCTTAGTGCCATTAAGCTGGGTTCTTTTGATTAATGGGTTCGCGAGCTTAAATTTGATTCCACAGCTTGTGCCGCCTAATAACGGCTGGTATATGCATCCCATAGGCTACGCGGGCTGGGCGGGAATGGTGGTTACAATGCTTAATTTGTTGCCAGCAGCGATGCTTGATGGCGGTCATATTGCGCGCGCTGCAACATTAAGCGACAAGCAGCGGTTCATGTTAACTTTCACATCAGTTGCTGTTTTGCTGTTTGCGGGCACAGAATTTATGCTTATGGCATTTTTGATAGTTTTCATGTCCATGTTTAAGCATCCAGGCCCTTTGGATGACGTTTCGGGTTTATCAAAAAGCAGAAAGCTGCTTATTATAGCTTTAATAGCGATTTTTGTGCTTTCATTTCCAATCAGGATCTAATTAATAAATTGCGACGTGCCTTAGGGGTAAAATAAAGCCAGAGCAAACTGCTTTTTATCTGCCACGGGCAGAAGAGATGCGTCGCTAGCATCCAATTTGCCCACGAAAACGTAAATTGTTGCAAACGGAATGCAAAATTTGATGCGCAACGTACGTGGCTGCTGCTTTATATTTCTGGTTGAAATCCAGTAAGCCTTGTAGTGCTACCACAGTTATTGCAGACTATGACCAATTCCACTAGTTCATCATTAACCACTTTAGTGTCAACAATCTGATAGACTTCTTCTGACTCGTCTTCAGGCGAGATTACAGCACCACATTTTGGGCATGGAAATGAACCATCACCATCAATCTTAGTAAGATCTATGGTATAGGCAATGCCCTTTTTAGCCAAGGTTTTTTTCATCATGCTCTTTCACATCTTGCCTTTCATGTAAGCTTTCATGGACGAAAGTTTATAATTAACGATTATGAAATTTGGATTAATATTTTAAATACAGTATTTAAAACTTAAATCGATTATTAAAAAATGTATGGTTGGGTTGAATGAACTCCTTAAAAGGCATCGTTTTAAGAGCTATAGAGGATTACAACAAGTATAGAAGCCCTGAAGCTAAGGCAAAACTAGTCAGGCTAAGCGAAAACGAGCTTATTCTAGATTTCGAGGGTGTCTTCTGTAGGACTTGTGGCGTATATGACTACCTTGAAGACTTTATTTATGAATTACGAAAATTCGCAGATGTGAATATAAAAATTACAAGTTTTAAAGAATACAAACCTGAAATCATTAGGGTAAAATATGCATTACAACTTTAGCGACGAAGTAGATCTAACCTAACGACTCATATCCTCTTTACCAAACTTTTGTATAGTTACAGTTGCCATATCTTCATTTAGATTACTTTTTAGGTTGCATTTAAGAGCAAAACTTTGACCTTAGTTAAATATTTAATTTCCTATGCCGCCCTTTTTAGTAACTCTTCGTTTCTTGCGTAAATTGCCACTTTAGCACCTTCATGTACAAACCATAGGTTACAAGCCTTTCCAACTATACTGAATTCAGTTACTAGGACAATTTGATTTTTATTGGTTCTCAATCCAAATTGTACTCTTTGTTCATTATTTAATCATTAATATTATTAATATTATAATATTTAATTTATAAAGTAAATTCATATTTTGCCCTTAATTCGTTTTTGAGTATAACAACTCTTATTAAACTTTTAATGTACCTAATTATTGAAGGCTAATTTGTTTAAATGTGAAGTTTATGAATGGTGTTAAAAAGTTCCCGCAAGATTGTTGCTCTCGAAACTGCTGAAGGAGCTGACGCGCTTATTAAAAGAGTGTTCCCAACAGGTTATCTGGGGCATTTTGACACCTGTGTACTAATGGACTAGTTTTTCGTTGAGTCCTCTGCCATTTATCCATCGCATCCTTATAAAGGGATTTGAGGCTATTACTTATATGCTTGAAGGAGGTTTCCATCACATCGGTAACCTTGGAAACGATACGGTGGTTTTAGCTGGCGGATTGCAAAAGTTTACTGCTGGCAAAGGGATAGTTCACGCAGAACTTCCCTTGAACAAAAGGTATAAACGGAAGGCTACAGTTGTGGATACGACTGCCAAGCAAGCTTAGCGGTATTTAGCCTGATTATCAGCAAATCGAATCGAAGGATGTGCCTGAAAGAGTCTTGGATGGAATACGTATAAGGGTAATTGCTGGGTAGTTTTCGCCAGTAAAGTTGTACACAAATATGGTGTATTTGGATGTTATCTCGTCAAACAAAGCGAACTTCGCTTATAAAGTAGATCCAGAAAATAATGCGCTTCTCTATGTACTGAAAGGAAGTTTGAGAGTATGAGATTCAAAAGCTAAAAAGAATGAAGCAGCATTACTTACCAATGGCAATAAAGTTGAAATCACAATAGAAAGCGACTCTATATTTGTTTTGTTAAGCGATAAACCCCACAAAGAACCGATAATTATTTGAGGTTCTTTTGTTTACTAAGGCAAGTACCATTTATTTATAAGGTGTGTGAAGGTCGTTCACACGAATAGTATTAAATTATTATATTTACTCACAAACATGCTGAAAACGACTATGGCGTTTGTAAAGCTTTTATGGCTTTCGCAAATAGTGTTTAAAACCGAAGGTTTTGAGGTATGGCTTAAATTTTTATAAGCATGGAGTCACCCAAAAAGAACCTCGTAATTCGCAAAATAGTTCACGGAAACAAATTATTAAGGATTTAACTACAGTTGTGAATAAGCTTCAATTTTCGTATATAAAAAACGCGGTGAAATATCTGGTAATTTAATGAGCAAAAAGTCGATTGATAGTTTGCTGAAGAGCAAATCCAAGTATGCAACTCTCAATGCTGAATGGGCTTTTGCAATCCCTATGATTGTAATATTACAAGTCTATTAGGAGACTTTCAACTAAATCGCGTAAGAAATGATGGTGAACACCTAACCAGCTTATCACTGGTCTGTACTACCATACAATTATCTTAGTTTGAAGTTTGTAATGGCATCTTTTTCTAATTTTTGGTTTATAACTATGAATTTATAGCCGTTTTCACTATTAACTAATCCGGACGTTGCACGTGGTTATTATGACAGAATTATTAGATACGTTTGCTGACGAATGGGGTCCCGAGAAGATTGTGCAAGTTTATGATCCGGCTATTAGAATGAAAGGGACGCTGGTGATTGATAATACGGCGCTTGGTTCTGGTAAAGGTGGAATAAGGATGACGCCAACGGTTAGTGTGGAGGAGGTTTTTAGGCTTGCGAGGATTATGACTTGGAAATGTGCACTTGCAGAATTGCCCTTTGGAGGAGCGAAAGCAGGCATAATAGCGGATCCTAAAAGAATTACAAAGGAAGAGAAGCTGAATTTAGTTAGGACTTTTGCTATAGCTCTGAAGCCCTTATCTCCAAGCCAATATGTCGCAGCGCCGGACATTAATACTGGAGAAGAGGAGATGGCGGTTTACGCGTTGGCTAATGGCGCTTTAAACTCGTGTACTGGGAAGCCGGCCAGCATGTGTGTTAGGCCAGGTGTAAAATGTGGGATACCCCATGAGTATGGTTCAACAGCTTATGGGGTTTTAATTGCTATCACTGTAGCTTCGAAGTATTTAGGCTTAGATTTAAAAGGAGCACGGGTTTTGATCGATGGGTTTGGAAATGTAGGATCCTCATTGGCACGATTATTGGTAGATCAAGGCGTTAGGATCGTGGCTGTGAGTGACAGTAAAGGTTGCATTTACAATCCAGAGGGGTTAAACTATGAAAAGTTAATGAAAGCTAAAGCCGAAAGGGGTTCTGTTATCAATTACGAGCATGGGCAAGTTTTAGGTTATGAAGAAATATTTGAGTTGCCAGCAGAAATTCTGGTACCTGCTTCAATACCTGACGTGATAAACAATAGAAATGTGGACAGAATTCAAGCAAAAATGGTTGTGGAAGCGGCCAACATCCCTGTAAAATATGAAATAGAAAAAATACTTTATGAAAAAGGAATTCTGGTTGTTCCAGACATTGTGGCAAATGCCGGTGGGGTCATATCCTCCTACGCAGAGTATATCGGTGAGAATCCAGATAAAATGCTTGAAATGGTCAGGGCTAAAATATCTAAAAATACACAGTTAATTTTGGCTAATTCAGCCAATGCGAAGATTACGCCAAGAGATGCCGCATTAATGATAGCGCAGAGAAGGGTTAAGGGAGCAATGAAAAAGAAAAAACTATTAAATGAAAAAATAAATAACGTTTTTCGTTAGCAGAAACTGTTCACATAAAAACCCAAAAGTTTTAGGTGGAATTTTGCAGATAAGGTCTCACCTTTTGCATCTAAACCTTTTGTTGGCGAACCAACCGGAATAAAATAATGCAATACATTTACATATTAACCTTCCAAAATTTCATTTAATACAGTTAAATTTATCTAACTGGTTAAAAATACAGCTGCAGACGGAGCGATTAAAACAGACTTGTTTTATTCTTTGGAGACCACCGTCGCTCTGGCTTTCACTCTATAGATTGCTCATAATTGGCATTCTCATCTATTGTTTTACCGGCATAAACGTTATTTTGGTTGCAGCTGTTTTAATGCCGATAATCAGCGAGTTTAGACTTGGCGCTTTCGAGTCTGGAATTCTTATGAGCATTGGATGTTTAAGCATATTTTGCGAGGCACTGGCATGCGGGATATTGGCAGATCGCATAGGCAGAAAACCTGGAACCATAGTCTATCTTGCCATGGCAGGCATTAGAACTACCCTCTTAAGCCAAGCCTTCGCGCCGGAGTCAATCCTCCTGTGGAGCATAGTGATATCTTGGGCGCATGTCCACTCTTTACGCATACACGCCAGAACTCGATATCCTGCATATATAAGAGGAACAGGGTCTGGTGCAACTTTAAGTATAGGCCCTATAGAGGGCACAATAGCGCCCATATTAACCCCGCTTTTACATATATAGAGACCTAACTGCACCCTTCACAGTATTTGCCACAAACTATTGTATAGGAGACCGTACCACCGTCGCACTATGTATTGAAACAAAAGGAAAAGGATTAAAAGAAATAACGAATTAAAGCTATGTGACAAAACCTTGTGAAGAAATAAAATCCAATGTTAATTTGGAATTTGGAGCCCTTTCATAGTATGAATAAATCAATGAATTATCCTCTGCTTTATCGAACGTCTAAGATCTTATGAGCTTAGAATTCACCATTTTTAAATAAGTATAGCGCCTTTCCAATCCAATTAAAGGAACCGATGTTCCCATTGTTTAATGATTCACTTAAAAAGTGGACCGGGCGGGATTTGAACCCGCGGCTTCCGCCTTGCGAAGGCGGCGATCATACCAGACTGATCTACCGGCCCATTCGCCTTCGAAGTAGAACAGCGGCTGTGGGAATAAAGGGTTTTGGTTAAGTTTTAGTGGATGCTTATGTAGATTTTTTTGCCGTCCAGCTCTGACTCGTGCCATTCCATTTGGGCTTCGCTGCGGCTGCGGTGCAAGTATACTTTTCGGGTGCGCACAAGCTCCGCCATCTCCGTCAAGTAGGGCGCAAGTAGTTGTATGCTCTCGTCGTCGAGTTCGCTGATGTGTGCCGCATCTAATATGTCCGTAGGCTGGTAGCCAAGCTCTTTCCGTAGCGCTTGCACGCGTCGGGCTAAATCGCGCATGATGCCTTCGCCGAGTAGTCGCTCATCACGCTGCCCGCTCACAAGCACGTGTATGTCGCCTTCTGAGGCTGAGACCCAGTTTTCGCCGCCAGCGTATTCTGGGATGCTGCTGGTGTATTCGGCTACTTTAACGTTCACCAGTTCTAGGAAAAGTGCTTCGTGCTTTCGCAGCGCATGTTTAGTTTTCTCTGGCGCCGCTACGATTACTTTGCCAAGTGGCCATCTCCGCTTGAGCTTTGCCTGTTGCCTCGCAGCGTAAACCAGC
>JAOAIV010000040.1 GCA_026414525.1 Candidatus Bathyarchaeota archaeon | reverse complement strand
GTGTACCGATTCTGCAAGTGGCTAAACACTCAGCCAGACCAGCTGGTTAAAAGCTGCCAAGACCAAGACGGAGACCCCAACCCAAAAGCGCTGGCACGATACGTACGGCTACTCGACGACTTCGTAGGAAACATACAAGCCGAAGGCTTAGCCCCAGGTACAATCAGTAACCACGTCAAAGGCGTCAAGGCATTATTCCGCTGCAACGGACTAAAACTCGAACTGCCCTACAGCCTAAGCAAAAGAGGCGTATACGAAGACCGAGCGCCCACGCCAGAAGAGCTTCAGAAACTCAGACATAGCCGACCTCCGCGAACGAGTCATCATCACCATGCTAGCCCTAGGCGGATTCCGAATAGGCACACTGGTAAAGCTCCGCTACCGCCACGTCAAACGCGACTTGGAAAGACAAGCTATACCCATCCATGTCCACGTCGAAGCCGAAATTACAAAGGGCAAATACCACGACTATGATACGTTCCTAAACCAAGAAGCCGCCCAATACCTGCGCGATTACTTGAAGATCAGACGACGAGGCACAAGAAAAATCCCGCCGGAAAACATCCATGACGAATCGCCACTCCTAACATGCAACTGGGCAGGCCAGTTCCCCTGACAACCCAAGCCGTACACAATCTATTCCACGAACTCTACCGAAAAGCAGGCTTAATCCCACAAAAATCCCTAGGCAGATTCTACGAACTATGCGTCCACAGCACACGCAAGTTCTTCCGCACTCGCAGCGCTTGGCATGCCCACAGACTAAATCGAATACATGATGGGACACACCATAAGCACCTACCATGACATCCAAATTAAGGGCATAGAATACCTCGGAGGTATATACTCGGCAGCAGCCCTAAGCATCAGACCAAAAACACGAGTCAGCAAGATTGACGCCCTCAAGGAAATCATACGAGCATTTGGACTAAACCCAGAAGAAATCCTAACCCGCCAAGCCTTAGCCCGATCAAACGCAACCGGTATCAGCCGCGATCAACCAGAAGAACACCAACTACACCAGCTCAGTATAGCCCTAAAAAACGAGCACTAAAAGAAATCCGAGGAGAAACACATGCAACAACAAAATGTAACCCTAGAAGGTGTGGTCTCTCGGGCTTCTGGAATTTTTTAGACTTTTTTAAGGAAGGAACGACGGAAATATAATAGGAAAGGAACACCGCGAAGTAAGGGTATAAAAAATGATTGGCCGTTTAAACGAGGAAGGTTTAAACTTTTTATGTTCGCTGAATTACGGATAGGACCATAAAGAAGAACATTAAAAGATAGAGATCACGAATTTTTCGGCGAAAAATGAGATTACCAAATTACTTATAAAATGGGATGAATCTAAGGATAATGGGGGAAACCCGTATTGAAAGCCTATATCGGTCTAACATGCAAGGCCGGAGGCTTCAGCGAAGTTTTGAAAAAACTTCTGCACCAGCAGCTAATTGATCAACAAGACATATTCTTGCTCTTTGGCCCTTTTGACATTTTGATTAAGATCGCTAACCTTCAGAGTCTAGAAGAGTTTATTGAGAAGTACTTTAATCCTGTACGCTTAATTGGGGTTGAAGATAATTTGATAACCAAAACTTTAAGCTTTATCGTTGCAACTGAAGGGCCATCTATTTCTGAAAGCCCATTCGCTTTTGTGTTTCTGAATGTGCAGCCTAAACATCTGGATAACGTGCACAGAAAGCTGCTTGGTTTTCCCGAAGTTCTCTCAGCGGACACCGTATTTGGGCCTTATGATATTATATGCTCCGTTAAAGCCTTGGATCAAATGGATCTTTTGTGTACTGTGACTAAAATTCAAGAGATACCTGGCGTAGAAAACTCTGTTACTTCCGTGGTGTCGCCAATACCAATTTTCCCAGAGTGGTAACTCGACAAAGCGAAGTTCCGGCTTTGATACGTTATTTTTTTGAATTAACAGTTACTTTTTTCTAAGCCGTGAAAATTTAAAAGACGTAAATAGGTGCGCAGAAAGAATAATTTAAGGGTTGGAAGTTACGTATTAAAAAGCCAATCCATTAAAGGCTCTTTCGTGCTTCCCTTCAGAAAAGCCATTACAAAACAATTTAAATTAAACTTTAATTGAGCCACCACATTTCTTGCATATAACAATTTTCCCATCAATATTTCTCAATCTATAGGGCGTATAAAGTCCACAGTTTGTGCACTTGGCAAATCGTAGTTCATTAAGCGCTTTTTCCAACATAACATCATGCAACGCAGTAAAGATGCTAATGCGCCGGTAATCCTTTGGGCCCAATCTGATCCCTTTTTTGTTTTTAACAAGCTCAGCCGTTAATAAAAGTAAAATTTCAAGCCGCATCATATTCAAGGAAACAGAATATAACCCCAAACGAAACAACAACTTTTATCTCCACAAGCATTTAGCAACCCAAAGGATAAGAACATAAGCTGGTCAGAACTGTTTGCTCTCGGTTTCTATGGATTAGTAGTCATAATGATGACTGTTATAATTGCAAGTATTCTATGGTCCAGACATAGCAAATACAAATAAAAAGCAAAAATTTCTTATAAACCTACAGTCTTTTTATAAAACCAATAAATGCCCCTTCTCTTGCTATCGACGCCTTTGAATCAGCAAGACTACCACTACTACGATAATTACGCCAACGATAGTGTATGTAATAGTCAACCAAGACAGGTCAGCCAAGCCTTGAATCTTCACGAGCTCAGGTGTACACATTGCAGTGCCCCCAGCAGTTACTGTAACATCCTCGGTTACTGGCTCATATCCTTCTTTGCTTACCTCGAGAATATAAACACCGGCGATAACATCCTTGAAGGAAACGTAACCCTGCAAGTCAGTAACTCCACTCAACGCGACTGCACCACTCGGCTGTGATATTGAGGTGACATTTGCGCCAACCACAGGATTTCCATCTGTATCTTTGACAAATACGTCAAGAGTCCCTGTACGAATAGTAGGCACCACCTTAACCTGTATGCTGGTGTTGCCGGTTGTATATCCAGTTTTAGAAGCATTTATCGAAATAGTGCAAACGGTATCTTTCGTCACTTTAGGCGCTGTAAACACACAAACGTAATACCCATCTTTCTCATCGGAAACTGCAGAGAAGCCTCCGCCCTTATCTGAAGCAAGTTTAACAGTGGCACCCGATGCCGGTGCAAGACCGCTATATGTAACATAAATTCTCAAAATCGTTTGAGCACTCGAATTGATGGGATTTGGATCAGCAGTAGCGGAAATGGTCAAAATATATTTGTCTATTAGACTTACGGTCATAGATGCTTGGCCTGAAGTGTATCCTGAAGACTGAGCGGTAATAGCAGCGGTTCCAGCAGAATATGTTGAGCTGAAACGCGCAACAGCAAAGGTTTCACCAAAAGGAATAACGACTTCTTGATCAACAGTTCCTACATCCGTTTTAGACGAGAACAAGCCAACTTTAATGCTACCAACAGGATCCTTCGCGGGATTACCTGATGAATCCTGCAGCTGAATTATCACAGCATCGTAAGATTGGCCATCGGCAGGTAAGTTGGAAGGAGCACAGAACACAGCGAGCTTTGTCGGAACGTACCCGACAGTAGTTATTGAAGCTTGACTGCTAGTATATCCTGGCGCAGCCGCTGTAATTGTAGTTGAACCTGGGCGATATGTTGAAGCGAACCTTGCCAAGGCATATGTGGAGCCGCCCTCTATCGTCACAGATAAATCTGTTGTTCCTATGTCAGTGTCAGATGATGATAAGCTGATTGATTTACTAATTAGCGTACTAGCCAATTTCCCATTTGAGTCTTGAAGTTGAATGGCTATCATGTTATAGACAGTACCATCAGCAGGAACCTTTAATGGGCCAACGTACACCTTTAATTTCACAGCTTCTATACTTACAGGCTCCGTCTTTATTGTGGCCTGTCCAGATAAATAACCAGAAGCCATAGCGGTAATCGTTGTCGAACCGATACTGTTGGCGAAAAAATTAGCTGTTGCATAAGTGCTTCCAGCTTTTATAGTAACGGTTGAGGGAACACTGCCCACAGTGGTGTTTGATGAAGCCAGAGTTACAACCAAATCGCCGATAGGAGCACGTGCAGGCGTACCTGATGCATCTTGGAGTTGAACGACTATTGCTTCGTAACTACGACCATCAGCGGGAAGCACAGAGGGCAAACCGTAGACTGCCAGTTTTGAGGGGACAGGCCCAACAGTTGTTACAGATGCTTGCACAGTTGCAAATCCAGGTGCTGTTGCGGTTATTGTTGTAGTGCCAGGAGTATAGGTTGAGTAAAACTTGGCCTTTGCATAAGTTGAGCCTTGCTGAATAGTAATTGTTGAATCAACAGAACCAATATCGGTCTGGGACGAGGACAAGTAAATGGTGACGCTTTCAGAAGCACGTGCTGGATTATTCTTTGCATCTTGGAGTTGTACGAAAATCACTTCATAACCCTTGTTATCAGCAGGAACTTTCGTTGGAGCAACATATATCTTCAGTTTTAAAGCTGCAGTTGTCTGCGCATTAACATTAAAAGTCGCCAAAAATTGGATCGCAAATAGCACAGCAATTAATATTAAAGCCGCATGGAATACTCTCTTTGACATTTTTTAAATCCCTTTTGAGCAAAAGTTTCAGTTAAGAGCTTATATTAACATTATGAACTCATAATACAAATTAATTTTCAATAATGCCATACAATAGCTGGAATTAAGGCTGAAGCGAATAATTTTTAGACTAATGTCCAAAAGTTCATCTTCCACACGCATAGTTGAATTATACACTCGATTAAAGGTAAATTGCACTCAACACTTTGCAGCGCACCCAAATTTGTTCGCGACCAAAGCATTTATATTGTAAAGCAAGTAACCTCAGCCACCACAAAAAGGCATAATTAATTAAAAAATGAGTAAAATCTTTAACTGAAATGTGATGGGATGATAGAAGATACAAAAATAACCAATGATTACGACTATAAAAATAGCATGCGAGAATTTTTGTACCCCCTATATGGGAAAAACTGCATTTCAGACATACCAAATGCAATACTAGAATTATTTGCTATTAGAGCTAAAAAGGTAAACTCAAAGATAGATAGGTACATTAGAAGTTGGAAGGGAGGAAATCGCAACATTGTGTTAATGGTTATAGATGGTTTCGGATTTTATCAATTCTTAAGGCAATATAAGAAACACCGTATTTTTACTAACTTGATTTCTGAAGGCGAATTTTTTCCAATAACCAGCGTTTATCCTTCGCAAACTACAAACGCGCTAACAACGTTGAATACTGGCTTATTCCCTCAAGAGCACTCTTTATTTGAATACTTCATTTACCTAAAAGAAGCAGATATGGTAATTGACACCTTATGGTTTGAGCATATAGATGGTGAGCAAAGGATCAAACTGATAGATAGAGGTTTCAATGCAAGAATTCTATTTGAGGGTGAAACTATACACGAAACTTTAAGAGAAAATGGTGTCGCCACGTTTGCACATGTTCCTGCATCAAGCGCCTATAGTGTTTGCTCAAGTTTAATCTTTAAAGGAAGCGAGATAGTGGCGTCTGTAAAAATTTCAGACATGATTGTCAGATTAAGAAAAAACTTGGAGAAGAGCAAGGGGGACACTTATTTTTTTGTGCATTTAGATACACTAGACACAATTGCTCACTTGTATGGTCCAGATAGTCAAGAATATGAAGCAGAATTTTCAGCAATATCTTACTTGTTGAAAAGGGAATTAACAGAAAAAATTGCTCCGAAAGTGGCAAAGGAAACACTACTGCTGTTAACAGCAGATCATGGAACTATAAGTATCGACCCGGAAGAAACTGTCTATATTAATAGTATCCCCTCTGTGTTGGATAATTTAAAATATGGAGGAAATGGAAAGCGCATCTCTCCGATAGGAAGCCCAAGAGATGTTTTTCTGCACGTGAAAGAGGAAAAACTGGAAGAAACACGGGACTTACTATCAAGAAAGTTATCTGAGAGGGCACAAGTCACGGAAACCAAGGAAGAATTAAAGAAGGGCTTATTCGGCAAGGGCAACACGAGTGATAGATTTCTGGAAAGGGCAGGCAATCTGCTGATTCTTCCATACAGAAACGAAACGATATGGGTTCAATGCTCCGAAGCGCGAAGAGCAAGATTCTATGGCCACCATGGTGGTTTAAGTAAAGAAGAGATGCTGGTTCCTTTTGCAGTAGCAAAATTAGATCGACTAAAAAAATGAGCTAAAATCTTATTTAATGCAAACACATAAACAATTCAATGCTACATTTTGTCATAACTCTTTTTAGTCTAGAACCCCAAAGATGAAGCACATGTCATCAGTTAAGCGCATGGTCGTGGAATGGCATGGAAATTATCGTTTAAAGGCTAAGAATGAGAAAGGCTTGACGGTAGAGTTTGACGCGCCTATAGAGAATGGTGGAGAAGAAACCGCACTTTCACCTATGGAGAATGTGCTCGCAAGTTTGGCGGCATGCAGCAGCTTTCATATCTTGACTATTTTGCGAAAGAAAAGGCAGAGGGTGACCGGTTATTCCGTGGAAGCTACAGCGGAAAGACGAGAGGATCCACCTCCAAGAGTTTTCACAAGTATTCATCTAAGATATAAAGTGAGAGGCGAGAACATTAACGCGCAAGCGGTGGAAACAGCCATCAAACTTTCAGAGGAGAAATACTGTTCTGTAGGAGGCATGCTAAAGAAGGCTGTTGAAATAACCTCATCTTTTGAGATAATAACCGAATAAAATCCAACAAAAATCACCAGCAGCTTTGATTACAGAAATTGAAGTTGCAACCCACTAGCTCCGCTTTTTTGCACACAGTTGAGTTAACCAATTCTTTAAAGTGCAGCTATGATTTTTTGCTGAAAGTTACCTTATTGTTTGCCTTATCATAGTCTACTAGCACTGTAGAGCCTTTAGTGATATTGCCTGAAAGAATTTCTTTGGCAAGAGGGGTTTCTATCTCACTTTGAATTTGTCGCTTTAATTCCCTTGCACCAAATTCAGGAGCATAGCCTATTTCCGCTAGCCGGTTTATCACCTCATTACTTAATTCCAATTCAATTCCTTGGCCGCGGGCTGTACGTTTTACTCTTTCAAGTTGCAGCTGGACTATCAGCCTTATTTGGTCCTTAGTTAACGCCTGGAAAATTATGATTTCATCGATGCGATTAAGGAATTCGGGCTTAAAATGCTGTCGAAGTATTGCCATCAAATCTTTCTTAAGCTCCTCATATGACTTTGGATTCTGAGAAGTTAGATTTTCCTGTATAATCCTAGAGCCCAAGTTACTGGTTGCAATAATTATTGTGTTGGAGAAATCAACAATTCTGCCTTTGCCGTCAGTCAAACGGCCATCATCAAAAACTTGTAGCAGAATATTATAAACATCCGGATGAGCCTTTTCTATCTCATCCAGCAGCACCACGGAGTATGGTCGTCTACGAACCAGTTCAGTTAATTGCCCGCCTTCTTCATAGCCTACATATCCGGGAGGCGCACCTACTAAGCGACTGACCGAATGACGCTCCATATACTCCGACATGTCAATCCTTACAAGCGCGTTTTCATCCCCGAAAACAACCCAAGCTAAAGTTTTAGCCAACTCGGTTTTGCCAACACCAGTAGGACCAAGAAACAGGAACATGGCAATCGGGCGTTTACTTTCCGTAAGTCCAGCGCGGCTTCGCAAAATTGCGTCGGAAACTGCTCTTATCGCTTCTTCTTGGCCGACGATGCGTTCATGCAGTTTTTCTTTAAGCTTTAGAAGCTTCTCTCTTTCCTCTTGCGTAAGCTCCGTTACAGGTATTCCCGTAAGCTTGGCAACCACTTCAGCGATATGCTGTCGTTTAACTTCTGCTGTAGTGACACCCCGCTCACGACGCCATTTTTCCTCAATCTCAGCGCGCTGCTTTTCTAATTTTGAAATTTCTTTCTCTAATTTGTCTGCATCCTCGAATTTTTTATGTGCCAGCGCAAATTCGCGTTCACGTTTCAAAGCACTTATCTTATCATCTAAGGCTTTGACCTCTGGCGGGCGCGAGTTGATGCCAATTCTAACACGCGCTGCTGCTTGATCAATTAAGTCAATTGCTTTGTCAGGCAAAAACCTGTTGGTTATATATCTATCAGACAATTCTGCCGCAGCTACAATGGCCTCATCAGTAATCTTAACTTTATGATGCGCCTCATAACGGTCACGAAGGCCACGAAGTATCTCAATCGTTTGTGCGACAGTTGGCTCGGAAACAAACACAGGTTGAAAACGTCTTTCAAGCGCGGCATCCTTCTCGATATATTTTTGGTACTCGTTCAGTGTTGTTGCGCCAATCAAATGCAGTTCGCCGCGAGCCAAATGCGGCTTGATAACTTGAGAAACGTCTAACCCACCTTCTTCGCCTGTGCCGCCAGCCTTAATTATTGTATGTAACTCGTCAACGAAAAGAATCAGCTCATCCTTATGTGCGATAACTTCATCAATTACTTGCTTAATCCTTTCCTCAAACTCGCCGCGATATTTGGAGCCAGCAACTAGCGAGTTGATATTTAATTCGACAACACGCTTGCCTTGAAGCGCCTCTGGAACTTCACCGTTAACTATTCTCTGAGCTAAACCTTCTACAATGGCAGTTTTACCTACACCTGGTTCACCTATCAGCACTGGATTATTCTTAGTTCTCCGAGACAAAATCTCGATAGTTGTTTCAATTTCTTCAGCCCTACCGATAACTGGGTCAAGCTTTCCCTCACGTGCTAACTTTGTTAAATCTCTTGAGTACTTATCAAGATTTGGGGTGGTGCTTTTGGTTTCAACACGACCATCTTGGGCGCCTTTGCCTACACCCTTGAGAATCCGCTGCCGCACACTTTCAGGCGTCAAGCCATACTTGCGCAGCAAGTCGCCAGCCATGCCGTCTTCTTCTTCAATAAGACCAACAAGCAAATGCTCTGGGCCTATGTAGCTATGTCCAAGCGTTTGGGCGGCTTGAAATGCAAGTTCAAGAACGTTTTTTATTCTTGGTGAAATATTAAGCTGCCTTATTTTCACTTCATCCAACTCTCTCCGCCCTTTTGGCGCGTTATTTTCGATGTAATTCTTAATTTCATCGGCGCTAAGTCTGAATTGCCTAAAAATTTCTTTAATTACATCACTATTGGAAATTGAATAGAGCAGATGCTCCGTGTCTATCTCATTGCGCTTAAACTTTATTGCGACTTGTGCAGCGTCTTGTATAAGCTCCTTCGCATGCTCCGACAAATACTGATCAATATCAACAGCTTCACGATGACGCGACAAAGGATAACCTATTCTTGAAGAAAACTCTTCAAAATCTTCAACACCAGAAAAGAAATCGTCAAAAATGCTGCCGAACATCCGGTCAAAGGGCGAAAATGATCTCTGGTTCAGTAACTGTAAATCATAATCGCAGACATTCAAAACTTTCTTTTCACCATGCTCAATTATGGTTACCTGTTCAGTTGCGGGCCTGCGACCGCAGATATCGCATATTTTCTCCTGCATAAAGTAAATCACCATTTGGTTAGATTAATTATAAAATATTTAGTCAATGATATAAAGGGTACTTATGAGCACAAAAAAATCGTAATAACCCAAAATCGTTACCTTTTATCAATTTTTTAGGTACACAATTAGCGGTAAATGCAAAAAATATGTAAATGAAAATGGGAATTAATAGAATATTGGTGAGGGTGTACCTATGAAACCGTGGCTTGCTTTCTACGTTACTCTCACCACAATATTATGTTTTTATTTTATCATCACCTGTAACTTTCTTATAGTTTCAGGCTGTTATGGCCCCCACATAACCGCAGAAATAAGTAAGACTGAAGCATACCTAAATGAAAACGTTACTATAATGGGGAAAGTCTGTCCCGCGGAACCAAACGTAACCGTGCGAGTAACCTTCACGAGACCAGACTATACATGGATCGACCAGTACGTTACGGCTGACCCAGAGACAGGCGAATTCAAGGTTACACAAACTCTGGACATGATTGGTTACTGGAACATATTCCCAATCTACGGCCACTTATGCGACAGATTATACGTAAATGTAACCGACCCGGCGGATCCGCTGGCGCCGTTGCCAACGCCCACGTTACCGCCGTATAGGCCCAATGTGCCGCTTGTTACAGCAACCGCTATCTCAATAAGCATCGGCGTGGCGGCGGTGACGACGGGAAGAAAAAACAAAACAAGAAGTATTAGTTCCTTAAGGCTTTTTGTTCAAATAAGCATGGTCTTCCTCATTTTCTTTGGCATGTTCATCGACCACCGAGTTATACCTGTGCCTGCTGAGCAGATTACGCCGCATGAGTTTTTGGTTGTAACAAGCGTGTTTGGCGTGTCAATGCCCGATGGGTTCCCAGTTCCATTCTTCGGCTGCTACTATCCCTGCGGGAAAACGGTGACTTGCGCACTCTGGGAACTTCAAACGTACCTCTATCCGTTCTGGGATACTGGACGCGGATGGGGAGTAGAATATGTTTCCCATGGCATAATGAGATTAGCCGTTGTTCTAGGCGCATTATTTGTATTGTCGCTTCTTCTTGGAAAATTCTTCTGCGGCTGGATATGCCCCTTCGGCTTATACATGGATCTGCTTTCTCGAGCCAGAAAAGCATTGAGAATAAAGC
>JAOAIV010000003.1 GCA_026414525.1 Candidatus Bathyarchaeota archaeon | reverse complement strand
AGATGTGTATAAGAGACAGATACTACTTCAGCTGTTTTGCGAACTTTTGAAGTCATTTTCATTATGTTTCCCAATTTTATTTTTTTATTGTGGAATGCACAGACACGCCATATAAAGCTATTTATGATTTGTTCATAATTTTTATGAAAAAATAAAAAATCATATATAAAATCAATGTAAACTTGAGCGTATGTCCATTATTTACGGCTTTATGTAAATGTTTAGCTTTGAAAGGTTCTCTCTAATATCAGCACGCACGCCAATTGCGGCAAAGAACTCTTCGATAAGAATTTTGACAAACTTTTTCGGCTGCTCCGACCCCAAAATCAAAGTAAAATCTTTTTCAGAGTTTTTTATTATTCTGAAAAAGTTACATGCTTCTAGCCGAGCTAAAACTTCTTCAGCGGTATGCACCTTACTTTTCAATTGGTCTTTATGAGATTGCGCAATATTTCTATGCGCAGTCCAAAATTTTTCCGGATCAGGCAAGGACTCAATCACATTCAAAAAGAGCAACCAATGATCCACATCCAAAATAACATGTTCCCCACTTAGTAGTAGATCCATGTAAGCATAAACTTTCTTTTTTATAACTGGATCCAGTAATGCCTTGTTTTCGCTGTAAAACCGCAGAGCCCGCCGCATCACTTCACTTTGGGATATATCAGCTTCTTTGCTGATCTTTTCAAGCAAAGCAGCAGTTGGAGCGTCGAAAGCAACCGTTATTCTTGTTGGGTTCATATTTTCACCTCATACTTAACTACAATTTAACTCTCATATCTTCTTTGACTACATTGAGAGCAACATTTGTAACTGTCCGTTTAATGTGGGGATGGGCTAACAAATTCTTTACGTAAGCATTCAAACTAGCACGATCTTTGAAACGGGCGATTACAGCAATGTCATAATCTCCGGTAATATCGTACACAGCCAAGGCGTCGGCTGTTTTAGCAATTTCCTGCTCAATAGCAGAAAGCTGGCCGCCTTCGGCTTGAATTAGTATTAACACAGTTAAAGTGTAACCAAGTTTAGCAGAGTCAACAAGTACTGTATAGCCTTTTACAATACCTTTTTTCTCTAGTTTTTTGACGTGATTAAAAGCTGTGCCTACAGATATTCCGAGTTTACGGGCTATTTTATTGAAGCTTAGGCGGCAATCTTCTTGAAGTAAGTTGATAAGTTGGAAATCAACTGAATGCAAATTTTCGCTAGAGTTACCTTGCACTTTGATCACTTCCCGAAGGTTCACGCGAATCTTTTTAAACATTTGTTCATTTAAACTAAAGTTATATAAACATTTCTAATATAAAATCAAACATTTGCGCATATATTTACATAAAACACCACATTAAACTTCACAAACGTCCCAAAAACAGCTAATATCGCAAAACCACCCGACAAAAAACCCAAAATATTTTACAAGAAAAATTGTTAAAAAGCAAACAAGCCTAGCCAAACACTGAAACACAAAACACATACAAATGAAATTGATTGTGGTGGGGTAGCTGGGATTTGAACCCAGGATCGCCAACGCCCCAGGCTGGTATCCTAAACCAAGCTAGACGACTACCCCGCTTTGAAGGTAAAATTATTACGGCGCTAATAAAACTTAAATGTTCTGTAGCAATAAGCTGCAATAAAACAAAGCTTGAAAGCTAATTCGGATTTTGAATTCATAAACGATATCCATTATTTTCCGCCTAAACGTGCAACATGCCTCAACCAAGCATAAAGAAAAACGCGCTGTCGCTTGCACAAACTTTGTTATGCATAGCAATTGCGATTTCTTTAGCTACCATGGCTTGGATAAATGGCTTGCCAACAACCAACCAGAACAACAAAGTACAAATTGTAGCCCACAGACTGGGCCCAAACCGTGCTTACATTGATGTTCGATTATACAATAATGGCACCCAAACTGCGGTTCTGAGAAGCGTGAAAGTAAACTCTAAACCGGCAACAGTGATCTATATCCTTGGCTCAAGCCAAATAAGGAGTGGAGGTTCAGCTATTCTGCGAGTAGCCATACCCTCTGTTCCAGACAGAACGTACCAAATAGCTTTTCAGACCGATAAAGGTAACAAGTTTGTTTATACAATCATCGCAAAGTAGGCTCCAGCCAGAGAAGCCAAGTTAATATCATACTTGCTGAACTAGCATAAGTTGTAAACAGCTGGCCCATTCAGCCTTCGCGAATTAAAAACTGCTACCGCTTAACTGTTGAGCGTGCGTGTAAAAAGTAATTCTTAATTACCTCATGTGCGTCTCATACCACTGAATTGAGGAATCAGCTATGGTGGAATTAGACTTTGGTGGCATAAAAGAATACGTTGTTACAAGGCAAGAGTTTCCGCTTGAAAAAGCCCGCAAAATATTGAAAGATGAAATTGTCGTTTCGCTTGGTTATGGAATTCAAGGGCGCGCGCAATCATTAAACATGCGCGATAATGGCATAAATGTAATTATTGGGCAGGAAAGCACTGGCGTACACAAAGCCTACTATGATTTGGCGGTGCAAGATGGCTGGGTACCGGGGAAAAACTTGTTCCCCATGGAAGAAGCAGCGAAACACGGCAGCATCAAAATGTATCTGCTCACCGACGCTGGACAACGAGAAATGTGGCCTGCCATCAAAAAGACGCTGAAGGAAGGCGATGCCCTTTACTTTTCTCATGGCTTTTCAATAGTCTACAAAGAGCAAACAGGAGTCATTCCGCCAAAGAACATTGACGTCATCTTGGTTGCGCCGAAAGGTTCAGGAACCTCTGTTAGACGCAATTTCCTAGATGGTAGCGGCATAAACAGTAGCTACGCTGTTTACCAAGATTATACTGGCAGGGCAGAAGACCGCGCTAAAGCCATCGGAATAGCCATCGGTTCAGGCTACCTTTTTCCCACAACGTTCGAAAAAGAAGTTTACAGCGACTTGACAGGTGAACGTGGAGTTTTGATGGGCGCCTTAGCTGGAATAATGGAAGCGCAATACTATACTTTGAGAAGACATGGACATAGCCCCAGTGAAGCCTTCAACGAAACTGTGGAGGAGCTTACGCAGAGTCTTATACGTTTGGTTGACGAAAACGGAATGGATTGGATGTATGCTAACTGTAGTGAAACTGCACGCATCGGCGCGTTACGATGGAAGGAGCGGTTCCGTGCATGCACTGAGCCATTGTTTGAGGCGCTTTACGAGTTGGTGGCCTCAGGTGAAGAAACACGGATTGTCCTTGAAAAAAGCCAAGCACCAGACTACAAACAGAAGCTTGCTGAAGAATTAGCTGCCATGGGCAATTCGGAAATGTGGCGTGCAGGTGCAACAGTCCGTTCGCTAAGACCAAAAAAACCGAAAACCATCGAGTAAACTTTTATTTTACACCACAATTTTCCTGTTTTGAAGACTTCCAGAGGGTAAAGTCTACTTGGTAAGGCAAATTTACTAGCAAACGCTGTAGAGTTATGTGAAAAGCCTTTTAGAGCTCTTTGATCTCGCATTTGAGCTTCTTAATTATTTCTTCTGCCTTTAAAGGCTCCACTTTCAAAGTGTAAAGCCTACTTGGCGTGCGGAGCTTAAGTTTTACAGCATCCTTAAGCCGTTTAACGGCACAATATTTTGCCTTCGCGCTCATTGCCACAAATTTTTCTACATCAAAGATTTCAGCGGGCATATGCTCACCTTTCAAACGCTTTGATGGAAAGCTAAGCGACTTTTATCTGTTTTGGTCTAAAAAGCTCTGAGTAAAGCGGTTCAAGCAACATTTGAATTAGTGTTCAAATATGCTACAGCGCATAAATAGCCTTGATTATTAAGGCAGATCAGCGCTGGAAACAGGCGGTTCATCTTTCTATTTTTCCAATTTCAAGCGTTTGGCAAGATTTTTTAATTTTTCGAACCGGCACTTCATGGTTAACATATAGAGTATCTTTAACGAAAAGCACGGAAGTTGGAGTTAAACCTCGGATTCGGGCATTTTGATAGGCGAAAATAATGTTATTGCCTAAATCAATGATGCAACTATTGCCGTTAGCTTCAACCCAGCAACCATAAGCCCAGACGGTACACGAGTCATTCGCTTCAACAACACAACTAGCTAAATGCCTTTCTTCTTTTCCTTTAACAATAATCCGAGGAATTTTCGGATTAGCTTTTACACGCTCTTTCAAAACGAAACAAGAGCCATGCCATAAAACGCCAAATTCATCGATGACAGCAGAGCTTTTTTCGGTGTCATCTACAAATTTTCCACAAGGGCAGACATTGACCATGTTAACCCTACCGTTTAAGGCGTTGTTTACGTGTTTGCTTTAAACTTGCAGGTGTAGTTAAATGGGTTTTTCAGAATTACTTCAGATTTACACCCAAATAGTCAACTTTCCAAAGTTCAATCTTCAGGATATCCTAAGTAGAACAAAAAAAGCATTAAACTATGGAAATCACATTACTTGTGGCCGAGCTGCTAACTTAAGCTCCAAAGTCAAAGTATTATTGTCACGTATAACTGTCACAGCGATGGTTTCACCAGGTAAAGTGTACTCCTCAAGGAAAGTTGAGAGATCATCTATGCCTCTAATCCGTGTTCCATTTATGGCGATTATTATGTCACCGCCAACAGTCACCGACTCCCCAGCAATTGAAGCTATGCGGGATCCACCACGTAATCCAGCCCTTGCAGCTGGGCCGTCAGCTGTAACTTGAGCAATCAGCCAGCCGTACGTGATGTTAACACCCATTGCTTTGGCTATTTCATATGTCATATCAGTTCCTGAAGCACCGATCCATGGATGATTATTATAGTAACCATTCTTAACCAAGGAATCAAGTTCACGGAGCACTGTGCTTGAGGGAATAGCGAAGCCTAACCCTTCCGAGTCGCTTAAAATGGCGGTGGTTATGCCGACTACTTGGCCCTGATAATTCAAAAGCGGCCCTCCGGAATTACCGGGGTTTATGGGCGCGGTCATCTGTATTACGTTTGCTATTGGATAGCCGCCAGACATTTCCTCGGTTATCGTTCTGCCCAACGCGCTGACTATTCCGGCAGTCATTGAGCCAGCCAAGCCGTAGGGGCTACCGACCGCTATAACCGGGTCACCCACATTTAATGATGCGGAGCTAATTATCTCCAGAGGTTTGCACTCACTTTCTGGCGCGCTTGTCCTAAGCACGGCGAGGTCAGCATAAGGATCAGCCCCGATAACTGTGGCGCCATAACTGTTACCGTTTATAAAGGTTATAGTTATGTTAACTGCGTCTTGAACTACGTGGTAGTTTGTGATGACAATGTTTTGCCCTGAATAGTTGTAGATAAACCCAGAACCTTGAACTTGCGAATAATATGCGCGGCGAAAAATGTCGTATTGCAGCAGCAATCCACGGATTACGACAATTGAATCCTTGACTGCATGGTATAGATGTGAAAGTGACGCATTCTCTCCTATCACGAAGGTGATGTCACCATTTATCGTACTGGATTGAGAAGTGGCAAGCTGACTTCGAAGCGCAGAAACTTGATTCTGGAGATCACTTATGTGCTGCGCTAAGAATATAGTGCTTAATGCGCTTCCAAGTAAACCGCCCGCTAAAAGGCAACTTATTATGACGACCACAAGAAACTTGGAAAACCCATTTGTTTTAAGCTTCTGCTCAGTCGCCATCTTCCTCGCCTTGATACTTCAGCTTTTTTCTACAGGATGGACACATAGTGTCTTCAGCTTGAATCTTGCCTCCGCAGTAAGGACACATAAGCTTCTTTTTCACTAAATGAAGTCCTTGTTTCTCCCGTGTTATTTTCCCATCGTTCAAAAAGAGTAACCGCTCCGCTTGAGAAGCCACATTACTATCATGCGTCACCATTATAATGGTTGTTCCTTGATTAATGTTGAGGTTAGCAAGCAACTTGACAATCTCATACTTATTTTTGGCATCTAAATTTCCCGTAGGCTCATCAGCGAGAATCAAAGCAGGATTGTTCGCCAGCGCTCTTGCAATTGCTACGCGCTGCTGCTCGCCAGCGCTAAGACGCTGCGGTCTGTGCTCTTCTCTGCCAGAAAGACCAACCATCGCCAAAAGCTCACCGGCCCGCCGTTTTCTCTCGTCTTTAGGCACTTTCAGGCTTTCCATTGGCAACTCCACATTTTCCCGCGCATTCAAATACGGCAGCAAATTGAAAGTTTGGAAAACAAACCCAATCTTGCTACCGCGTATTTTGTAAAGCTCTTTTTCCGGCAAACTTGTAACGTCAACGCCGTCCAGCAGAACCAGCCCTGCCGTTGGCTTGTCAAGACAGCCCAGGATGTTTAGCAGTGTCGTCTTGCCTGACCCAGAAGGCCCCATTATCGCAACAAACTCGCCTTTATTCACTTGAAGATTCACGTTGGAAAGGGCTTGAACGTTGCGTTTGCCGAGCGTGTAAGTTTTGGATAAATTTTCAAGTTTCAATACCGCTTCATTCATATCTCATGGCCTCCGCAGGTCTTGTTCTCGCTGCTCGCCACGCTGGATATAAACTACCCAACGCGCCTAGAAGAGCAGCGCCGCCAAGCGCCATCAGCACCAATTCAGGAGTCAACGTTACAGACGCCGTTCCAGTTGACGCCGTTGCCGCGGTGACGCCGCGACCCATGTTAACTTGTTGTGTTACAGTAGGAAGCAGTAGCCCGGAGAGCGTCGGTGCAGCAAAACTGGCTACTGCGATGCCAACCACGCTTGCCACCAGACTTAAAAGTACACCTTCGAGCATGAATTGGCTCATCACAGTCCAATCGCTGAAGCCTATAGCTTTGAGCGTGCCAATCTCTCGGGTTCTTTCGCGAACAGTGTATAACATCACGAACAGAACGATCAAGCTTGCGGCTGCAACCGCCACGATTGTCACCTGAACCGCAGTACCCTGGGTTTGCGCAAGAGTTGACTCGGCATTAGCTAGAGCCGTCTCGTAATTTCTTCGCATAGCCTCAAGCTGCTGGAGGCGCTGTTGACCCGTGACTACGGTGAGCTCGGGGTGCAATTCACTTATAGCACTGGCAACGTCACTTACAACGGCGCTGGATTCAGCGAACACTGTTAAACCCGTTATGTATCCAACGTTACCAGTCAACGATTGCGCATCGGATAGATTCATGTACAATGTCAACTGATCTTCAACCCCTGTTGACCCGTGAATGCCCACAACCAGAAAAGTTTGCCCCAAAATCTCAATTGTATCGCCAACTCCAACACCGAAAAACGCTGAGTTATTAGCGCTTATGAGAACAACCCCGCTGTCTCCTGCCTGCAAGTTTCTTCCAGCAGTGATATTCGTTGGCAGAATGGGATACTCATCGATAACGGAAGTTAATGGGACACCTTCAATTACATAATCCACGACGAGACGGGTGAAACTTCGCCCGAACATTTCCATTGTTTGATTAGTTCCCTGCGAAACCGTTAACGTTGGCACAACAGCAACAACACCCTCAATTGAGCTAATGTCATAATAGAGGCTTTCATTCATTGGAGTAGTTCCTCTGCTGCCGAATTGGCCGCCGCCAAATTGGCCTGGGATGTTGCCGCCGCCAAAC
Source organism: Candidatus Bathyarchaeota archaeon (assembly GCA_026414525.1). GTDB lineage: Archaea > Thermoproteota > Bathyarchaeia > Bathyarchaeales > Bathycorpusculaceae > JAOAIV01. The sequence goes on along the minus strand of JAOAIV010000003.1, from coordinate 26,645 downwards.
GGGCGAGAAGGCGTGAAGTTGCCGCCGATAGGAGGCTGAGCCATATTGCCTGAACTGCCAGAGCTGGGCGGCGCAAAACCGAAACCTTCAAAGCTCGGCGCTAAGGTGCACTCTATTTGTGTCAATGTCTGGTTGATCGTTGCTTCTGTCTGAGTGATAACACTGCCAAGATTCTGAGTTAAAGCCAGTGTAGATTCCTGATTCGCAGTTACGCCCGCTGGAATGGAAACCATAATTGCCATGCAGAAACCCAAGGCAATAATCACTAATAAAGCGCGGATCTTGCGCCGCGAGATATTTCGGATAGCTCTTGATAGGACACCCAACTAATTCACCTGGTAAGCTATTTCAGAAAAAAGGCAACCGAAAAGAGAGAAGTTGAAAAACGTTAAGGGAAGTGCTGCTTTGCTTGACGCTATAGGCTTTGTCTGTACTTCTGGATTTACTTGTGTCAGTTAACACATCCTCCCTTTCGGTTGCTGAAAATTGCTGCTAAAACAGAGCATTAAACTGTTTTTCAGAATCATTCCCTAATCTCTACAGAATTTTGCAACTCTAAATAATAGCCCATGAATAACTTCTGAAACAAATTTGGAAAAATCATTAAATAACTATTCACACCATTTTTTAATGGTGCAGAAGCAACAGATAAGGTTGCAAACGGCAACAAGTAAAAAACCCCATTTTCAAAATGTTCCATTTGCTTGTTGGTAACTACGTTCAGGCGGTGGCCACCTTGGAGCTTCCGAAAAAACAGAACAGAACGCTTTCGCTCCTTCTTATAGTTGTGATTGTAGCCGCGAGCCTCGCTGTAGGCGGGCTTATTGGCTACTGGACAGGCAGCACAGCCGCTTCAGATAAAATTGATAAGCTGCAAAAGCAGTTGTCAACAATTCAGGAGCAAATAGATAATCTCCAAGCAAAATCAGAAGCAGCCACTAAAAACCAGAGCAGTATTTTGCAAACAATTGATGCACTTCAAAGCCAACTTTCGGCGATTCAAAGCCAAATCAGCAGTCTACAAGCAACCAGCGTAACCAGCCAGAAAATTGATGAAATCATGGAAGAAGTTGAGACTCTCCGAAGTCAGCTGTTAGCTCTGCAAGCGCAAATTAAGAGCATTGACACAACAACAAACATAGTTTACGTGTTAGGCGAGAACGTTTCACTTTCCCAGCTTTTCGAACAAGTACGCGATTCGGTTGTGGTAGTTAAAGGATTAAGACGCACCATTTTCTGGTACGGCAGCGTTTATTCGCAAGTGCAAGGTTCAGGCTTTGTCTACAACTATTCGGGGCAGCCGGTTATCTTAACAAACAATCACGTAATTGAAAACGCAGTAAATATAACGGTAACATTCACAAACGGAAAAGTGTATTCAGCCTCAGTTAAAGGTTCTAACCCAAACACTGATGTTGCGGTGCTTCTAACAAGTGCGCCGCAGAACGAGATGAAACCGCTCCTTATGGTTAGCTCATCAACGCTTAGGGTGGGAGATCCTGTAGTTGTGGTTGGCACGCCTTACGGTTTAGAGGGTTCAATGAGCAATGGCATAATAAGCGCCCTGAACCGCACCATAACAACAGAAAGCACTACTTTAACTAATATTATACAGACGACGGCGCCATTGAATCCTGGTAATTCCGGAGGCCCGCTTCTGAACTATCAAGGCCAAGTAGTAGGCATGGCTACGGCCATAGTTGAAGATTCACAGGGCATAGGGTTTGCAATACCCTCAGACACAATTTTGCAAGATGTTAGAAAGATTATGGTGTAAGTTAGACAAATTGTTTATTCGCCGTCTTTCAGGCGAAAAAGGCTATTTAAATAAATGAAGTGCCATCATACGCGCCGCGCAATCGTGGCTTAATAGCTTGAAGGGGGCTATAAACTATATTTACTGCTTGCTACATTCAGTTTGACTAAAAATCGCTCTCTCAAGGGATGAGTTTAGGTGTCTGCTAATACACGCAGCTTGAAATACATACTGGGCTGGCTTATAGCAGGCACCCGTGGTGGCGTAACTCGCGCCAAGATAATTCAGGTGCTACGGGAAGCACCGCAGAATGCAAACCAATTAGCCTCTCTTCTTGCGCTCGATTATCGAACGATAAGGCACCACTTAAAGGTTCTACAGAAAAACAGACTCATCACCACTGCAGGGGAAGGTTACGGCACCACCTATTTTCTTTCTCCGCTTTTAGAGGAAAATTATGCTGTATTCGAGGAGATATTGAACAGAATTTGGGAAAAAGAAAAAAAGGAGTAATGTAGATGGAAACGTGTATGAATGATAAAGTAAAATTTGGTCTAACAATTGTTCTTATAGCAATAATGGGTCTCTTTGCTGGAGCGTGGGCTATTACGGTTGAGAGAACAGCGCCTTTGCTGGAGGTCAGGCCCGCGCCGCCGCCTTACCCAAGCAACTTTAGTTTTAGAGGAGACTTGGAGGTTTTTTACATAGCTAAAACTGTTATTTCCTCAATAAACTTGACGCTTGTAATCATTTTACTTGGAACCTACATTAGTTTGTATAGAAAAACGAAATCGGAGTTTGTTGTTGGATTGATAGTATTCGCGTTGGTTTTGCTATTCTACACACTTGTTTCCAACCCTATTGTGATTTATCTCGCAGGTTTCAGACCGTTTGGGCTTGGACCATTCGCAATGCTGCCCGACATGTTTGCTTTAATAGCATTAGGAGTTTTGCTCTACTTGACTTTGAAATATTAAAAATAATCTGGGCAAAACTAACGCCAAAGGTAAATTTGCAAGAACGTTGAAATGAAACAATTTAAATCTAAAAAACACTAAAATTAAACAACGAGGGAGACATTATGAACGAGAATGATGTTTTGGTGTTAATAACTGCAAGCAGAGAGAAAGACGAAATCGTTTACCGCGTCGAATGCGCCAGCAACCTAACAGAAGAAGAATTTGAGTACTATCTGAGCGAGATAATCAAAGGAATATGCAAGTGGAAAAAGTCAATTTGTGAGGATAGCCTAAGAAACTTTAGTGGTAGAATAAAAGTAAAGAAAAAATGAAAACTATCAACCTTTGATGTGGATAATTGAAAATAGCTTGAAAACGCGAAAGTTACATTGGAAATTAACTGACCGGAGCAAATAATTAAGAATGAAGCAAACAGGCGTGGCCTCTATAGTTCTGATACTATTGATAGGGACAGCACTATTATTTGTTTCATATTACACATCAAGCAACATAAAAAGAGAGCCAGCAGACTTTTTTGTCGGAGTTACTTTCTGCGGTAACACCACCATAGAAGCGAAAATGTTAATCGACGAGGTGAAAGGTTACACAAACCTCTTTGTTCTACAATCCTGGCCCATAAGCAATAATGAAACCGCAACAACTGAAATCTGCGATTACGCCGTCGCCGCAGGTCTTAACATTATCGTTAATTTAGGCATTAATTGGAGCTACAGTAGAGTTTGGACATGGCAGTTTTCGTGGCTCAAAGCGGCCCAACAAAGATACGGTGGCAGATTTTTAGGCACATATTATGACGATGAGCCAGCCGGGCATCAACTTGACTATAACTGGTTTAATTTCTTCCTTAAGCATTCAAACTATTTTAAGGGGAAACCGCATATCTCTCTTTTACATGAAATTTTTGCTGATTTGGAAGATAAAATGGCAAATGTTACCACACATGAGCCAAAAGATTACGACACAGAAGCAGCATGGTTTCAAATGCTGTTTGATAATAATGATGGCTTGAACTCTCTGAAAAAAGCGGGAATCAGAACCTTCACCTCGGATTATGTGCTTTACTGGTTTGACTACTTAGGGGGATACGACGTTATTCTTGCCCAGTTCGGCTGGAACAATAGCTATATCCAAGACATAGCGCTTGTAAGGGGAGCCGCACGAATGCAGAATAAGTCATGGGGTGCGATAATCACATGGAAATACACAGAGCCACCATACTTGGACAGTGGCGGAGAAATCTATCAGCAGATGCTCACAGCCTACAAAGCAGGGGCCGAGTACGTGGTTATATTTAATTATCCGCAAATAGAAGGCAATCCTTACGGCGCGCTTAAAAGCGAACACTTCGAGGCGCTAAAGAAATTATGGACTGAAGTAACACAGAACCCCAGGGAAGAGACGGGAGGGCAAGCAGACGCAGTGCTTGTTTTACCGAGAAATTATGGCTGGGGGATGAGGCACCCCGAAGATTGGATTTGGGGTTTCTGGGGACCCGACGCGAAATCGCCACTGATATGGGAAAACTCGCGTAAACTTCTTTCTCAGTACGGCACACGATTGGACATAGTCTATGAGGACCCAGCGTTTCCCGTAGAAGGCAAGTACCCACTAATTTACTATTGGAACCAGACAATACCATAAGATAGCCGTGTTTAAGCCATTCTTTGTATTCTCTGCAGAGGCAACTTCTAACAAAGCAATGCAAAATTTAGTTGGGCGGCATTATTCTTTGCTTAGTAAGTAAGGCCCATTTGTAAGTTTCTGCACGCCGTCTTTCTGCAGCAGCACAGTGTCTTCTATGCGGATTCCACCGTAGTCCACAAGGTAGATGCCTGGCTCAACTGTGAAAACATTGCCCGCTGCCAGCACTTCTTTGCTGTAAGGCCCTAGAACAGGCGGCTCATGCACTTCTAAACCTACACCGTGCCCAAGGTTATGCACAAAATTCTGGCCGTATCCAGCATCTTTGATTACTTTTCTGGCTGCCGCATCCACGACTTTAGCTTTAACGTTAGGATTTACAGCTTCAAGCGCTTTATCCTGCGCTTTCTTTACTACATCGTAGAGCCTTTTTTGCGTGTCCGCTGGTTTCCCGGCTACTATTGTGCGCGTCATATCAGAGCGATAGTGCTTGTAAGTAGCGCCGATATCCACAACCACCAAATCGCCTTTGCGAATTTCCCTATCAGAGCAGCCACCATGTGGGAACGCAGAATATGGTCCGGAAGCAACTATCGTCTCGAAAGCCGTACCATAAGAGCCGCTCTTTCGCATGGCATATTCGATTTCAGCTGCCACCTCATATTCCTTCATGCCAGGAGCTAATGTCTCGTAAGCCACACGCATTCCTTCACTTGTCAACGCCGCTGCTTTGCGCATAAACTCGATTTCCTGAGAATCTTTGACTTTGCGAAGAGCAGAAACAAGGCTACCTTGAACTTTAAGCTTTGTTGTATCTCTAACTTTTTTGGCGAGCACTTGCCAACTTTCTATGCTGACAGCGTCTAAGGCGAGGTTTTTAATTTTAAGTGCCTTAACCTGTTCAGCAATTAAAGTTAGTAGGTCGCTACTGCGTCTCACTAATGTCACAATGAATTGCTTGCCTTCCGCTTTCGCTTGTTGATAGTTAACATTATAGACATATATGGTGGGCTTACTTTCTTTGGAAATTAACAGTGCAGCCGCGCCAGAAAAACCTGTAAAGTAAATTAAGTTAGCGTGGTTGAAAATTAGAAAACCATCAAATTCTCCGTCTTTAAAGGCTACTCGCCTTAGAGAGGCCACCCTGTCCAAGAATATCCGCCTGAGAAGTTTAAAGCGGAGGCGAGCTTTAATGGTTTTGCTTACCCACCCGTGACAACGGGCATCAAAACGACATGGTCGCCGTCTTTAAGCTTCGTTTCTATGCCATCAAGCTGGTTAAGCAGTAAGCCATTGACTGATAATATGTGATGAGGCTTTAAATCGAGACCTTTAGGCTCATAAACGGCTTTCTTGAAGGGCTCGCCATACTTTTCAGCAAGCAAAGTCAGCAAGTCACGCACAGAGGCGCCACTTTTGAGTTCAACCTGCTCCGCTTGCTTTAGACCTAAGGTTTGTTTGATGCTTCCTAAATAGTCAACGGTTACTTTCACGATTGACCACCTCGAATATGCCGATAGTTACAAGTGCTAAAAACGTTATATAATTGTTTCTTACTTGGAAAAGAATTATTTAACATGTGATAATGCTGAGAAGCTAGTTGCCCAAGTTTGATAGAATATACATGGTATTTTCAGCGGAATAGGCCATTAGGTTAATATACCTTTTGCTTCAGCATATACGCCTAACAACACGATGGAGATAAGAATTAAATGTATGCATACGCCGGAAAAATTTTGCGTGTTGATTTAACTACTGGCAAAGTTTCTACAGAACCATTAAGCGAGGAGTTAGCGAAGAACTACATTGGCGGTATAGGACTTGGCATTCGCTTGTTAATGGATAACTCAAAGCCCGGTACAGACCCGTTCAGCCCAGATAACCCGCTAATTTACGTCACAGGGCCGCTGAGCGGCACCATGGGTCCCACAGCAGGAAACGGCTACGCAGTTGTTTCAAAATCACCGGCAACTGGTTGTGTAGGTGAAGCTAAAGCACACGGCTTCTTTGGCGCTGAACTCAAACGGGCAGGCTATGACGCTGTCATTATTACTGGAAAGGCGGATAAGCTGTCTTACTTGTGGATTGACGATGACAAAGTTGAATTGAGAAACGCGGAGCATTTGAGGGGGAAATCGCCATACCAAACTGACGTGGCAATAAAAGAGGAACTCGGCGACTATTACATCCGAGTCTCAGCGATAGGCGAGGCAGGCGAGAAACTGAGCCGCATTGCCTGCATAATAAACGATGAATTCCGCGCTATTGGAAGAACAGGCTTGGGTGCTGTCATGGGTTCAAAAAACCTTAAGGCAGTGGCTGTTCGAGGAACACGTGATGTTAACGTAGCTAACCTAGAGGGCTTCAAAGAATTCGTTAAGATGATACATGAACGTATGAAGGGCCCAGCAACGAAGAAATATAAGACCTTGGGGACGCCGGAGAACGTTTTGGTTTTGAATTCGCTGTCTGCTCTAGCAACAAGGAACTTCACTAACTCGAGGTTTGAAGGAGCTGAAAAAGTTAGCGGTGAATACCTGAATGAACACTACGTTAAGAAGATTGTGGGCTGCGCAACCTGCGGCATGCGCTGTGACCACATAGCGGCAGTGTCAGAAGGACCCTACAAAGGCGCAATTTCAAGATTAGAATTCGAGTGCTTATGGTCTATGGGCCCACTATGCGGGATCGACAGACTTGACGCAATAATAGAGGCAATGAAAATCGTAAACGAATATGGAATGGACGGCATATCCATCGGCGTAGTCGTTGCTTTTGCCATGGACTGCTACGAGCACGGGATATTGACAAAGGAGCAAACAGAAGGAATAGACCTTCGCTTCGGGAATGCGGAAGCTTTGATTGCGCTTATCCATAAAATAGGTAAACGCGAAGGATGGTTGGGCAATACACTTGCCGAAGGCGTTGCAAGAGCCGCGGAAATAATTGGAGGAGACGCATACAAATATGCATGCCACATAAAAGGCTTGGAATTACCAGGCTATGATATCCGCACGTTAAAGACGGCGGCTCTTGGCTTTAGCGTTGCGTTCCGTGGCGCTTGCCACCTTAGAAACGGAGCTTACGCGCCCGACGTGAAAGGCAAAGTAAACCGCTTCAAGATCGAAAAAGGCAGAGGCAAAATGATTGTAAGCGACGGAAACCTCTACAACATCATTGATTCACTTATAGTCTGCAAGTTTTCAAGAGGCACATACTATGACGGTTTGAAGGATCTGGCGAACTATTACACCCTAGCCACGGGCATTCCAATGACTGCAGAGGAGCTTGATAAAGCTGGCGAAAGAATTGAAAACCTTGCAAGACTCTTCAACATCCGCGAAGGCAAAGGCACAAGAAAGTATGATACACTTCCATGGAAAATAATGAATGTGCCAGTCCCAGATGAGGGCCCAGCTAAAGGAGCTGTTGTCACAGAAGAAGAATTCCAGATCGGCCTAGACGATTACTACGAAGCACGAGGATGGACTAAGGATGGTGTACCCACGGTCGAAAAGATTACCGCACTTGGTCTCGGCGAATACGCGTACATTGTGCAAGGAGGCAAAGCATAATGGTTAGACCGCAAGACAGAAAATTTGTTACAGCTGACCCGGAAAAATGCATAGGCTGCGTCGTCTGCGAATATGCATGCTCGATGACTAAGGAGAAAACGTATAATCCGACCAAATCAAGAATACGTGCCCTACGTCTTGGGCCACTTGTAAACTTGGCTATAACATGCAGACACTGCGAAGATCCAGCATGTGTCGCCGCCTGCCCACGCAACGCGTTGACGCAAGAGGAAAACACTGGGATAATCATCGTTGACGAAGAAGCCTGCGACGGTTGCGCATGGTGCATCAGCGCCTGCCAATTCGGCGCCATGATGATGCATCCGGAGAAAAAAGTGGTTTTTACGTGCGACAGCTGCAAAAATGAGCAGGATGGCCCTCAATGCGTAAAATGGTGTCCTGAAGAGGCATTAACGTTCGTTACAAGCGACGTGCTGGCACAGAAAGCAAGAATCAGCGCGGTAAAGAATTTGTTCCAAGAAGCAAAAGAGAAAAAAGCAGAAAACAAATAAAATGGTTTGCCAATAGCCAACGCCAGTTATTGGCATTCCATCTTTATTTTTTAAAGTTTTTATAAACGCAATAATAGTTTACCTAAATTGTCAGCTTTTTGATTATAAATAAGACTAAAAATAATTCCGCCAAAATATTTGGCGCATATTAGAAATTCATTGCAGAAACCTATAGAGAGTCTACTTTATAAGTTGTCTTGGCTATTATTTGATGCGCCATTTAAAAAAAAGCATTTAGTTGACCGAAAGGTAGATTTTCTATGGTGGGTGCTCAAAACTTATTAACTTCCATCATTAATCTTTCTCTAATTCAATGGGTATTTGTGGATTAGACGCAAAATGAGTGACACAACTAGAGCTTTACCTAAACAACCGGAAGTCAACATAGGCACCATAGGACATGTAGATCATGGAAAGACAACTTTGGTGCAGGCGTTGACTGGTGTTTGGGCGTCTAGACATAGCGAGGAGCTTAAAAGAGGCATAACTATACGTTTAGGATACGCGGACATGCCTGTCTATAAATGCCCAAAGTGTGAGCCGCCAAAAAACTATTCAACTAACCCCGTCTGCCCTAACTGCGCTTCAGAAACCATTTTTGTTCGTGCTGCAAGCTTTGTTGACGCGCCAGGGCATGAAGCGTTAATGGCGACTATGCTTTCTGGGGCAGCCATAATGGATGGAGCGCTGCTTGTGATAGCTGCCGATGAGCCGTGCCCTCAGCCGCAGACACGGGAACACTTAGCAGCTGCGCAGATTATCGGCATAAAGAACATAATTATTGTTCAAAACAAGATTGATGTTGTTGATGAGAAGCGAGCGCGCGATAGCTATAAAGAAATTAAAGAATTCGTTAAAGGCACAATTGCGGAGAACGCGCCTATAATCCCGATCTCAGCGCAACGCAAGATAAACATTGACGTGCTACTTAACGCCATAGAGGAAATTATACCTACACCGAAACGGGATGAAACAAAGCCGCCGCTCATGTATATTGTCCGCTCTTTTGATGTTAACAAACCTGGCACCTCCATTGAGGAACTGAAAGGCGGTGTTATAGGCGGCACCATAACTCAAGGGAAATTTGCAGTTGGCGATGAAATAGAAATACGCCCAGGCGTCAGCGTTGAAAAAGAGGGCAAAACAGTTTATGCGCCTTTAGTCACTGAAATAGTTAGTTTACACGCAGGCGAAAGAGAAGTTAAAGAGGCAGCATGTGGCGGATTAGTTGGTGTGGGAACACTGCTTGATCCCTCCTACACAAAAGCAGACGGTTTAATAGGCAATATAGCTGGAAAAGCGGGTTTGCTTCCTCCAGTAACATCAGAGTTGACATTGGAAACGCATATCTTGGATAGGGCAGTAGGAACAAAAGAGCTACTTAAAGTTGAAAAAATTAATCCTGACGAGACATTGCTACTACATGTGGGCGCCGCCGTAAACGTTGGGAAAATCACATCAATCAAAAACAATATTGTAAAGATCAAGTTAAGCAGGCCAATATGTGCGCAGCCAAATGCGCGTGTTGCCCTAAGCCGGAAGATTGCAGCGCGCTGGCGACTCATAGGATATGGAATAACAATAAATAATTCTGCATAGGATGCACTTTCACAAGGGTATTAGACCTTGAGCCTTCAATAACTCATGGGCCTTAGTAAGCAGAACCTTTGCGTTTCTAAAAGTAAGTTTATCTAAAGCACTGTGATAATCCAGCCAAATATAGCCAACATGCTCATAGGAAAGTTCCACTTTTTCTGTATGTGTTTCCACGAGAAAGAAGACTACTTTCTTATGCACTTTTTCGCCTTGCCTTCTATAGAAGTATTCTATTCTTTCTCTAAAGCCCTCAATAAATTGTGCATCGGTTATGCCTGTTTCCTCTCGAAGCTCCCTGATCACGGTGTCCTTTTCGCTTTCATTCGGCTCAACATTTCCTTTAACAAAATCCCAGTGGCCCGCTTCGTAATGCAGAAGAAGATACTTTGCCGGTTTAGTTCTTAGGAACACTATTGCACCACAGGATTTTTCTTGGATCAACAGCTTTCACTAAACCCTATTCTTTACCCTCTGCTGCTCATTTACGTGAAAGTTATTTAAAAGTGATATGCATGGTCGCGCTGACAGCGCAGGTTCTACTGCGTTTGGCAATCAAGTTGAGAAAGGAATAAACAATTTTAAGCTTATATAAAGAAAATAGAAAAATGTTGAAGACAAAAGGAGCATATAAGTTAAAAATGTCGGTCAAAGAAGGCCCCATAGGGATAATTTTGGACTCAAACGCCCTTTTTATTCCTCTTCAATTTAAAATCGACGTCTTTAACGATTTGAAACTGCTATTGAATAGAAACTTTGAACTGATTTTATTATCTCCTGTCAAACATGAGTTAGAAGTTCTTGCGAAGCGGAGTTCGCCTAGCATACGTAAAAAAGCGGCTTACGCATTAAAGCTCGCTGAAAAATGCAAATATTTGGAGATAGTCAAGTCAAAGTCAGAGTCCACCGACGATGTCATAGTTCGCACTGCTAAAGAATTGCGTTCTCCCGTATTTACCAATGACAAGCAGCTCAGGAAGAGGCTAAGAGATATAAATGTGCCAGTAATTTATGTGAGACAAAAATCGCATCTTGAAATTGACGGATTGGTCTGAAAATGTTTAAACTTATAACATTACAGGATACCATTCGCATTCCACCTGAAACCTTCGGAAACCCCCTCGAGAAGGTAGGCCACGACCAAGTTAAGGCTAAATATGAGGGATTTGTCGACGAAGAATTAGGCTACGTTATAGCAGTTACAAACGTCGAAGTAAGCCCAATAGGAAAGATAATTCCAGGAGACGGCGCAACCTACCATAAAGTAACCTTCTCGCTGTTAACGTTCTGTCCAGTTCTTCAGGAAATAGTTGAAGGCGACGTGGTTGAAATTGCAGATTTCGGCGCTTTCGTGCGCATAGGCCCAGTAGACGCGTTGCTTCATGTTTCGCAGCTCATGGATGACTACATGTCTTATGACGAAAAACAAGGAGTTCTACTAGGGAAAGAAACCAAAAGGAAGCTGATGAGCGGCGACCAAGTGCGCGTAAGGATAACAGCCGTTTCGCTCGGAAGAGCGGGTAGTTCAGGAAAAATAGGCGTAACAGCTAGGCAGCCGTTTCTGGGCAAGTTAGAATGGATTAAGCTTGAGGCTTCGCAAACAAAAGAGGCAGCAGAGAAGAAAACAGCGCAAGAAAAAGCAGAATAGGAGCGACGGGCAGATGAATGAAAAAGCTTGCACTATTTGTCATTTCATAACTAAAGAAAATGTTTGCCCTAAATGCAAGTCAACAAGTCTCAGCGAAGACTTCAGCGGAATAGTTATCCTCTTTGAACCAGCGAGCTCAGCTATTGCAAGGGCTATGAACATAAAAGAAAAAGGCCGTTACGCTCTAAAGATTAGATAAAAAAAGCGCTTTCCGTATAAGCATTGAGTCTACGTTCAAATCTACCCTTTATGCACCTTGAAGGTGTGAAAAGTGGCTATTGCATATAATATAACACCGGAGCTGCGTGTAAAGCTTAAGGAACCCTTTGGCACTTTAATCCGTGGTTCCTTTGATGAAACAATCCTTAAACTGAAAGAACTATTGGAAATTGAAAAACCTCCTATGGTAGTTTCTGTTGGCGATACAGTTTCTCATAATATGCATGAACACTCAGTCAAGCCGCAGCTAATGATCACTGATAATCGATGTATGCGAAAGAAGGTAAAGCCTCAAATATATGCAACCAAGAGGCTTCATGTTAAGAACCCGCCAGGGACAATAACTGAAGAAGCGATAGCAGCAATAAAGACTGCTCTGGAAAGCGGCGAGAGCTCACAGATAATTGTGGATGGCGAAGAGGATTTGCTGACGCTTATCGCCGTTTCATATGCCCCAGAAGGTTCATTGGTTGTCTATGGGCAGCCTCGCGAGGGCGTTGTGGCTGTTAAGGTTACTGCTGAGAAAAAGGCGGAAACAGCGGAAATTCTGAAAGCGATGAAAATGGCTCGAAAAGCTAAATAAGAAGTAAAGGTATGAAACTCTCTGCGCTAAACAAGTGATGAAGCGATGGAAGTCAAGATTGAATCAGTAAAGGCGAATCCTCTTCTGAAGCGAAAAGAAGTGCGCTTCAAAGTGGAACATGCTCCAAAAGAGAAAACGCCTCCTCGGTTGGAAGTTAAGAAGGCTTTAGCTACCGCGTTAAAAATCAGTGAAGAGCATGTGTTCATTAAGAAAATGCAAACGTTGACTGGAATAAATGTTACTGTAGGCGTTGCTAATGCTTACGAAACCTTGGAACAAGCAAAACTTATTGAGCCTGAGTACATAAGAAAAAGGAACAGTCCGCCACAAGAACAGAAGGAAGAGGTCGCAAAGTAAATGTCCAAGAAAGCACCTGAAAAGAAAGAAGCTACTGCGGAAGAGGCGAAGCCTCAGAAGGCTGCTAAGACCGCACCAGCATCGAAAGCGGAGAAAAAACAGAAAAACGAAAAAGGTGTTCATTATTTGTATAAGGTAGAAGGCGAGAAAGTTACGCGGTTGCGACCAATATGCGAACGTTGTGGCCCAGGTTACTTCATGGCTGATCATCATGATCGATATACTTGTGGCCACTGTGGTTTTACACGTTACAAGAAGGCTTAGTAAGCAGTTTTAAATTCCCCGGTTACACATATTCTTTGTGCTTCAACATGCTAAGAGTTAATGTGCTTATAGCAAGCATTTCTGCAGAGCGTTTTTGGGACATCAAAAAACCATTTCCGCCTATACAGATAAACACGAACATCAATGTTGTGGGTATGCAGAAAATGTCGGATGGCAACTTGGAAGTCCCGTTCATTTTGGCAATAAACTATAATCCATCCATAGCACAGATAAGCCTCAAAGGAAGCGCCTTCGTTGCAGGTGAAAAAAACGAGATTGAGCAGTTACTTAAGGATCATGAAGAGAAAAAGCCACCACCATCGCTTATCGTGCAATCTATTTCAAATGTTGTATTTATTGAGTCTGTTCTTATCTCACGTACTCTAAACATTCCACCTCCTATTCCGCTACCACAGATATCTGAAGCGAAACCGCTAGACACCAAACCCAAAGGCAGAGACTACACAGCGTAACCTCAAAACGCGCTGAAATTTATGGGTCTAATTTCTAACTTGCCAACGATAGGGCGATTCTAAATTATTCTTTAACGAAATTAGTGTAACGACCCTGTGATAATTCAGAGGGTGATCGCTATATTGTAAGCTGTAAACAGAGAATGGCTCTCCAAAGTATAACGGGGCTCAGGATATGTATGTGGTTTTTCTATCCTCTTCTTTGCGGATTTCCTCGGCTTGCAGCGCCCTCTTTTCCTCGATTTTCTGCAGTCTCGTTAACATACTTTCCGCTTTAGCAATCTCCTCGTTTAGTGCCGTCAGATCCACATTGAAATTAAATATAGCGTTAAAGACTTCCAGAACGCTTCTAGCGGCCAATGGATCTGGCAGATATCCGCGCGTTTCACCCAAAAGGCAAAGTGCGCCTATTTTTCTAAACTTTGCTAAACCAAGAATTAGCCCTGCAGTGCCAACTATTGGACTCCCGGAGGCGCTAACGATGGCGCCTGCTTGCAGCGCTTTATCTAAAAGTTCTTGGGATGTGGCCGCAGCAAAAACTTTGGGTTTATCTTTTGCTTCCATACGATAGCCGCCGATGGTTACAATAGCTTTTACAGAATGTGTCTGTGCGAAATCAAGCATTCGACTAGCAATTTCATATTGCCCCTCAATAGTCTGCGCTTGGCTGTCGCCAGTAAAAAGAATTAAATCATTTTGGCCGCCTTCGTTTTTCCAGAAATAAAAGTTGCCACGTAGAAGTCGGACATTGCCTTTCTTGTTTACAAGCACAAAGTAGGGAAAATGCGGGGAGTAAAGATGCGCAAACTTTTCCGCTTTCAATTGCTTGATTAAATAACGTATAGCAATTTTGCCTACGAGGCCTAAGCCGGGAAAGCCTTCAACTAAAACCGCGTTAAAAGGGGTAATTTGCCTAAGTTCTTTGATGTATGTTTCTTTCATTTCTTCAATTCCCCTGCTCTTTCAAAATCATTCTATACTTTAGGTATTTGTCATCAGGCGAAAACTTTGGCGGATGAGGAACGCGGACAGAACCCCCGCAGTAGGGGCAAGTCTCCTTTTTTAAGGTGTATCTTTGGCAGATTGCGCATTTTCTTAGCAGCCAAGCCATCACTTTTCCCTTCTAAAAATGCCTTGCCCTCCCGCTTTAACAATGTTTGCGACAACGTTTAGCGAAACTTTTTGTAAAATTTCCTCGGCCCGCTTATAATTCTCAGCCATTACCTCAACACCATATTTTGGCGCTGCAATCACATAAAAATTAACGCTCGCACCCCTTGCTTTTTCATTTTTTAGGGCGTTTAGAAACGCATTCTTAATCACCAGAACACCATTCGGTTTCATGCAGCGAACTTCAAGAATGCCCCTAACCTTCACCATTTTAACACGTATTCGCTCTTCTGCAACCTCAGCAAAAGCCTTCGCAAAATTTTCAGGGACACCAATTTTAATCAAAACTTCTGGGCCTTCAGTAATAGTCTTTTCAAAGCCTTCATATAATCCATACTTTTCCTCTACAATAGAGCCGGCCTTAGCATATACTTCTTCAACAGTCAAACCAAGCTTTTCTGCGACATCACGAAGCAGCGACTCAGCCTTTCTACCCTGCTTCCACATCTTAATTTTTTCAATTTTCTCGCGTTTAGTAACCCGCCTAAGAGATAGGTCAATATGGCCTTTTTCCGCGTCTACACGTAAAACTTTCAGAACAACCTTCTGCCCTTCTCTAACAAAATCACGGATGTTCCTAATCCAGCTGCTGCTAATCTCAGAAACATGAAGCAGACCCCGCTTGCCATACTCATCAAGTTTGGCGTACGCTCCATAATCCGTAACACTTTCGATAGTAGCGATTACTAAATCGCCAACTTCAGGCCATTCGGATTTGCGTTCCGCCATTAAATTTTCTACCCTTTATTCATATATTGTTTGGGTCTCGCCTTTTATTTTTGCCTTACCACCCATCGGTTCTGCGAGCACTTCACCACAGACATTGCAAAAAACTTTGTTGGTAGCATGACTAAAGACTAACTGTTCATTTCCACACTTCAAACATTTAACGCGCAAAAAGTGACTCTTAGGCTTCGGAATAAGCTTATCCCATTCAGTCAAACTCTCTTCCTCCCTACACTATCGCAAGCTTTCTCAAACGTATACCCTCTTTATGCCGCGTGTACCCGCATTTCTTGCATTTAAGCCGCAGAGTCTGCTTTTTGGTAGTTTTAGCAAACTCGCGCTGCAAAGGATATTTCTGACCACCATAGCCTTTCTTCTCACGTTTGTGATGCCGCTCGCCCTTAGCTAAAGCGCGACGCTTCCCCGCCTTATATAAACTGACGGCATGAGCCTGATGCTCCCTACATTTTGGGCAGTATGTGGTAATCTCTTTTGGAACATTCATGTTTATCGCTTCCAACTTCGCAATAGAAAAAACATCCACATTCTTATACTTTTTCCGCCTTTTGCACACATTCACTAACGCATAAGCCTTTTGCCAACGCGGAATAGACCCTCTATAGGTTTCTGCAATGAACCTCTAATAGGCGCCAAATATGAGGGTGGTGGCATATTTGCATAGAAAAGGCATTAAAGGGTAATTATTTTTTTTAAGAAGCCTCAACTGGCACAGCGAAGCCTTGTTTAATCAAGATTTTTGCGTTTTCTGCAGGTACAGATGCTATGTCCTCAACCAAAAATGGACCGTAGGTTTTCATGTCCGAGCCAATAATTGCGGGAATATCCTTCAAGAAGCGTAAGATAACGCGTTTGTGTGGTATAGGCGTTTTGTCTGTAGAAAATTGTCCCCGCAGAAGTCGCTCTGCAAACTTTTGATACTCCTCAGCGAAGGCAGAAAAGTGTGTCCACAATTTAGTTTCTTCGGGTGTTAATGATTCTGCTGGAACTTTCTGTTTTTTACTAATAATTAGAAGTAGCTTTCTGTAACGTAGCCAAACCAGCGCTTTGACCATTCGTCTGGCATGTTGTAGCTCATGCTCAAGAAGCGTTGCCTTCACCGATTTCTTATCAAGCATTCTACTTTCTTCTCTAATCTTCTGCAAATAACGCGTTACACGAGCGTAAAAGTCAGCGGGCAAACTGCCAAGAGCTTTGCTTTCTGCTTCGCACCGCCACGCAGCATAAATCTCTTCATACATATCTTATTGCACCACCTCAGCTCTGCCTTTGCAGATTAACAGCACCGCTGCCGCAGTAGGAAGTTCCACCGTTTGATTCTTGTATGGACCCAAAGTATCATCACCTAACCTGAATTCAGGCGCTTCCGATACAGAGATTTTGGCTGTACCTTCTTTAAAAGCTACTGCCTCCTTTAGAGGGTCAAAGTTTTCGAGGCGATTAGCTGGGAATCCGACTTTTAATAAGCCTGTTTTGCCGTGTAAAGTACCGTTCATTCGGATTAAACGGTGAATGTCTGTGGTTACAACGGTGTCAATTTTCGCTGACTCAAGATCCTTCACGTGCTTGGCGAGTTTTTTCCATGTGGTAATACCGATTCCTCGAACGCTGCTCCAACGATTCTCTTCTATGCAACGCTTAAGCAGGATTTCGCGGTTTTCCGAAAAAACCTTGTAATTTACTTTTACGCCCGCATTATTTAAGTCATCTTTTGTAGCATTCATAACAAAATTTTGAAGTCCCAATTTCAAGCGTTTGTGCCAACCGAAGTCGTGTAGACTGAAGGAAATCTTATGTCTCTGTCGTCGCGTGTTGTCTTTCGTTTCATCCTCTAATATAGCTAGTCCAAGGCCGGAAACATAATCCACTATTTCTTTACGTGCCATGGCATCTAAAGTTTTGATAGTCTCCTTTTCTATTTGAACATGATATCCGCGGTGGCCTGAAAAGAATACATGTAACTCTTGTAATGAGAATCCGAAGTCCTGCTCTAAGATATTAAGCAGCTTTGCAGTTTCCTCTTTTGCGGTCTTCAAGCAAAGTTCGCACGCCCAAGTTTTTGTTTCAAATTTTTGTCCGCCACAGATTGGGCAAGCGTCAGGTGTTACGCCTTTCCCACCGAAGCCACATTTGTTACAAGTCCATTCGTCATGTATTTTATTGCATGGCGTGGGTATGTGGTCAGCATCTATGTCGAAGACTAAGTCCGCGCCGAGCCAGATTTTCTTATTCATCTCGGCTTCTGGATTCTCATAGTAGGCACAGGAGTGATAGACATCTGAAGGAACCGTTTCACCGAGAAAACGCTTTAAACTGCTAGTGCTTTCAAAACTTTTATGTCTTAACATCACGTGTTCCTTGAAGAGGAGAAAACCAATTTCACGTTGACCGATCATGGAAATCTTAGGTATAACCGTTGAAGGGCTGCTGTAAAACTCTGAAAATTTTTTATAAACGAAATCTCGGGAAGCCACATTAACCCTCTTCTGCCGCAGTTGTGTGATAAAAATTATTCTGTGCACCCAAATTTAACCATTAACAGCCTATTCATTAGATTCTAAAATGAAACAGAGTTGTTTGTCAATTTGATTTTGGCAAGTTAGAACTTAACTGCTTTTGTTTGCGCTTATAATAGCTCAATGGATGACTAACGCGGCGACATAAAACATCAGGATTTACACAAACCCCATGGGTTTGCAAGGTTACACAACGCGGCGGGGTATACCGTGTTCTAGAACCACGTTCTCCAGCGATATGCTCAATTTGATAACGTGTTAATCTTTCGTTATAATCGGAGAAACTTTTAAAGAGCTCCGCTACTTTTTCAGGCGGCATGCCAATGTTTACTAGGAAAGAGGTTAAAGTGAATCGGCCTACATGCGAGAGATGGCGACCTTTCGATGCTGCTTCATAAAGCGCCAGAATGCACGGTGGGAAAGCTGATTGCGTTACAACTTTTGGAAGCCCTTCCATCTCTTCTTGGCCAATCTTTTCCTTGGCTAATTCCAAAAGACGCTTTGTTATTTCTGCTATTTTCTCTGGCAATACGGGAAGCTCTGTTACCTCTAACCTTTTTTCAATGCGCCTTTGCACTTCTTCTTGCAGAAGCCGTGCAACATCCTGCTTGTTAAGATAAACTTTACCATTAACCAAAAGGCGATTAACAAGCTTCCACTTTTTATCTCGTAAATGCGTTGTGTTCCTCAAATAATCAGTAAAACTAATCGCAAACTCGAGAGGCATAGTAGAAAAGCGCGTTAGCTCTATATTCCAGTCGAAATCGCGTGCAATTAACAAAATCTTTTCACTACTTTCAGTCTGCATATCGACGAAAGCTTGCTTAGCTTCGGCTAGCGCATAGCGCTTTTTAATGAAGGAATTTTTTGTATTTATCACCAAGAGAAGAGCAACAGGAAAAGAGGGGATTTCCACATCGGCTTCACGCTTTTCCCCAACCGAAAGAGACATTATTGCTTCTCTGACCCGTTCCTCGGCACGATTAAGGATCGCCGCTATATCAGGATTTGTTAATTCTTCAATTTTTAAGTCTAACTGCTTCACAAGCATAGCAGTCTCTTTAAGAAAAGGATATTTGGCGAGGTCTGTTTGTGTAAATCTCGCCTTTGTCATTTCCATTGTAACGTTCTCATTCTGTTTCGATTCTAGGCGCGAGGAAGAACGTCAACTTGCCCTCTTTTGTTTGTTGGAAGTCTATTTTAATGGGCATGTCTGTTGAGAATTCAAGGGTAGCAATGTCTGACGTGGCAGAAGCCGCCTTTATTATCTCTGCCAAGTAGCTTAAACTGAATGTTGCCTTTGAATTCTCTTTTACTTCCAAGTCCAGCAACGCGTCGCTTCCCTTCTGAAGCATAATTGTCGCGCCCATTAAGTCGCCTGTGGCGTTTAGTACAAGCTTCTCCGCGTCCGCTTCTATACGCACATGATCGCTGACCAATTGCGCGTCCTCTATGGCTTGGCTTAGTCCCTGCGTCGTCGCTTTGGCTTTCACGTTGAAGGTTATCTTCGGAGTTGGGACCGCCTCCTCAGCCGCCTCAAGTGTAGGCATATTAAAATTGCGAGTGTACTTGCCGGTTATTTTTATTTGAAGCCGCCCTGTCTTCTCATCTAGAGATAACTCTACTGCTTCATCTTTCCCTGCCCGCTTAAGCAGCCTCAGCAACTCGCTTATATTTATGCACATCTTTGTAGGGGCTTCACAAAAATACTCCTCAAAAACTGTTTTAGGCCACTCAAAATCAATCATGGCAACGCGGGAAGGATCCATAGCCCGCAATTTTAAACCTTCAAGATCAATTTTAAAGGTAGCTTCATCAACGAGAATTGAGATGGCGGAAACCATATCCCGCAAGAGTTTAGCATCAGATACTTTTAGCTTAAACATGACCCGTTTCCTCGCTTAATGCATATGCACTATGGTATAAAAGATTTACACTAGAACACTCAAGTTCACAAAATAATGCTTGAACATAAGAAAAGCCTATTTGAAACACAGTTACATCAAGCAATTTTAAGCAAAACAAAGCGTAAGACGCTGTTTTTAGTAAATACACGTCTCCAATAACCATACATGTTAAAAGGAACCAGCGACATATTCTGAATGGTGTTTCAATTTGGAAAAGCCAGAATGGGAAAAACTCGTTGACAGCTTGATAAAGCAGGGCATCCTGAAGACGCCAAAAGTTATCAAAGCAATGCGGTCCGTGCCCCGCGCAAAATTTCTGCCTCCAGACATGCAGCAATACGGCAGTGTTGATACGCCGCTTCCAATAGGCTTCGGTCAAACAGTTTCTGCGCCACATAGCTCCAGCGTAGGCTTGGGCTAGGCGACACATGGTTGCCATAATGAACGAAGCCCTAAATCTGGAAATCGGCCAGAGAGTTCTAGAAGTCGGCGCTGGTTCAGGCTGGCACGCCGCTACAATAGCGGAGGTAATTGCCCCCTTGGATGTGCCTAGAAGCGAATGGGGTCATGTTTACACCGTGGAGATAGTCAAGGCACTGGCGGATAACGCTAAGAAAAACCTTATGACCGCTGGTTATTCTGATCGCGTAACAATAATTAACGCCGACGGCTCCAAGGGCTATGAGGAAAAAGCGCCATATGATCGTATTTTAGTTACAGCGGCAGCGCCAGATGTGCCTAAACCTCTTATAGAGCAGCTGAAGCCTAATGGTATTATGTTGATTCCTGTTGGTAGTGTCTCGCTGTTTCAAAGTCTCATAAAAGTCTTGAAGAGCGCGGATGGTAAAATTAGACAGGAAAACCTTGGCGGAGTAGCTTTTGTTCCATTAACAGGCGAGTATGGGCAAAAATTTTAGCCATTACTCAAACCATTTTTCCAACGTAGTTTTCCCTACAAGCTTCTTGCTTCCTTGCTTCATTTTCTCGATAGCTTTTATCACACGGTCTTCTGAGAAGTCTTTTTCGCCAACCAAAAACGCGATAATGCCCTCCACATTTGGCTCTCGCCACTTCAACGTGTAATTATCGCTTACGTGGGGGCGCAAAAATAATTCCCGGATTGTCTCTGGCGGATGCGGAAATTCGGCGTTCTTAATATGCGGCAAAGCCCTCTCCAGCGAACCATACTCTTTTATGAGTTTTAGAGCGGTTTTTGGGCCCAAGCCCTTTATACCATCTGGATTGAAATCTGTGCCAATAAGTATTCCTACGTCGATTAACTGCTCATAGGTTATTCCGCACTCCTTTAGCACGTCAGCCAACTTGATTACTTCAGGAACGACATCGATGTAAACACTCTTGCCTGGAAGCTTTCTTCTACCAGAAATGGTCACGTTTCGGATAAGAAGTGGCGCGCCAAAAAGCAGACTATCATAGTCTTGGCTTGCGCAATAGTCTGCGTCGCCACGTTTAGCCAAGTGCGCCGCTTGTGCTTCGCCCTCGCTTGGAGCTTGAATCCACGGGATACCCATTAGCGTGAGAAGCTTTTTGCTGTCTTCCATCATGTAATCGTGCAAACGCGAGGTTGCTTGCGCGTACATACGGGCTTCTTCAACTTTGCCTTCCGCTAAAGCTTGCTCATATTTAATTGTGGCTTCTGCCTTGGCCTTTGCGCGACGTTTAATTTCAACTTCTTTTAGAATAGGCGGGGTGCCGTCGAAAACGTAAATTGGCTTTATACCCAGCTCCACAAGGTTGCTTGTGCGGTAGAATAAGCCGCTGAGGTGGCTGGTAATTTTGCCCGTGCGATCTTTTAGGGGAGTGCCGTCTGGTTGGCGGATGATGGCGAGGAATTGATATAAAGCATTGTAAGCGTCTATAGCAATTGTTTTCCCGCTTAAATCTTCTAGTCTAACAACTATTTTCGGGACAATATCGCGAAAGTTTACTCCCAAAATGGCTCCTCCAAAACATAGACGGGAAACTGGAATAATAAACTTGCGAAAAGAAGCATAGCAGATATAAGGAAGTCCTACAATTACAGAACACGCCACGGAGTTGAGCTTGATGTCAGAAAAAGCAGCAACACTAACTTTAGTAACCTGCACGAGTTGTAGTAAACCCATCCAGCCTGGGACAGAAGCAACGAAATTCCTCTGCCCCAACTGCGGGGAAATACAGATAAAACGCTGCGGGAAATGCCGTAAATTCGGGCGTCCCTACAAGTGTCCCAAGTGCGGGTTTACAGGACCATGAAAAGAGGCTAGTAAACATGGGCAGTGTAAAAGTTATCTACAAAGTTTTCCCTGAAGATGTCGTCGTTAATTTTGACGAGTTGAAAGCTAAAATCGAGAAATGTCTACCTGAATTTTCAGCTATTGAAGGCTACAACGAGGAGCCCATAGCATTCGGGCTGAAAGCACTTTTAGTTCAAGTAAAATTCCCAGAGGACAAAACAGGAATTGTAGATGAATTCGAAACTGAACTTGCAAAAATTGCTGGAGTAAGCCAAGTTCAGACAGTCATGGTGCGAAGAACAAGCAGATAACCACCAAACATTTAGTGCTTTCTGGTTACATTTCAAGTGCCTCTAATCTTTAATCAACATTTCTATTGGCTGGTCAAGCGGTGGGTTTTTTCCATTCATTCATTAAAATGTCATATAGGCTATCGTCTTCTTCTATAGTTTCATACCAACCTAGGTTTCGAGCGATTCTCTGCGCAATCAAGTGATAGCATAAGTGGACTTTTCGATCTAACACGTGGAAGTAAAAGTCGTCACACATGCAAAATTCAGCTTCAGGCATTAGCAAGTAATCACGCTCGCGCCCCACGACTATCCAGACGACTCTGCCACTTGGCTTAAAAATGTATTTTTTAACGCGATTTTCCTTTAAAGCCTCAAGCGCTTTCGTGAAACGCTGGCCAAAAGCCTCGTAAAGAACTGTAAGATTCTTTCCAGATATTTTTCCTTCTACCTTTGCTTCTCGGCAGATGCTATTTAATACATCAATTTCTGAAGAGTCGGTCATGCAGGCACGAGCGCTTCATAAAAGCGACAAACATTTACTCAATGTCGATCGGCTCGCCTTTTGGCTTGGTTGGCGCGTCAACTTTGGGCAAAATAACTTCCAGCACGCCGTTTTTGTAGCTTGACTTTGCCTCTCTTACTTTTACTTTAGAAGGAAGCGCCACCTCTTTGTAATACTTGTATTGCGGCGTATCCACACTTATTTCAAGCGAGTCTTCAGTGCCGTGAAGCTTTATGTCGCTCTTTTCCACACCCGGTAATTCGGCGACCACGCGGATTTCACTGTCTGATTCAATCACATCAACTAGCGGCTCACGCTCTTCCTTAACCTGCGGCCCTTGAATGCCCTTCTTTATGTTACCGAACTCGCGGATTTCAGGTTTACCATCTGGTCCGATTTTCATACTGTAGCCGTAAACAAAAGGCCCGAATTCTCTCACGGTGCTTCCATCAGGAAGCTTACGTTCTTTAACGTACTCCTTGGGAACCTTCTCGGTGAACATGCGGAATTCCTCTTCTATGCGTTTTTCCATTTCACGGAACATGCGATCAATGTCGCCGAAGAATGGGTCGCTGGCCAAAGGATATCGCCGGCGCCTAAACCATTCTGGATAATCTTCATCTGATGACATAAACATTTCACCTTAGTAAAGTGGGTTATTCGTTTCTATAAGTGTTGTGCTAGTAATTTGGCAAATTGTTTGCAAATTAAAATTGACTGTGAAAAGGCTATATGAAGCGCCCATTGTCTTTAAAAGGCACATAACAGGCGTTTCGTGTTTATGTTATCTTTGCCAGTACAAAACTGGTTATCAAATGTCCTATAGCCTTCTCAGCTGGCTTAAAGTTCCAAGGTAAGTGCCGTCCAAGAGGTAAATCTCTGCGTTATCTAAGTCAACAACTTTTGAGCGGAAAACAGGCCCAATCATGCCGAGCGTTTGTCCTTTCCGCTGTGCCTTTTCATTTACGGGTCTGCCGCCTAGAAAATCGTTGAATGATGGCATTAGAAAGATTTGTTTTGTACGCAGCGCGAAATTATAATGCTTTTTTACTGTGTCTTCAGCGGTGCCTTCAACTTTTATGCCGTGTTTCCGTAAAAGCACAGTTGCCAGCTCTTCAGTGTGGCATTTGGCTTTAACCCACACCTGCTTGATTATCTTGAAACCAGAAGGGTCGCGGAAGACAACAACGGGATGAATATGGCCCATAATTAGCGTTTTACACTGAAGCAGCGTTGGTGAAGGCCACTTATGCCCATGGCAAAGACCGACATCGCCAATTATGGTGCCTGTGGCTGGGAGAAGTTGAATATCTTCTGGCAATAGAGGTTCAAGATTAGCATCGTGATTGCCACGTACAATGGCTATTGTGCTCACGTAGTTTTTGAGTTGCGTAAAGAATTCAGGTATGTCACGCCATTCGCCAGGTTCAGCAGTAACCACGGTGTACTTGACGTCGCCGAGAATTAGTAGAGTGTCAGGTCGGTATTTTAAAAGTAAAGCGGTAAGTTTTTTGAGAAGCTTGGAGGTTTGGCTTGGGACATATATGCCTTTATCATAAAGCGTAAGCTCCCAGCCCAAATGAGGATCAGCAATAACCAGTGATTTTTCGCGGTCGGTCTCTATTAAAGCCGCAGGATGTGGCCTAAGTAACCTTAACATTTTAGCTTTACCAAACCGAGAATTCTTCTATGCAACTGCTCATTTCCAGAGGCAATAAACTTTATTTTCTGCTTAGGATCCAACGTGGCAATCAGCTCGTGGCCTTCAGGCGTGGTTATTATTCCGCCAGCCTCTTTGAGTATCAAGTAGCCAGCAGCCATGTCAGTTACGCGGAGTTTTCCGCGAATATCCACAAAAGCGTCTGTTAAGCCTTCAGCCACATAGCATATCTCAAGCGCGTTAGCACCGAAATGCCTTATATGCTTAGTCTTTTCAATTAAGTCGGATAGTCGAGGTGCAATTTCCTTAACTTGGTAACTATTCATGTCCAAGCCTACTACTGCATCATCTAGCGAAGTAAGCTTGGAGGGAGCTATTTTTCCGCCATTGCAATAGGCGCCTCCGCCCGTTATTGCGGTGTAGGTGACATCATGATAAAGATCGGCAACTAAAGCCGCGGAAACCGCAGAAAGCGTAGGCGCAGTTGCCACTGCAATTGAAGTAGCATAAAACGGAAGCTTGCGAACAAGGTTTGTTGTTCCATCTATTGGATCCACAACCACATAACACTTTTCTGCATTATCGCCAAACTCTTTTATACCTGACTCCTCGCTTACAAGGGTAAAAGCGCTTAGTCGCTGCTGCAAAATTTCAACTATGGCTTTTTCCGCTACCACATCTACGGGTTTCATAGGGTCTCCGCCGGCACCCGTGCCCAGAACAGGTTGCGGCGCGTCGATAGTTTCAAGATAAGGGCGAATCTTGGCTTTCACGTTGTCTTTGCAACGAACAAGAATTTCCAGCCAATCAGTTCTTACACCCATTTAGAACGCCTTCTTGAACAACATATACACATTCGACTTGATAGACTTTACCCAGCCTTTTAGCAAACGGCAGTTATAATAAATTATTGAATGGACAGTTTCGGATATGATTTATTGAATCGTAAATCTCTTTAGGCGTACGCCCTATACGTCAGTGGAAAGCGTGAGTGGATTTGGAACTGCAGGACATAGCGGAGTGGATGCGGAATTTCGCCTTGCAATACGGGTATCTAGGCATATTTCTCATTAGCCTGCTTGGTGCAACAGTAATTTTAATTCCCATTCCCTACACAGTCGTCATCTTCGTCCTCGGCGGGCTCCAAGACACAGCAGGCAACTGGGTTTTTGAGCCGCTCTGGATTGCAGTTGCGTCAGGCTTCGGCGCGGCGATAGGCGAATTTTCAGGGTACCTAATCGGCTTCGGCGGGAGAAAAGTGATAGGCGCTCGCTACAAAAAGAAAATGGATTTCTTAACACGGCTTTTCAAAAAATTCGGGCCAATAGCCATCTTCATTTTCGCTTTGACGCCGCTTCCTGACGATTTGCTCTTCATTCCTCTGGGCATCATGCGATACGGCTTAGTTCAAGCTTTTATTCCAGCGCTGCTTGGAAAATTCTTCTCAAACCTGATAATAGCCTACAGCGGCCGCTTATCTCTGGGAATCGTTAAACTCATCTTTGGCTTTGAAGGCGAAGGCGCCTCGCTGCTGATAGGCACCGCAATTGGAATAGCCTTGCTTATCATTGTGTTCATCATAATGTTTGAGGTAGATTGGGAAAAAAGATTCTCTAAGTACGTAAGTGAAGATGAAAAGCCCAACGGTCAATCGCCTGAAGGCAACGAAGCCTCTAAGCAATAGTAAAGTTAAATCATTATTTCTGTCTAAGTATAACTTGAAAGCAGGACGTGTTGTGTATGAACGAACCTGTTAAAATTTTAGGTGTTGTAGGCAGCTTACGCAGGGACTCATATAACAAGGCTTTGATGCGAACTGCGGTAGCGCTGAAGCCAAAAAACGCGGTGATAGAAGTTTTTGATCTTGAAGAAATCCCGCCTTTCAATCAGGATTTAGAGGAAACCCCGCCTGAGATAGTTAAAAAATTTAAGGCGGCCATTCGGGCGGCTTCACCGAGTGGCTCGAACGCGCCCTGGCGGGGCGGAACGCGCCGTTCGACTTCCTGCGTGTGCTG
>JAOAIV010000039.1 GCA_026414525.1 Candidatus Bathyarchaeota archaeon | reverse complement strand
ATANTTTTCAATTAGATCTTCCACCAAGTTACCAATTGCGTAAAGCGCTACGTCCTGGTTAAGCTTATTAAGAGCTTCGTGGGCTTTCCGTTCTAAATCAATGAATTGTCGCATTGCAATTCTTAATTCGGTTTCAAGGCGCTCGCGCTTTTCCTGAATTTTCTGCTGTAGCTTCTGAGGCAGGCGTAACAGTTCTTCTTCGCTGAGTGGGTGCCCATTAACTATGGGAATGAGAAGTAAACCTACAGGGGTGCTTTGGATTACGAAGCCTTCCTGCTGTGCTTTCACGTTTAGCTTGTCAATTAACTCTTTTCGCTGTTTTTCTATTTGGCGGATAGTAGCATCTCTTTTTGCTGCGTAATCTTCGCTTTCAAAGGCTTTGGGGAGCGCTGTTCTGACGCGGTCGATAAAAAATTTCATGTCGTCGCGGAAATGTTTTCCTTTTCCAGCAGGCAGTTGTATTGCCTTCGGTTCATAAGGGTTGGCAAAGTTGTTTACATAGCACCAGTCTGAAGGCGCAGGTTCAACGCGGGCTACTTCTTCAACGAAGCTTTTAACCGCTGTTTTCCTTCCTGTTCCAGGGTAACCCGCGACGTAAATGTTAAATCCTTGATTTCTTATGCCTAAACCAAACTTTAACGCTCGAACAGCCCGTTCCTGGCCGATTATTTCTTGAAGCGGCGTCAATTCCTGGGTTGTCTCGCAGCGCACAAGACTAACATCGCATTCCTTTCGGAGCCTTTCGGGAGGCAACTCGCCTATCATTTTTTTAAACCTCATCAGCCCCTATTCTAACAGAAGAGGCATTTAACTTTTAACGTTCTAACCGCTACTGTAACGCTGGTTGGCTACTTCGGTATCAAAAGCGCCTTTTTAATTATGTAAACTCCAGAATGACCCTTTGCCTCAATGGAAAAGTCCAAGACTTTAATTTTCTTCCTGAACAGGGGCGCGTCTAAAACTGTGGTTTCTATTTCTCCGCCTTCGCCTGCGATGCTTAAGCCAAACTCTTCGCTTAAATGCGTAAGGTGCGAGATCAAATCTTTATCTAACCATTTCCCCAGCCAAGTTTCGTCCAGTGGATATGCGAAAATGCCAGAGATTATTACTTCAAAGCCTTTAGTTACGAGTTCTTCTACTAGGGCTTTCTGATCTCGTTTCCAAAGGGGATTTACACATGAGAGTTTCAAGCGGTCGCAAATGCATTTAATGCGCTGATACTGATAAGCAGATTCTATGGCGCCGGTAACAACACCGTCAATTTTGAAGTCTTGAACAGCTTGCACTATTGCTTCTTCTAAGTCTTTAAGCTCCGTTTCAGGTTTGCCCTTGGTAACTTTCCTTATCAGCGGTAGACCCAACGCCTCGGCTTGAAGCGAGGTTATGTCTATGTTTGGTGTGTGGAACATGAAGCTCTCTTTATTCTCGGAAACCAAGGTGATTAGGCATACTATTTTCGCGTTTTCCGCGGCTTTATGAAGTGCAAGCGTCGAATCTTTGCCGCCTGAGAACAGAACTCCGAGTCTCATTATCTATCGTTAGGTGCAAATGAACTTATATAGTCTGCTGACGCATCACTCGCGTAGCCAATCTGCGAGTATCACTTGGTTGGTGTTTCCAAACCGTTCCAGCTTTACTATGCCTCGTGCGGCTAAGCGGGCGAGGATCCTATGCGTCTTAAGCCGGCTGAGCTCTGCTTCTTTCCGCAGATACTTTTGCAGGTACTTTCCATCATGCGCCTTCAGCACTTCAATTATTCTCCGTTCCTCATCGGTTAATGTCTTAACCACTGAGGCATATGGCGTAGTAGTGCTTTGTAGAGTTGGATTTTCATTGGCCACAGATATTGCTGGTTTTATTGTTTTAATTGCTGGAAACACGGCGAAGTATACTAAGCCTATGATGCTGATTAGGACGATAACTATTAGAATTATAAATAGTGCTCCGAAATAAAGAACCATGGGATTTTGGGTTGTAACCGGCATATTGCCCATCATGCTGCTCATGTGACCCCACATATCACTCATCCAATTTGTAGGGTAAGGCGAGGCAGCTTGGAAATAAAAGCCCGCTATGCTTAGGACTGTTAATGATACGAGTGAAGATAGAAGAAGCAACAAAAATATGTGTATTTTCTGCATAGTGGTTCTAACAAAAACTTGTTTACTTTAGATTTAAATATATTGCCCAAAAGTTAGCCTTCCTATCGTGGATTATGGTGCTAAATGTTTCAAAAATGTTTCAGAATCGTTTCAAGGAACTCTTTTACCATCCGCTGCCCCAATTAAGGGTAGAGGTGAAATCAAATGAAAAGCGGGAAAATTCTCATTGCCACAGTAATCACAGTAGCAGTTGCTGCATTGTTAGCTATCTCTGCCTCTGTGAATGGGCAAAACGCATATCGCACATATGGAACCTATGCTAAAGGTGCTTACCCATATGGAATGTTTTGGAATAACTATGGATACCAGCAATATCCCAATCTACTAAACACGGTTGCTCCGTATGCGTATAGAGGAGGCTGCCACATAGGAAGGGGATGGAACACTTATATTTCACCATGGACTCAAAGTGGCATTGCCGCTGCGCCTATAACAATAGATAAGGCAGTAACAATCGCGCAGCNATATCTGCTGCAATTGAATAATCCAGATTTAGCTGTGAAGGAAGTTGAAGAGTATACGCAGAATTTCTATGTGCGGTATTATGAGAAAAGCACAGGTATCGGCGCTTTTGAAATGCTCATTGACAAGTACAGTGGGCGCATCTATCCTGAAATGGGGCCAAACATGATGTGGAACACTAAATATGGCATGCACAGTGGTGTGATGGGCGGGTTTATGGGAAACCCAACAGTGGCAACGGTGATAACGGCGCAACAGGCAAAAGTCATTGCCCAGCAATACTTGGACAGCCAATATCCGGGAACAGCGGCGGAGGATGCGGAAGCATTCTACGGTTATTATCATGTTACTGTGCTTTCAAGCGGCAAAGTGTATGGGATGCTCAGCGTTAACGGCTATACTGGGCAAGTATGGTATCATACGTGGCATGGAGCCTTTATACAAGAGGTAAAACTTGACTAGAAGCGGTAAAACGGGAGGCGAAGCCTTTCAGTTGTGCCGTATTTTTCTTCAATTAAAAATAGGGAAGCAGGTATGTTCAAGTTCGTTTTGGAAGTTAGGTTTTCACGCTGCAAACATTCTCAATTTTTCTTAATGTTGCTATTATCTCTGGAGTAACGCGTTGATGCAGCACGTAAACTGAGACAGCGTAGCCGCCGCTTCCAATTTGCCTTGAGTAGTTCGCGCGGATGTTTATGTTGTTGTCTGCTAAGACCTTGTCGATTTTGGCGAATACGCCTGGAACATCGCGATGATGGATGAATAGGGTGTAGACTGGTTTTTCTTCGAGTTCTATGCTTTCGCCAGCGTTAACCGCGTTAGTAAAGTCGCCTCCAAGTAGGTAACCAGCCACTACACGTGCAATTTCAATAGAGGTTTCTTTTTGTGCTTCGAGTGTTGAGGCGCCAAGATGTGAACTGAAAATGACATTGTCAAGTTCGCGGAGTTTGCTTTTGAATTCGGCGCCATCAGTTTTAGGCTCCGCTGTGTATACATCAAGCGCGGCGCCGGCTATTCGCCTCTCTTTAAGTGCGCGGTACAAGGCTTCCTCATCAACATTCGCACCTCTTGAAGTGTTTATGAGGTAGGCGGTTGGCTTCATTAAACGGAGTTCTCTTTCGCTGATTATAACGTCTGTTCCGCCTGTGTGGATGCTGATGTAATCGGCTTTGGAGAGCACTTCTTCTTTAGACATGAATTTTATAATTGAGGTAGCGCATGGTCTAACGTCGTAGCCTATGATGTCCATGTCGAAGCCGCGTCGTGCTATTTCAGCGACACGCTGTCCAATCCTTCCGCAGCCGAGAATGCCTAATGTTTTATGGGCAAGTTCGGTTCCGCGGAACTTTGCTTTCTCCCATATGCCATTTTTCAGAAAGTAATGTGCTTGTGAAACATGCCGTGATATATCCAGCATTAGAAGAATAGTAAGTTCTGCCACAGCGTTTGTATTTCCATAAGGTGCTGACTTTACTACAATGCCGTTTTCCGATGCGGCGGCTACATCGATATTGTCGTAGCCGACTCCGGCTCTTCCAATAATCTTTAACTTGCCTTTAGCACCTGCCTCGATAACTTGGCGCGTGACTTTTGTGGCGCTTCTTACAATTAAAGCATCAAAGTCTCCTATGTCCCCAAGTAACTCGTTTAAATCGCGTTTTCTTGAGTCCGTTTTTATTCCAAGGGCTTCGAATAATTGTATACCTTCTTGCTCCAACCCGTCATTTAATAAGACATTCATGATTAAACTTCCTATTTCTAAATTTAGTTAGTTTCTATTTCAGGCTTTTTGGAGATATTTTATAGCCTCTTCAACGCTTTGGAAGCCATATTTGACTTGAGTGAACTTCTTTTTCAGAGCAATGACTTCTTCTTTTACATCTGAAGGTTTACGTTTGCCCTTTATTACGCTGAGCATTAAATCGCATAAATGTTTTATGTCGCTTTCTCGAAAACCGCGTCTAGTCACGTCTTGGAAGCCTATTCTTAATCCCGACGGGTTATCCCGATCATTCTGATTATTGTAAGGTAGTAAATTCTTGTTAAGAATTATGTTAGCATCCTCTAGGTCCTGTGCCACTTTTTTGCCGCCGCCAAAGTCGCAAACGTCCACAGCTATCTGATGCGAGCGGGTAAAGCCTTTTTTCTCGCATAAGACCTTAAGCCCATTCTCGTATAGATATTGGCCGGCTGTCTGCGCATTCCTCACTGTCTGCCGTGCTAGTTCCGCTCCGAAAAGCTTCATCTCCAATGCAGCTACACCAAGCGCAGGCAATCTCCCTAGATGTGTGTTTGAGGCGCTTAATGGGAAGATGGCGAATTGAATAGCTTTTATTGCCTTTTCCATGCGCTGGTCTTTTGCATTTCCAAGTATTACGCCGCCTTGCGGCCCAGGGAAGGTTTTATGGGTTGAAGAGGTTATGATATCGACGCCTTCTTGGAAGGGATCTTGGAAGACACCGCCCGCGATGAGCCCGAGAACGTGTGAGGCGTCGTAAGCGACATAAGCGCCGACTTCCTCAGCTACTGGTTTCAGTTCTTTAACCGGATGTGGGAACAGAAAGAGGCTTCCGCCAAAAGTTACTATGCCGGGTTTGGCGGCTCTGATTACATGAGCAGATTTTTCAGGGTCTATGTTGAATTCTTCTATGCTGTAAACATGATTTATGTTTTCAAGGCCGAGAACTGAGCCCGCCAACCCTGTGTAATCATGGGATATGTGGGCTCCGCAGCTTAGCGGGGTTACAACCATTTTGCGGTTTTTAGCGGCTGTAGATAAGCCTTTGAATGTAGCCAGGTTTGCGTGCGTGCCAGAAACTAAACGCACATCAGCCCATGTGCATTTGAAGAGTTTTTTCATGAGGTCGGTGGTGTAGTCTTCTATTTGGGACATATATTTTTGGCCTTGATAATAGCGTTTTTTCACGTGACCCTCTAGGTCATTTTCGCCTTCTGCATAACGGCCTTCCAAGTCGGCGGCTAAGCAGAGGGCTTGCTTTACGGCTGGAGATTTAAGGCCTTCGCTGGCGATTAGGTTTATACATTCTATGTCGCGGTAATGTTCGTGGTTACGCGTTGCTTCTATAAGTTTTAGAAAGAGTTCTCCGAAGTCGTCCATCTTGTTCCCTCTTTAGTCGCAAGCGAATTAGACTCGGAAATATTTAGCCCTTACTAGTGCAACAGTGTGATAGAAAGGATGGTTTGAGGGATGCGGATGTTTTAGTTAGGTATGTGTGATGCTTAATAATTTTAGGTGAACCTAAAAGTTTATTAGAGCGCTCCGGCACTTGTAATTTAGGCATACCTAAAAATTGGTGAGCACATGCCCCGCAGAAACATCGAAGATTACCTTAAAGCAATTTACGACTTATCCAAAAATGGGCAAGCAGTAAGCACCACAGAAATCGCACAGGCACTACGCATCGCACCGGCCAGCGTAACTGAAATGTTAAAGAAACTAGCTAACAAAGGCTACATCACGCATTCACTTTATCATGGAACAACTTTAACAAACGAGGGACAGCGGTTGGCGGAAAAAATAGCACGCAAGCACCGCTTGCTAGAGCGCTTCTTACATGATGTTTTGAGAATTGATAAAGAAAAAGTCCACAGTCAAGCATGCGAAATGGAACACTCGCTTTCAGATGAAGCAGAAGAATCCCTCTGCAGATTCCTAAAGCACCCAGATCGCTGTCCAGATGACGGAAAAATGATTCCGCCATGCAATCTCCAAATAGAAAGCTGCGCCAAATGTATACAGCTACACGAAGAAGGCTTAGAGGAAGCAGGAAAACATAACCAAAAATTGGTTGCCATAAGCAACCTCAAAGAAGGTCAATGCGGCAAAATCGCTTTCATAAGAGGCGGCCGCAACATAGTTCAACGTCTCTTGGACATGGGGCTTACGCCAGGTGCAAAGATATGTGTGGTCAGAGTTGCGCCGCTCGGAGGTCCTGTGGAGTTGGCGGTGCGTAATTCAAAACTTGCCCTTGGAAAAGGAGTTTCCTCGAAGATTTTTGTGGAAATAGAAAGCCCAACAGCAGACTAACAGGTGAATTTTATGACATGCCATTCGTGCTCAGCAGACAAAGAGAGTAATCAAAAAGGCAAGCGACGCCTTAAGATAGCTTTAGCAGGAAACGCTAATGTAGGAAAATCAGTGATCTTTAACCACTTAACTGGCCTACATCAGCATATAGGCAACTGGCCGGGAAAAACAGTTGAAAAGGTCGAAGGCACACTTCAGTTTAAGGGCTATACAATAGACATTGTGGACTTGCCAGGGATATACTCATTGTCAACTTATTCGCTGGAAGAGGTAATCTCGAGAAAATACATAGCAATTGAGCGGCCAGACGTGGTGATAAACGTTGTGGACGCCTCAGTGCTTGAGAGAAATCTTTTCTTCACTTTGCAACTTATGGAACTGGAGACACCAATGATAATTGCGCTGAACCAAATGGACATAGCGAAAAGCAAAGGCATCCATGTGGATATAGAAAAGATGGAGCAGCTTTTAGGAGTTCCAGTTGTGCCCACTATAGCCGTTAAAGGCGTTGGTATCGACAAACTATTGGAGAAAACTATTGAAATTATTGAAAAAACGCCTGAGAAAAAACCGGCAGAGGTTAGATATGGGGAAGAAATAGAAGAGAAAATAAGCCTACTGATGGACGCTTTGAAGGATGTTGAGCTTATTTATCCACGGCGGTACGTGGCTATCAAGTTGTTGGAAGGAGATGAAGAGATTGAAAGAGAAATTAAACGTGTAGCACCGCAGATAGCTGCTAAAGCTAAGAAGCTTGCCGCGGAAATTGAGAAGCTTCATGGCCATGGGTGCTCAACCGTGATAACTTCAGAGAGGTATGAAGCAGCTGGCTGCATAGCAAGGGCGGTGCAGACACTGGTGCCGCCTATAAAGCCTACCTTAGGGGAGCGCTTGCACAGTTTCACGACCCACAAAGTAACTGGCTACTTAACAATGATTTTCTCGCTACTACTAATTTTCTACGGTATCTTCACTTTTGGAGACCTCACTTCAGGCTTACTTAGCGATTTACTCTATGGTTTAGAGCCGCTATTCCGAGGCGCTTTTGGAGCGGGAATTGCTGGCAAGTTGGTTTGGGGCGGAGTCATGGAAGGCCTCATCGCAGGCATCGTGATAGTTTTACCTTATATAATTCCTTTCTACTTTATACTTTACTTCCTCGAGAACTCGGGATATCTGAGCCGCATCGCATTTTTAATGGACAATATTATGCATAAGATGGGTTTGCATGGAAAAGCCTTCATACCCATAATGCTTGGCTTCGGCTGCAATGTGCCCGCTTGTCTAGGCTGTAGAATAATGGAGACCCAGCGTGAAAAGCTGCTTGCCGCGTTTGTCACGACACTGGTGCCTTGCGCTGCAACTACCGTCATCATACTAGGGCTGGTGGGTGACTATTTAGGTGTTCATTGGGCATTGGCTCTTTACCTCTTTAATTTTCTGATAATCTTTTTGCTGGGGCGTGGGGCGTTCA
Organism: Candidatus Bathyarchaeota archaeon; assembly: GCA_026414525.1. Lineage (GTDB taxonomy): Archaea > Thermoproteota > Bathyarchaeia > Bathyarchaeales > Bathycorpusculaceae > JAOAIV01. The sequence continues at coordinate 3,167 of JAOAIV010000039.1, read as the reverse complement.
AAGTTGTTCCGGGGGAGCCTACTGCGCTGATTATGGAGATGCATGATTACCGCTGGCCGCATATGAAGACTATTCTGAAGCAGACTTGGTTTAGAGTTGCTGAGTTCATAAAAATAGCATTTCCACTGATAATTGTGGGAAGCTTTGTGTTGAAGCTTGCAGAGGTTGCTGGATTACTGGAGTCAATAGCGACGGTGCTTAGTCCCGTAACGGTGGCGTGGCTAGGCTTGCCCGCTATCACTGGGGTAACACTGATATTCGGCGTATTGCGTAAGGAGCTTGCGTTAGTTATGTTGGCGGCGCTTTTGGGTGCCACAAACTTCGCTCAAGTTCTGACGCCAGTGCAGATGGTTGTCTTCACCTTAGTGGTGATGTTTTATATACCATGCGTGGCAACCATAGCGGCGCTGGTCAAGGAATTCGGTTGGAAAAAAGCTTTAACGATAACATTGTTTGAGATAGCATTCGCGGTATTCTTAGGCGGAGTTGCTTTCAGACTGTTGACGCTTTTCTTGTAATCAGGCTTCATTGGTTAGATAGCTGATGTTGGAGTCGTTTTTGCTAAGCGGTTTTTCGGTTACTATTAAAAAATTAGATGAGAAAAATTGTGGGGTTTTCGATTTTGAAACCTTTTGAATCTTTAATTTGTGTTTTGGTTAGTGCTACTGGCTTTGCGTGATTTCTTTTTACCGGTTGCCGGCGCTTTTGCTTCAATTATGATGTTGCCTTCGGCAACCCTTGTTATTGGGTAGGCGCTGTCAGGATTGCCTAAGTCGCTATCGTAGATTACTTTGCTTGTCTGTTTTTCGCATATGATAAAGCGGAATTTTGCTGGTTTGTTTTCTGCGGTTTTGGCGGGTATGGCTATTAAGGCGAATGAACATTCTTTTGCGGTATTTAGTAAGCCTGTTCCTGTGAAATGTATTCTGTCTTCGGTTATTACAAGCCAGTCTAAGCGTTCACTTTTGAAATTTAATTCTGCTGCTTGGAAATCGAATTCAACTTGGCCTACAGGTGTGCCGGTATCTTTCTGGTATCCGACGTTGAATTTGAATGTGGCTTTGCCTTTTGCTTGCGGCTTTTCGGTGCATGCGCCTTCAGGAGATTCGATCCAACCTTCGCCTGTTGCGGAGCCAGCATTGGGATCGTAAACGATTATTGCGCCACACTCTTGCGCTGTTATGTTACCCATTTCGTCTGCACCGCGTACAATGAGCGGGTATATGCCTGGCTTCTCAAGCAAGGTTTTGGCAGTTAAACGCTCAAGTTGCGTATCCAATTTTCCATCCTCAGCGGTCATCGGGAACCATGAAGATCCGTCAAAACTGTACTCTGCGGAGACTATGCGGGAACCGCCTGTTCTTGAGTCGTCGAGAGTGCCGCTTAATGTGAAGGCGGTGTTCACTATTACGGGGTTTGGGGTGACAATGACATTCTCGAATATTGGTGCGTCTATGTCTCGAATTTGCGCTTCCTCTTTTGTTTCCCGTTTACTGTATGCAATTGCAGCACCTATTAATGCTATCAGAACAGTGGCGAGTAGGGTGGCTACTATTGGAATTTCAACGTTTAATATTGGAATTTGAATGAGAAAACTGTTCCTTAAAGTAAGTATGGAAGCCGCAAAGAGGAGCGACACGAGGTTTATGACCTTTATCATCGGGTTTAACGCTGGGCCAGCAGTATCTTTCAATGGATCGCCGACTGTGTCGCCTATAACCGATGCTTTGTGACTTTCTGAACCTTTTCCTCCATAGTGGCCGTCTTCAATCTTTTTCTTTGCGTTATCCCAAGCGCCACCGGAATTAGCCATAAAAACAGCAAGCAACTGGCCAGTCAAGATCACGCCCGCGAGGAAACCGCCCCATGCTGAAGGGCTAAGAATTAGGCCTACGGCTATGGGTGTTAATATAGCTATGATGGCTATGCTTGCAAGCTCTCGTTGCGCTGCTGATGTGCATATGCCCACAACCTTGGCGTAGTCAGGTAGTTTGGCGCCTTCCATAACGCCTGGGATGCGGAACTGCTTTCTAACTTCTTCAATTATTTTACCCGCTGCCCTGCCCACGGCGCGTATTGATATAAAGCTGAACAGGAAGGGAAGTGCACCACCTATAAGTAGACCTACGAAAACCAGTGGGTCAGCAGCGATGTCAAGGTTTACGTGCACGGTTTCTGTGAATGATGAGAACAGCGAAATTGCAGCAACTACTGCTGAGGCGATTGCTATGGCTTTGGTCACAGATTTAGTGGTGTTTCCTGAGGCGTCCAAATCCGCGAGAATCTTTCTAGAGTTACCTTGTAGCCCAGCCATTTCGCCTATACCGTTTGCGTTGTCCACGATTGGACCGAAGGTGTCCATGGCAACATTGTTTCCTGTCTGTGTCAACATGCCTATGCCGGCCAACGCTATGCCGTAGGAGGCGAACAAGAAGCCTGCGCCAGACCAGATCAGCATGGAGATGACTATGGTCAATGCGACAAGGAATATCGTCCAAACAGTACTTTCAAAACCCAAAGCAAGACCTTGCAAAATCACAGTGGCTGATCCTGTTTTACTTGACTTTGCAACTCCGTCAACGGGGTTTTTGTTTGGGCTAGTGAAGTAGTCTGCAAGTTTATTGAAGCTTATTGCGAGAATTATACCTACAGTAGTTGCGAGGAACACTCGTATATCATTTACGTAGAAGATTGATAACACAAGAAAGCTTGCCGCGGAAATAGCGCTTGAAAGATCATACGACAGGTCCATGGCCTTGAAGGCGTCGCCCTTTGTTAGGCTATCAGGCCATTTGGCCACCATGTAAGTGCCAATAAGTGTGCTGATTACGCCGATACCACGCACAAGGATGGGAAAAACAATCCATTTCGCTTCAAAAACAGGTCCCTGCGTGGCGATTGCTAATCCCAGTATGAGCGCTGAAACCATTGTTACTTCGTATGACTCGAAGATGTCTGCAGCCATGCCCGCGCAGTCGCCCACATTATCGCCCACGAGATCAGCAACTACTGCTGCATTTCTCGGGTCATCTTCTGGAACGCCGCGCTCAACCTTGCCTACGAGGTCTGCGCCTACATCAGCGGCTTTTGTATAGATACCACCGCCGACACGCATAAACAGAGCCAGCAACGTGCCGCCGAAGCCGAAGCCTAGCAGGACATCAGGA
>JAOAIV010000038.1 GCA_026414525.1 Candidatus Bathyarchaeota archaeon | reverse complement strand
ACCATACTGTTGAGAGAGTTTAATGAGTTCTTTGCCGTATTCCACAAGAAAACCTCTGCTGTGCGTGAAGGCTATTGGGTAGTCCTTAGCTACGTCTTTAAGGGCCCTTGGAACTCCTTCCTTTTCAATGTGGACTATGTCGGTTCCTAAACGCGCTAACTTTTCGATGTTTTCTAAGCTTAACGGGTAAACCTCACCTCTGTAGTAAAACTCGCCCCTAGGTGCGCAAGTTATTCCTAACTCGTCTCTGGTGAAACCCTTTGCTTCACAGATCTCTTTTATCGCGCTAAGGAAGCTTTTTCTATCCATGCCCATTTTGTCTTCTCCGCCGAGCTTCTTCCTTACCTTATACCACAGCCCGTTTTGCGTCGTCAGCTCAATCGCAGGTATTGTGCCATATTTTAACTTTAGAGAAATTCTGCGCAAAATTTCATTTTCCAACTCTACTCTAGCGTTAGCACGTCTACTTTTGCCCTTTAATGCAAGTAAAGCACTTTTAAGCAATTTTTTGAAGGTGTTAAGGAATGGTCCTGAATTTATTGCGTCTTTGCTGTAACTTGTCCATGGCGGTTTCGGAATCCAAAGATTTACAACGAGAAGATTGCACCTGCCGCCGCTCCTGTTACGGACATACTCGTATAGGTCAGGTTTTCCTTTACCTGGATATATATAGTATGTATTTTTCGTCCCGAACCATATATTTGTAAATAAGGGAGAGGAGTTTATGCAACAAACGACTAGCAACCAATCTCGTTCCTCACGTGAATAGAATAACTCTGTAGACGTGGCTTTAGCCGCCAGAACCTCGAGTGCATATTCAAAGTTTCCATTTTTGTCCCTTTCTATTTTCGTTGCGTATCCATGTCCTTCCAAATAAGTTATTTGGTTAAGCCTTTCAACGTAATTACTTTCCGTAAATAGGGCTGCTTCCGGCTCTTTAACTTGCAAAAGCATGTCATATAACTGCTTTATCTCATCCTCGGACAGACATCTGAGGGGTTTTCTGATGATTTCGCCATCAATGCTGCCGTCAGAAAATTCTTTGACCAAATCAGCTACAGACGCTGACGTTGAGTTCTGCAGGTACATGTACATTACATCTTTAAACTCCTCAAAACCGCCGAGCCACCGTACGTGAGAGTAGTGGGGTGGGCGCTTCTCGCACACGTTCCTAAGTTCATGACCGTTTATTACAAACGTTACGTGAGGATTACAACACGCGTAATTAATGGCATACCGTACAAGCTCATTTGGGTTTCCGACCGTTAATGGCAAGCGGAATTCTGTAACGTTGTTCTCATCGAGCATATTCGCCTCAACTTTTTCTATTACTGGCTTTATACTGTCTTCAGTCCTTTCATAACGAATCTTATACGCCCCATTTTTGGTGACCAGCAGTACGTAACTACTATTCATTGATTGAAAGCCGGCCTCAACTTTTAGAAAATGACCTACAAAACCTTTCTCAAACATTGGAATGGCCTTTGATGTGGCGCGGTAATGCGGATCATATATTTCCCATAATTTCTCGAGCGGAAAATGCTCACCATTATTACCTACAACCAATTCGTTACTGGTAATATTAACGCTGACTCGAGGGTTAGTGGTTTTTTCGGCAGCTGAAACACTATTGTCCAATTTTTCTTTAAGAATGACTAATGGAGCCTCCTTAATATCGACACCAATCTTGAGTCTGATTCCATCTTTCGTCATATAATCTAATGCAGGATCAATTTTCAACGGAACTTTAACTTGCGATTCCACTTCAATTCGCCTCTTCTAGCGCTATTAGGACGCCTATTCCTTTTAGGAATAGGCGTCCTAATAATCTTTTCGGTTGCTTGTTGTCTGACAATTTTACAAGGAAGCGTCAAATCTGAAAATTGAATGTCTAAATGAAGGCAACATTGCGCTATAGCAACAATTCTTCAATTTTGTCATCTTTAAAGAAGTAAAGCCTAATATTAGTGTTTTTGATCATGTGGCCGAAACGGTTTAACCATTTCTCCGGAACGTTTCTGTCTCCGTAGAACACCATAAATTTTTTGGGGACGTCAATCTTTTCTAAGTACCATAAATGTCCCGGAATATTGATGAAATAAGAAGCTGAAGCACCTATGCTTCGTATAATTAAAAGCTCTCCTACCGCATCATATTTTGAAGAGACAAAATCAAAAACTCTTTCACCCAACCGCACATCCGTTAATAGCTTTCCATACCGCTTTTCCAGTATTTCTGCAACTTTTTTCTTGATTTGCCGCTCAAGAGGCATTTCTTCCTTCTTCACCGGTAGCCAAACTTGTGGTCTAAATCTTACAATTTCACTCTTTAAATCAACGGCATCAACGATATATCCAGCGGCAAGCCATCCCGCCTTCGCTTGACTGTGGGTAAAATCGTTGGCCCACCAGCAACGTAATTTCCTAGCGCTACTGGGAAGAGGAAAGCCTAGGACATTCTCGATTTGCGAGAACGATAAAGCAACTTCTGTGCCCGTGCTTGACAGGTATTTAGCTAAGCTTGAGTATTTGCTCATCTAGTTGATATAACTAAAATGTACGATATATCCTTTAAATGACGAGTCAAAAACATTAGTGCCGACTGAGTTACATCTGCCGAATTTTTAACAAAAATCACATCTGCCGAGTTCTTAACAAAGCCTCGGTTCGGCCTTGTTAATTTTTCGGCAGATTTTAAGCCTATATCGATTTTGTTAATTTTTCGGCAGATAATATTTTGGCCTTGTTTAATGTATTTCCATGGCCTTGCTTTTTAAATTTTCGAGTGCATGGATAGCGGGAACTTAGTTGAGTATTAACGCGAGGATCACAGACTTCAATACACATGCAGATTTAAAAAACCATCTAGACTATAAAAATTTAGACTTTTACATTTTGCAATCTTACTGTGAAAAATGTGGCGACTCGGAATTTAATTGGGCTGGATGGCGGAAAAATAATCGGAAAGACGATGCGCATCGTATGAAATTTACAAATTGCGGGCATTATGCTACTTCTGGTTTTGATAAGTGGTCACATGTACCAAAGTGGGTTTGGGATTCTGTGCTATTCTACGCCTCTATCGGAGTGAGGTATGCGTTGCTTCCAGTATTAGTTAAGAGGGAAAGCATTATCCGTGGTGTTAAGCAAACATTTTCTATATCAAAGGTTACAGCTTATAGCTTAGTTGAACGTGCAAACAAAATATTAGATTTATTTGAATCCAATGTGAGGATTTTAAATATTGGGCATGTCTTACTTTCAGAGGAATGGGAAATTGACGATAGGTTTCATAACCGGATGAAAGTTAAGCTAGATGAAGAAAAACTACTACAAGGATTTGCCAACCAACTTGGAATAAATCTGAGCGAAACAATGCAAATACTGGAAGAGGTTTCTTCAAAAAGAGGGAGCAAAAAGGGGTCTTACTGGAAGTTCATGTACCCAACCGCTGTGGTGGAACGAAAGCCGAGGTACTGCTTATCCATATATGTCGGGACAGAGAGAAATACTGAAACAGCAATCAAAGCTCTGACTGCAGCACGAAAAATATCAACTTACGAGCCTAAACGTTTCCGCTGCGATGGGCATGACCCATTTATTAAGGCAATAAAGATAATGTATCCAAACGCTGAAATAATCTCGAAGACGAAGGAAGAAGACATTAGCATTGTAAACACGACCGAAACCATATGGTCTATTTTTAACTTGGCGGTACCAAAGAAGAGATTTCGCACTCCGAAAACCCTTGCTCAAAGCCTTAACCTTGCACGTCACTACTATAACATGCTTAGATCCCAAAATGGATTGGGCTACAAAACTCCATTAGAGGCTATAGGCTTTAGTATACCTCCATCAGCTAAAAATTCATGGGTCGGTTTACTTCAATTTGCCTATCAATTTAACCGTTTCGTGGAATACAATAAGCGAAAATGGCGAGAACAATTTTCAAGCATGGAAAAATAAGCCTAGGAGTTGTTATTTCCCCTCATTCCTTTAGATTTTGCCATTTTTATAAGCCTATGCCAGCTTGTCTTCTCCATAATTCCAGCCTTTTCTGCCGGTGTATAATTTTCTAAAGCTTGATGAGGTCTAATGAAATTGTAAAAAACCTCAAAGGCTTTCATAAAGGATTCAGCTCCTTCCTTACTGTTAAAGTGTATGGCTTTTCTAACACGTCTCTTCACGGTCTGATTTAGCCTTTCACTTCTATTATTCGTTATCGGCCCAGCGAGTGGACCCACAACGTGTATTATAGGGGTGCTTGGCTTAATCGCATTCTTCAAAGCCTTAGAATATGCCGGATTCCCATCACTTACTAATTCTAAGGGAGGAGAACTCGTACTCTGCAATCCCTTCTTTATTAAACTTGCGGCCTCTTTGGTGTTTTTAGTAGTGCTGATTCGATGGGCTATAAGAAGCCTGCTTTCGTAATCGAGTAGTGTCCATAACAGTAAATCCCTGCTTTTGATACGCAAGACTGTCTCATCTGCGCACCATCTTTCATATGTACGCTTGGTGAGGCTTGTAGTGTACTTGTGGACAAGTTCAACGTAACGTTTAATCCACATGTATATTGTTCCATAAGAGACGGCAATTTTATATGTTGATTTTAGATGGTCTGCAACCTCCCGTAGGCTCAGTCCACGGCAGTACAAATCTAGCGCTGTGGCTATTATATGCGGGTTGTATCTGCTCCACTTGAAACCTCTTGGATCTCTAAACGATTTTTTGCATGACTTGCAGTAATAACGTTGTACAAGGCCACTTTTGTTATGCCTATACCCTGATTTTACAATTTGTCTCGAGTTGCAATTGGGACAGGTGTCTATGTTTTCCTCGTTACAACTTATACCTAACGTGAGATCTTTAAGCATTAGATAATATGTCGCCGCATAAATGTGTTTACATTTCTTTCCCTTCGCAAAGTCTGCGCAGTCACATAGGCGTTTACCATCGATCGTCCGGACAACATGGTATTGGCTTGGTTTTGACTGGGATGCAACCTTAAACATTCCGTTTCCCATTTCGTAAATGCCTTTCTTTGCGACTATTTGTAAAGCCTTGATCTCGCGTCTACTCATTGGCATAGCCCTATTCCCTAGCGAGCTACTTTGCGCAAATGTCCAAGCGCTATCTCATAGACTAAGCTCACAATTTTTGGAAGCGCCTTTTGAAGCATCTGGAAATGCGAGTCTAGAATTTTCTGCGCGTCAATATCCCCACATTTTATGTTACATGCAGGAGTATGCGTGCATTCTTCCATTTTGCTATGAAGAATGTCTATACCGCGTCTTATTGCCGCGAGAAGGCATAGTTCTAAAATGTTGTGGTGCATGTTAGGATCAATTACCAGCACCTGGTTGCGAATAATACGCCATATGATGAATATAGCCTTTGGTCTTTCCAGCCAATATCTTACTATTTGACTATAAGAGAAAAACTGGCCTGTTTTCACTTCTATTACAATTTCAAGATCTTTTAGCTCAACTAAGACGCTTGATGCATTAGGCTTAACTACGACATCAGATCGGCCAAATACACCATTTTCTTCCTGTGCAACTTTAAAGTTGAAGCCACTTACTTCAAACGTTTGAAGCAAGCTCTCGACGAGTAAACCGACGGCTAATTGATGGTTTTGAACGTAAAGCGCATCTACATCACCATTAGCCTCTGGATGTAGCAAAACTTTCCTAATACAACCGCGGCACGAATATTTTAGCAGTGTATCCAGCACGAAAGCCTTCTTTGGCCTTCCAGCAGGTGTCAGAAGTCCATATTTTATGGCTATGTCGTTACAAACTTTGTCCAGACATGATCTTAACTGCTCGAAAGAGGGCGCTTGATCTTGTGCAGTGATTATGGCGGAAGCTTCACCGATCTGGCTCAATGTTCCCACCATCCCTAAACGACATAATCTAAATTTTGCCATTCGCAACTGGAGGGTAGGTCTTCTTTATCGTCCAGTGCGCCATTTTGACGTTGACTTAACATCACATGCTTAATCATTCCCGTGTAGGCTCTATCGCATAAGTGCGTCCAAACCCTCAACTCTTCATCAACAAGGAACACCTTGCGAGTAATCCCAAAGATTTTCCTAGCCTTGCCAAGCAAGCCCACGGGTATGGCTATGGCAACCTCACCATCCTCGCCTAAACTCCTTTGGACTACTTCAACAGCATCCGACAAGCCGCCCAAATCAAGCTCGCCTGGCTTATTCATACATATGACCGCCAAGCTACACCCAAGTTCATCCTCAGCTAACACATGAACCCTCGCTTTTCTCCCAAAGGCCTCGATCACTTTATCAAAAAACACCTTGCTGTATCCCTCTGACCTAAGCTCCATAGCGATGGACAATTTAAGCTGGGTCATAGTTGGCGATAAGCCCATGCTGCACTCTTGCGGGTTATGGAGTTTGGCAACTGTAGCCTTGTTGTTTTGTTTTCTCATACAACCTCCTCCACACGCATTTTATGTGTTCTATGGATTCTATGGAATAGATGGACAGATATAAACTTTTCTATGGAAAACATTAAATACGCGCATTCCATAATAACGACAAAACTGAAAAAGGCTTGGGAACATTGCCTGGGAAAAGAACGTCGATACAGATCTATGAAAGTACCAGAGAGGAACTTGTAAAAATTAGAGGATTCCTCGAATCAAAAAATGGAAAGCCTAGGAGCTTAGAAGATGTTGTACTCGAACTCATAAGATACTGGAAAGAGGGACATAAAATAAACGGTTCAGTTTAGACTTAAAAGTTCAGTTATAACTTTCATGTTTTCTTTCGTTTTTGCTTTTTAAAAGTTCAGTTATTCTCGTAGCAAATGTAGTCTAGTTGCTTCGGCTATGAACTCGCCGCGGCTTCTGTAGCCGAGCCTTTAATAACGTCAGGATACTGAACCATAACGGTTGGATTGACATGATGAGTCAATACCATATTTCCGGCGAAGTAGAGAATTGCGGTTACGCATCAAGGTACCCGCAGCCTTTTATGATTCAAAGGGAACTCATCTAGTTTACCATCTCTAATCAACTCATTAAACCTGTTGACTTCCTCACCCGGTTTAAGGTCCGGCGCTACTGAGCCCCCTCAACATGGCTTCAACAACGGCGGCGTCGCGGACACCGACGGCGTAAGCCGCGGTCCCCGTTATCGCCCCGGAACAATTAAGCTTCAAAGACCTCTCCTCAGGATTACGAACTTAAGGTTCCTAAGTTTAGGAGACGTTATTAATAGAAAGGGCAAAAGTAGATGAAGTCTTTAAAATGCGCATGTTAACCTGAACCGAAAATATTAATGGTAATTGGTTTGAGAGTCCGGGATCTTCTGATTTTATGTGTAGAATGTGGGGGGGTGATATGATTGTCCGCGGCGTGATTACGAGTTTCTACCGTAAAATTCACTGTTCTCATTTTTTAAGTCTGTGGACAAAGCAGGCAACATTGAAAACGTAAATGTGGAAACCGTAAATTGATAAAACACCGCCCGTAGCCAATGCTGGACAGGACCGATCCTGAACCTTGGAGAAACCGTAAAATTTGACGCTGGAGCATCTGCAGATAACATTGGAATAGTTGGTTATGAATGGAATTTTGGTGACGGAACAACAGCGGCTGGAAAAACCGTAACTCACCAATGTTCAAACCTACACAGTAACATTAACAGTTAAAGAAATTGCAGGAAACACTGACACTCATCCAATAACAGTAACCGTTTCAGCTTACTTACCACAACTCCTACTGCTACGCCGATGCCTGTACTTACGCCTGCACTAGCTGGACTAACAGCAGAACAAAACATCATAATTGTCGTAGCTGCAATTGTGGTAATTGCAATAGTAGGTTAGATGACAGTCAAAGCAAAAAGAAACTCTAAAACGCAAACCCTTAGCAACTTCTCCTTTTCATCTGCAAATATAAATTAGTCCCGCGTTTGTATGTAAGAAAAAGCGAAATTTGTTGTGAAGTTCGTTGTGCCTAGCATCATCCCAATTTACCTTGTCACACACTGGTTTCTAATCTCTTAAATGGAAATCTACTATTTAGTACACAAGTTGTAATAAAATTTGTATGACTTCTTCTTTAGTCTCTGATTGAAGGTAAGAATTCTTGCTGTTAGGCAGCGCTTCGATTATAATTATATATCCTTTACCTTAAATGTGAAAATAGAGTTCAGAAATTATTTGGTGGTCTTTAACCTGTGAGATTACGATTAACCCTTAGAGGCCTTGAACAAGGGCGGGTTATTTTGCCCACAGATTACAATTACCTGATTCAAGCTACTATTTACAGTAATGTTTCGCGAGAGTTGGCTGAATTTTTACATGATAAAGGTTTCCTTTTTGGTAAGAGGCGGTTTAAACTGTTTACGTTTTCAAGGCTTAAAGGCCGCTGTAGGTTTAATAAAGAAAGCAAAAAGTTCATTTTTGAAGGCGACTTGACCTTGCATATCTCTTCCCCTATTGAAAAATTTATCGAAGATCTTGCAACTTCGATTGTGAAAAAGGGTTTTATTGTTTTGGACGATCAAGCGCTTAAAGTTGTTGATTTGGCTTTTCCCGCAAAGCCAGATCTGAAAAATTGTCAAATTAGAATGCTTTCTCCTTTAACCGTGTATAGCACACTGATGGCGCCTGATGGCAAGAAAAAAACGTATTATTTTTCACCTTATGAGAAGGAGTTTTCAGTCCTTGTCGATTCAAATTTAAAAAAGAAGCATTTCTTGCTTTCAAGCAAAAATATAAAATCAAATATCAAGATTGAACCATTAGAGGTTAAAGAAGTGGTCACGTTGTATAAGGGCACGGTAATAAAGGGTTGGATGGGCCGTTTTCTTTTAAGCGGTCCAAAATCGTTACTTATGACAGCGTATGAAGCGGGCTTAGGGGCTAAAAACTCGCAGGGTTTTGGAATGTTTGAGGTGGTTTAATGTTTGAGGCTTTAAAGGAGATAGGCGAGGCCGTTCTCTCTGCTGGTCGAAGCGAGTTTAAAATTGAAAAAATAAAAACCAAAGGTAGAGGCGGAGAAGTGTTTCTTGCAAAGGTAATCTTCAACTTGGACAACGGGAAACTGGAATGTGACTATAGCTTTAAATGCACTCAGAAAACGGCGGAGGAATATCTCTGGATCGGCAACGCAAGGGGTCAAAAACCGCAACTGGTGCTCACAACCGACGATCCTAAATATCTGCTCGATTCAAGCAAGCCTAAAAAATGGGCGATTGGACAGATAATCTGTACTTTTGACGGAAAACTCTGCGACACGGATGTTATGAACCTTTTAGCACTCCTCAAAGAGGTGGAGCTGAAGTTCTTCTCTAAAAAGAAAAGTCATGTTGAGGATCTGGATGAGTTGCTTGGCAAGGTAAAGGAACAGGTTGCTCTCTACACTGCTTGTGTAAAAAGAGATGGGGTGATCATAGACCTAGCAAAGGAGCCTGGCTATAGGAAACTTTTGTATTATGTGGCTTATGTAAGTGAGAGTGATGAATATCCGGTGGTGCGTGGGGTCTGCCACATTTGTGGTATGGAGAAAGACGTTTTAACGAATCCATCTTATCGGGAGGGCACGATTCTATGTATCTATAACCTTGACAAGGCGGGGTTTATGCCTGAGTTAAGCAGAAGCCCATGGGCAACGATGAAAGCGCACGCCGTATGCATAGACTGTAAACGAAAAATGCTTCTCGGCTTGGGTTTTGTTGAGCAAAAATTAACCTTCTCTATAGGTGCATCCACCAAACAGCCTGGAAAATTGAGGGTATTCCTTATACCCAAAATCCTCGGGACTAAATTGATGCCTGAAACGCTTGATGGTATTGCTTCAGAAGGAAATAAAGCGTTTGGGGCGGTTAGCGTCTACAAAAACCTGGAAGAGGTTGAGAAGATCATGGAGGATATGATGGAGTTAGACAGCATGTACGGGTTCCCCTCAACATACATTTTAAATGTATTGTTCGGTTATGGGGAGTCGTCTCACTTCCACTTTCAACATCTAATTCAAGACGTACCTGTGATGAGGCTTATAGAATTATCGCGTATTATGACTAGGATTTCAAATGAAGTTGCTAGCCTCTTTATGGAGAAGGGTGATAATTGGTCCATAGGTTTTGAAGACATTTTTTCAATATTCCCCCTCGGCGTTCGAGAAGGCAAAGTGATGAATTGGAAGCCTTTAGTAGAGTTGTTTGAGTCGCTACTTCGCGGAACGGCTTACCCGAAGGACAACATAATTTCCAATGCTGTTCTCTTCGCGAGTATTCACAAGCATGGAACATATAAGGGATATAACATTAGACAGCCGCCTAAAAAGACTGAAGAAGTACAGCTTTGCGGTGGACTTTTAAAGTATAACATGTTATTAAAACTATTGAAAGAAGTGGGGGCGATTCGACTGGAGCAGGAAAGTAGAGTAGGTATTTTTGAAATCCCCGATAAGGACGTTGAGGATTTCTTTTCAAAGATGAACTATGTGGAATGGCAGAAAGCACTATTCCTGCTTGGTGTTCTCGTTGGAAAAATAGGAATAGAGCAGTATAAGAAGGGCGATAGCAAAAAGGCTGTGTTAAACAAGATAAACTTTGAGGGTATGTCTGCTGAGAGAGTTAAACTTCTAGCTAACTACGTGCTTGAGGGACTGAGAAACTATAGGGTGTTAGACAGTCGCAACGAAGCTATATACGCATGTATGAAGGCGATGTTGGACAGAAACTTGGAATTGCTTAGAAACCCGATAGATAACGTATTCTATATTCTTTCCGGGTACGCTTATGCTACCCTTCAAGCTATAAGGAGGTGAAACGCTGGATGGAGAAGGAACTTCTGAACAGCGAGATCCTGTTGATATATGAGGCGAAAATGTGCAATCCAAACGGTGATCCGGACGCTGAAAACAGGCCGAGGATTGATCCGAAAACAAACATAAACCTAGTTTCAGACGTTAGGCTTAAGAGATTTTTCAGGGACTATCTGGTCGAGAAGTTCGGCGAAGATTATGTTTATGTAACGAAAATCTCCGGGGAAAGCGTCAGAGCCGATACCAGAGTCGAGAAGCTTCTAGGAACATTTGACGAAAGCAGGGTGCATGAAGTGTTAAGAAAATGCTTGGATGCTAGGCTTTTCGGGGCAACAGTTCCTATTGGCAAAGGCGAAGCAGAAAGAGGTGCATCAAAATCGTTCATTGGTCCAGTACAGTTCGCTTGGGGCTTCTCGCTTCATAAAGTTGAAATCGCAGACTTCACAATAACCTCTGTCTTTTCCGGCAGAGAAGAAGAATACGGCACGTTCGGCAAGGATTGGCGTGTCTACTATTCATTAATAGGTTTCTACGGCGTTGTAAGCGGCAGAAGAGCTAAAGGGACGGGAATGACGGAGGACGATTTGAAAGTTTTAGACAACCTTCTCTGGAAAGCCCTCCACGTCCAGCCGACAACTAGAAGCAAAATAGGCGAGAGGCCGCACCTTTACCTAAGGATCGAGTACAAAGACGCTGAAACGGTTCTCGGCGACCTGCGAAGGTTTGTTAAAGCCACGCCGAAAACAGAAGCCATTAGGAACCTAGAGGATCTCGACTTAAACTTTGACGGCTTAGTCAACCATATAAAAAGGAACCTTGACCTCATATCCAAAGTTTACGCCATAACAAGCGAGGAATTAAACCCTGTAAAAGACTTCATTAGGAAATGCTGCGCTGAAAAGTTCCAAGATCTTCCACATAAGCTGACTGACGCACAGTTAGAAGCTATCGTCAAAAAAGCGTGAAGAGGTTGAACATTAAACTAGTTGTTTTCGACGCAAAATGCTTTTTCGCACATTTTAGAAAGCATTTTTCAACAACAAGCTCCCTCAGCTACTCCTTTCCGCCTAGAACCACGATAGCGGGGATGATGGCTGCGATTCTTGGCTATGATAGGGGTGCTTACTACACTACTTTCTCATCAGAAAAATGCAGGATAGCGC